>JADFNK010000001.1 GCA_022563405.1 Gemmatimonadota bacterium | reverse complement strand
CGAAGCGCACCGCCTGTGCCCTGAAATCCGCCATCATCTGAATCCCCGTCACACTCTCGGGGAAACCCGGGTAGTTCTCGACTTCCGTCGTGAACATGAGCTGCCCGCCGGGAACCATCGTGCGGCTAGCGGCGCCCTCGATGACGAGGGGAGACAGCTGGGCACGAGCCGCGTAAATGGCGGCAGTCCAGCCCGCCGGCCCCGATCCGATGATGACGACTTGTTCGTGTTGACGCTCAGACATGGCCCGATTTTCCTGGAGTAAACATGACTCGGCCCGCACTTCGGCGACGGGCCCGCTTCCATCTACCTAATCCGTGACGGTTCCCGATCGTCCGATGAAGGTCCAGCGGCCGGCGCGCGCACAGTGGCGACAAGAATAACCCCCGTTCGAACCACCTCCAACGGCTGAGCCAACCGGATGATCGCTATGGACCTCGAGAGCCAAGCGCCCCCAAATCAGCCCTCCGGGCTCCCATACAACTCGGAGCTCCGGTACCGCTCCAGACCTCGAGCGACGACGAGCTTCAAGCCCACCGCGACCGGCACGCTGATCAGCAGTCCCACGAACCCGAAGAAGAAACCACCGACGGACAGTGCCAGGACGATCCACACCGGGTGGAGTCCTACGGAATCACCCACGATTCGGGGACTGATCAGCATCCCGTCCAGGACCTGGACCCCGCCGTAGACCCCGGCAACCTTCAGCAGTGACCACAGCACATCGCCGCTGACCAAAGCGATGATCACCGCGGGAATGATGGCGAGCACCAACCCCAGAAAGGGGATGAGCCCCATGACCCCAGCCAGCGCTCCCAGGAGCAAGGGATAGGGAAACCCGACCCAAAGCAGGAGCACACTGGTCAACGCACCGATGATGAGCGCCACCGTGACTTGGCCGCGCAGATACCTCGAGAGCAGTTGGTCATACTCACGAGCGAACTCCACGACCTCCGCCTCGCGGCCACGCGGGAGGAGCCCCCGTAGCCGAGCAAGGATGCCGTCATAATCCCGGAGCAGGTAAAACGTGAGAAGCGGCGTCAGGAACACGTAGCCCACCACGGTAGCGGCGGACCCGAGACCGCGGCCCAAACCCAGCACACCCCGCCAAGCGCCGCTCGCCAATTGCTCCCGGCGCTCCTGAAGGAAAGCAACGATCTCTTCCGGATCGAGGTTGGTCAGATCGGGGACAGCGTCTTCATCGACGCCCGGAATGCCCACAATGAACTCTCGAATCCCACTGAGCAACCTTCCGATCTGGCCGACCAGGTCGGGAGCTGCCTGGACAAGCTGGTCGACTTGGCCCACGAGTGCAGGGATCCCGAACAGGACGGCCACCACCCCCACGCCTACCACCGGCAACGCCAACAAGAGGATGGCGGCGCTCCGCGCCACACGGCGCTCTACCATTCGGTCCACAAGTGGGTCCAGCACGTATGCGAAGCCGAAGCCAAGAACGAAGGGGGCAAGCAGGAAGCCGGTCGTGGCCAACAGCCAATAAGCCGTGAGTATCGCCGCCACCGAGACGAGTAGTACGTACCCCGGCACTTGCCGGAAAGGAATCAGCACCGCGAGCAGGATCAAGAAGAGAACGAAGGGGTTCAGCAGTTCCTGCACACTGAAGAGCAACAGACCGAACACCAGGAGCGCGACGATCGCCTGGAGGCCCCGCCAGACCTGGAGCCGCCCCTCCGTCACGATCCGGCCTTCGGTCACAATCGGGCCTTCGGTCACAATAGTGAGTCCGCTTCGCCCGAGCTCAGGACCTCCGCCGCCCGTACCACGACCTCACGAGCGTTGTCGTACGCCACCGTCTCGATGGCCTCCTCCACCGGGAGCCACCGGCACTCGGTGATCCCCTCCGACACCTCCGGACTCGTATCTCCGTCCGGAGAAGCTATGAGGAAGTAATCACAGAATTTGTGCACGAGATCACCCTTGAGCCTGAAGTACCAATCGATGGTACCGAGCGACGGACCCACATCGAGATGTGTCAACCCGGTCTCCTCGCGCACCTCTCTCAAGGCAGCCTCACAGGAACTCTCACCGTTCTCCACATGGCCCTTCGGCAAGCCCCACTTGCCATAGGGATCACGGATCAGTAGCAGGTGCACGCTCCCGTCCACGCGCCGAGCAACAACGCCGCCGGAGCTGTGTTCGATTCTCGCCTTGCGCTTGGTCATTAAGAGGGTGACCGGGATTCCCAATCAAAAAATCGAAAGGCGCACATACTTCTGTGGGTTCGCCCGGAGGTCCTCCATGAGAAGATTCAGCTCCTCCACGAGACGTTCGACACGACTCGCCAGTAGGGTATCGGAAATCAACCGTCCGAGCGACCCTTCTCCGTTTTCGAGACGGGTCGTGATGCGATTCAGCGACAGAAACGTAGAATCCGCCAGGGTGAGGGTTCCGGAAAGACTCTGCGAGGCCGCCGAGATGTCCCCCGAAACGCCGCTGAGCTCAGCGGTGATGATTTTCGTGTTCACGAGGATCGAATCCAGGTCTCCGGAAGCCAACAACGCATCGATCCTCTCCAGCGACCCACGAGCCGTCGCAAGAACCGATGCGATCTCGGACGTAGCACTCTGGACGTCGTCTGCGATCCCCAGAAACTGAACCGATTGCTCGTCGGCAAGCCGTCGAAGGGTCGCAGTGAATTCCTCCATGTTTGTGATGGCCCGCGTGATCTGGTCAGCGGTCTCCTGCCCGAACGCCTGGTCGAAGCGGTCCGTGAGAGACGCCACATTCTGGGCGACCTCGTCCGCGACCGCCGTCAGGCGGGAGAGATCCGGAAGCACGTATCCGCCGAGTACCCGAACCCCCTCGACGAGCTCGACGTCGGGAGGGACCTCAGAGTAGTCGTATTGAGGAAACCGAGACCGCGTTACGATCTCGGCCTGCCAATCCCCGAACATGGACGCCGGGGCGAGCACCACGACGGCATCATCGTCCAGAATCCAATCTCCATCGAGAAGCAGCTGGATTCGGACGGCGACGCCACTGTCCTCGACGGTGATGTCCCCCACCCGTCCGATGGACACACCTCGGAACGTCACCGTATTACCGACGGAAAGCTGACCGACGTCTCTCATCAAGACGTGGACCTCCGTCTCCGTACTTCCGAAACGCCTGCCCTGGAGCCAAAACGTACCGAAAACCGCCGTGAGGATCGCGAGCAGCACGACCGAGCCGACCAGGAGCTCCTTGCGGCCCTTCACGATGCCCTCTCTGCAAGTTCAGGTCGTCCCTCGAGGAATGACCTGAGGAGGGGGTCACGCGACTCCTTGATCACGTCGACGGTCCCGCTGGTCCGGATCCGGCCCTCGTGCAGCATCACAATCCGGTCGGAAATCCGGTACGCACTTGCTATATCGTGCGTGATGACGACACCCGTCACACCGAGCTCCTCCTTCATCCGAACGATCAGCCGGTCGATCACCGTCACGGTGACCGGATCCAATCCAGTCGTCGGTTCATCGTAAAGCAAATACTTCGGTTTCGTGGCGATGGCCCGGGCGAGCCCGGCCCGCTTCACCATGCCACCGGACAACTCGGACGGATACCGGTCTTCGGTCCCCTCCAGATCGACGAGGGCGAGACACTCACTTACACGTGCCATGATCTCGTCGTCGTACATGTCGGGCATACGGCGAAGCCCCATCGCAACGTTCTCGGCGATGTTCATGGAGTCGAAGAGCGCGGCGAACTGAAAGACGTAGCCGATGTCACGGCGGAGTTCGTTGAGCTCCCCGACGTCGAGTTCACTCACGTTCCGGCCATCCACGATTACGTCTCCGGAGTCGGGCCGAAGCAGGCCCACCATGTGTTTGAGGATCACCGACTTGCCCGCTCCGGAGAACCCGATGATGCTGAGCGTCTCGCCATCCAGCACCTCGAGATCCAATCCCCGAAGGACGTGGTTCTGGCCGAACGCCCGATGAACGTCCTTGAGCAGGATGCTCATGACACGATGCTCATAACAGGACCACCGCCCAGAACGCGTCCAGCACCAGGATCAGCACACTGGAAACGACCACGGCGCGGGTCGCAGCCACCCCGACTCCCCCCGCTCCACCCTTCGCGTGGAACCCATAGAAGCACCCCACACTGGTCACGATGAGGCCGAAGCTCAGACTCTTTATGACCGCGAACTGAACGTCGAACGGTACAAAAAAGAGCCGGAGACCCCGAACGAACTCGGCGCTGGACATATCGAGGAGCGTGAGTGATGCCGCCCATCCCGTAAGAACCCCAACCGCCGAGGCCAGCACGATCACCACCGGAAACATCAACACACCGGCGAGCACACGCGGCACGACCAGATAGGCCAACGGATCGTACGCGAGTGTTTCCAGTGCGTCGATCTGCTCGGTAACCCGCATCGTCCCTACCTCCGCGGCCGTGCTGGCGCCTACCCGTCCGGCAAGGGCTAGACCAGTGAGCACCGGGCCCAACTCGGTGATCATCGACTTTCCCACCATCGAGCCCACCAAGTACATCGGGACCGCGCCGGTCAGGGTGTACGACGCCTGAAGTGCCAGCACGATGCCGGTGAACACGGCGATGAAGACCGCGATCGGGACGGACGCCACGCCCACGGAGACCATCTGTGTCAAAAGCCGCGGGCCCCAGATTTCTACGTTTCTGAGAGCACGTAGCGCCCCGGTGGTCAGGTAACCGGCCTTTCCCAGCGATCGAACGCGATTGATCGACCAGCGGCCGACGTACTCGACCGGGGTCAACACGAAACCGTTCATGATTGGGGCTGGCGAATTAACCTCGGGTAGCGGGCGGTACGCTATCCTCGAGGGTATAGACCACTTTCTCCGAGTCGCCGTCCCCGGTGGGAATCATGCAGGTAACCTGCACCCGGTAGACACATCCGTAGGGATCCGACACGACCACTTCCATGTCCAGCCCCTGTCCCGGCGAAACGATCCTCGTGCGGACCTTTTCGGACGGTTCCTCCCTCCTGTCGTGGGTCGGGTTTCGGAAGAGCGTCTTGGTGGACTGACGCCCGCTGTCGAGCGTACGTGTGACCTTGACCAACCGGAGCCAATCAGGCTGATAGTTGATATGGTACTCGTACCCTTGCTGGTCCGCGCCCTTACCCTCCCGATTGTGCCGCCCCATAAAACCTCCAAAGAATTACGAAAAACGAGAGGTAAACGAATGTTTATCCGGGGCGCGAAAATGTCAACGTTTTTGTCTTGAGTGACTTGTGAAATCCCTTTCCGGTAAACATTTATGGGGGATGAGACCGCCTCCAATCCGTCCGATTCCAACCGGATCGAAACCTCCGCGAGAGTGATCAAAAATACCGTAATTGACGGTCCCACCTCCGACCTCCCACATCCTCGCACGCCCAAAAAACCTCTTGACCACCCCGGTGCCGCTCATTACAATCGAATCAACTCCCTCGGAAACCCCACTTGCTCTTCCAGGTGTTCCGCCAACGCGGAACTCACCGCACTTCCTCGCAGTTTGCAGGTGTGCCCTCCCCGTGACTTTTCAACCACCGACCCAACGTGTCGGCCGTCGAGCCGTCCCCAGGTAGAACAGCCGTGGATATTGCCCAGCTGAGAAACAAGAGCCTTGGAGACCTCCACGATATGGCGGAGGAGCTCACCATCTCCAACTACTCCGGGCTCCGCAAGCAAGATCTGATCTTCCGGATCGAGCAGAGCCTGCTGGACAACGAAGTGGTGCTCAGAGGCGAAGGGGTCCTGGAAATCTTGGCCGAGGGTTACGGTTTTCTGCGCTCGCAGGACTGGAACTACTTATACGGGCCGGACGACATCTACGTCAGTCCATCACAGATCAAACGGTTCGACCTTCGTACCGGCGACACGGTGCTCGGGCAGGTCCGTCCACCGAAAGAGGGCGAGCGGTACCTCGCGCTGCTCAAGGTCGAAAGCATCAACGCAGACGAACCCGACAAGGCCAAACAACGGGTCGCCTTCGACAACCTACGTCCCTGCTACCCGGAAACCCGACTCAGCTTGGAGGTCCCCGACACCGACCTGTCGATGCGGGTCGTGGACCTCGTGGCGCCGATCGGCATGGGGCAACGAGGCTTGATCGTTTCACCGCCGAAAGCGGGTAAGACGATCTTGCTGCAACAGATGGCGAACTCCATTACGACGAACCACCCCGACGTACACCTCATCGTGTTGCTCATCGACGAGCGTCCCGAGGAGGTTACCGACATGGAAGAGCAGGTCGATGCAGAAGTGATTTCGTCCACTTTCGATGAACCGGCCGACCGGCATACGCAGGTGGCGGAGATGGTGTTGGAGAAGGCCAAACGTCTTGTCGAGACTGGGAAGGACGTGGTCATACTCCTCGACTCCATAACCCGCCTCGCCCGGGCGTACAACACCACGATCCCCCACTCCGGGAAAATTCTCTCCGGCGGCGTGGATGCGAACGCCCTACACAAGCCCAAGCGCTTTTTCGGAGCCGCGAGGAATATCGATGGAGGCGGTTCCCTGACGATCATCGCCACCGCTCTGGTCGAGACCGGTAGCCGCATGGACGAGGTCATCTTCGAAGAGTTCAAGGGAACCGGAAACATGGAGTTGATCCTGGACCGGCACATCTCGGATAAGCGGATCTTCCCCGCCATCGACATCAACCGCTCCGGAACTCGCAAGGAGGAGTTCCTCCTGTCTTCCAACGAACTCAACCGTGTTTATCTCCTGCGCAACTTCCTTGCCGACATGCCGCCCACCGAAGCGATCGAGTTTCTGTTGGCGCGCATGGCGCGGACCGAGACCAACCAGGAATTCCTGGACTCCATGGCCGAAGGCGGCTGACCCATGTGCAAGTGTGAGGCCCCTGTTCGTCCTCTAGGGTAAGCAGGACCGATTCCTCGATCCTGCGGGTCAACAGCGGGGGGGGATCACGATGCGGGTCTTCATGATTGTTTTGGCGATTTTCGGCGGATTGATCTCGGGCGTACCGCTGGTTACGAGCCCAACCGATGGGGTCCGAGGGTACGCGATCACCGCGACGGTCGTATCGGGCATGGTCACCGACGCCTCCTCCGGAGCCCCGCTCACGGGGGCACGGATCCACGTGGAGGGCCTCACCCTGAGCGCCCTGGCTGCGAACAACGGGCGGTATCGACTCACAATTCCCGCCTCGGCCGGGTTTCCCGCCTCGGCCAGATCGGAGATCGTCATTCGAGCCGATCTGACCGGCTACACCCCGTCGACGAAGACGGTGAGCCTCGGCGCCCAGTCGCTCCGCGTCGACTTCGCCTTGCACTCGTCGGCGCCGTCGGAATCACCCGACGACAGGAACGGAGCGGCAGCCATCGGCGGTGCCGTCGAGGCGGACGCCGAGCGCATGAGAATAACCGCGGACGCCGTTTCTGTTGCGTTCGCCTTGCCCCGCGCACTCAACGAGAATGCCCGCCGGGTCGATGCACAACAGAGACGACGGGGACAGACCTATTCGGAGCTACAACCGCCGGGTCAGAGGCTTCCAGGGCGTTACAACCCGAACTTTCAGCGCGAAGGTTACGACCGGATCTACGAGAACGAGTTCATGGCGGTGGGCGCCAACCCGCTCTCGACGTTTGGTATCGACGTGGATCGCGCGTCCTACTCCAATGTTCGCCGCTTCATCCGTTCCGGGCAGCTTCCGCCGGCCGACGCGGTTCGTATCGAAGAGTTGATCAACTACTTCACGTACGACCTGCCGAACCCGGAGGGACCGGATCCGTTCCTGGTCCAAACGGAGGTCGGGCCCGCCCCGTGGAATCCCATGCATCGGCTGGTGCGCATCGGAATTCAGGGGCGGCGCATCAACACCGCGGACCTTCCCCCGAGCAACCTCGTCTTCCTGGTGGACGTCTCGGGCTCGATGCAGCCTGCTAACAAACTTCCGCTACTGAAGTCGGCCCTCGGTATGCTGGTGAACCAACTGCGGCCGCAGGACCGCGTGGCGATCGTCGTGTATGCCGGTGCCGCCGGGCTGGTCCTCGAGCCTACGTCCGGTGCGGACAAAGAGGCCATCCTCGAAGCCCTCACGCGGCTGGAGGCCGGGGGATCCACCGCCGGTGGCGCCGGCCTACGGTTGGCGTACGATGTCGCACGGAAACATCACATGGAGGGCGGAAACAACCGCGTGATCCTGGCGAGCGACGGCGATTTCAATGTCGGACCCTCGAGTGACGCGGAAATGATTCGCCTGATAGAGGAACGCCGGGACGAGGGCACATTTCTGACGGTGCTCGGTTTCGGGACAGGAAACCTCCAGGACGCGAAGATGGAGCAGATCGCGGACCATGGAAACGGCAACTTCGCCTACATCGACAGTGTGCACGAAGCCCAGAAGGTCCTGGTGCAGGAATTCGGAGGCACTCTGTACACCATAGCGAAGGACGTAAAGATCCAAGTGGAGTTCAATCCAGCCCACGTAAAGGCATACCGCCTGATCGGATATGAAAACCGTATGCTCGCTGCGGAGGACTTCAACGACGACCGAAAAGACTCCGGAGATCTCGGCGCGGGCCACACGGTGACCGCGCTGTACGAGGTCATTCCCACCGGGGTCGATTCGGGTACGGCCATTCGGGGCCTGGACGAGTTGCGCTATCAGCGCACCGACGAACGGGTCTCATTACGCGAAAGCTCCGAGATGCTCTTCGTCAAACTGCGGTACAAGGACCCGGATGGGAGCCGGAGCCGGCTTCTCAGTCACGCGGTGAGGGACACCGATGTAGACTTCGATGTCGCGCCTTCGTCGGACTTCACGTTCGCCGCGTCTGTGGCGGCATTCGGGATGGTCCTCCGCGACTCCGAGTACCGCGGGGCTGCGGACCTGGCGGCCGTTCTCCGCTGGGCCCGGAGCTC
This sequence comes from Gemmatimonadota bacterium, assembly GCA_022563405.1. GTDB lineage: Bacteria > Gemmatimonadota > Gemmatimonadetes > Longimicrobiales > Gaopeijiaceae > UBA822. Next base: position 130,843 of record JADFNK010000001.1, on the reverse strand, counting down.
GGTCGGCCCGGACCACGAAGGATATCGAAAAGAATTCGTACGGATGGTCGAGGAGGCCCAACGCCTGGCAGATCGCAGTTGACCCCCTCACCCCGCGCCGCGATTCTGACCAGAGCACAGCGGCAAAGTCGCCTGATGCCAACCGGACGGGGTGATGGACCAAGAAGCACACGAACGGGCTGACCAGATCTTCGAAGCCGCCCTTGGCAAGACGGGCGCGAAGGACCCGAGGGAGTTCTACCGAAAGCGCCTTCGCGAAATGCAGGTGACCGACCCGGACGCCTACAAGGAGGCCGTGGCGTACTACGAGAACGAACTGGTGCCCTCGATCGCCGAGGCCGGCAACGACCCTTTGACGGCCTGGCAACAGTTCGGATGCCGCATGGCCGAGTTGACGGTCCCCGGAACGCCCATAGAGATCGATACGACCGGGCGAAGGCGCCCATACGCACCACCCACACCGCCCGATCGAATGGTCCTCCACATCCCCCAGGGAACGAAAGGCCGGGCGCTCGTTGTCGGCCTCCCGCCGGAACTATCAGCCGCGCAGTCGGCTACCTATGATCTTCTTGTCGCTGGTCGACAGAAAATACAGGACGAAACGGATGATGTCTGAACAGAGATTTCGAACTCCGACCAACCTCATATGGTCGCCGCGCCCGGGATGGGCGACCGTACGCCTGGTCGGAACGTGCGCGGACCGCAGTCTGAGGCGTGGGCAAGTTGTTCTCCACACGCCTAGTGAGGAGTACGACGTACCTGGACAGCACGAGGGGCTCCCCTCAGGAGCACTGGTGATCATCCTCCATGAGGCGGCGCGGCTGATCGAAGACGACCTCCACCTCGTGCCGGAGCACGCGATCGTGGCCATTGGAGAAGCTCTTCCCTAGGTCGCCTTCTGGTCCTCGATCTTCTAATCCTCCACCATATAGGCGAGACCCCAAGCCCCGAAGCCGAGGTGTGTCGCGACCACAGGCGTAATCGGGGCGTTGAGGATTTCGACTTCCCCATAACGGGCCACGACGAGTTCCCGCACTTCTGGCACGATCTCCGGAATTCCGACGTGTACGATTCCGAAACGAACCTTCTCCGGCTCACGCCCCATGTCTTCGGCTACGGCATCCAGGAGTGCCACCATGACACGCTTCCGTCCAATCGCCTTGGCCCGGGGGACCACTTCGCCCTTCTGATCGATCGCCAAGATCGGCTTGACGTTCAACAAGTTCGCGAAAAAGGCTTGGCTCCGGCTGACCCTGCCCGACGCCAACAGGCGGTCGAATGTCTCGATCGTGAACATGATACCCGATTGATCTCTGATGCGGGCCAACTCCTTCACGATCTCATCAGCGGGCATGGCCAACTCCGCCAACTCCGTGGCCTTCAACACCAGGAGCCCCTGAAGAAGAGAAACTCCCCGAGAATCCGCGAGATGGATCGGCAGATCCGGCTCCTGAGCAGCGGCCGCTGCCGCGGACGTGTAAGCGCCGGAGAGACCGGAACTCAAGACCACCGCCACGACCTGCTCGGCATCAGCGGCGGCCCGTTTGAAGCCCTCCAGAAAGGAGCCCGGTGGCGGTTGTGAAGTGGTCGGCAAGCGCTCCTGCGAAGCCAACATCTTGTGAAACTGCTCCGCTGTGATGTCCACGCCGTCCCTGTAGACCTCGTCGCCATCGACCAACATCATCGGGACTACCTGGATACCGTGGGCACGGACGATCTCCTCGGGGAGGTCGGCGGCACTGTCGGTGAGAACACCGACGGGACGGCGCGCGAGGGCGAGATGTGAAGTCGACGCCCGCCCCACCGCGTCGTACTGGGCCTTCATGTCCTCGGCCTTATGGGTGATGAGGTCGCCCAAACCCTTCAGGTACGAGAAGACCTCTTCGGGCTCGTCCGTGTGGACATGCACCTTGAGCACGTCATCAGAGCGGATCACAATGAGTGAGTCACCCCGGGCGCGCAGGTTGCCACGAACCTCTGCTTGATCGGGTAGGTCGTTCCCGCGGACGAGCGCCTCGGTGCAGAACCGGTATCGCTCCACGCGATCCGGATATTCGACCGAGGCCACCACCGGGGGGCCAGCCGTAAAATCCGCTCCGGCCTCCGCGGTTATCGAATCCCCCCGCAGAAACATGACTGCTCCTTCCAGGAGACTCACGAAGCCTTTCGCACCGGCATCGACGACGCCCGCCGCGGAGAGCACCGGAAGGAGCTCCGGAGTGCGCTTCAGAGAGTCGTGGGCCCGATCGAGCATGTGCTCGGCAAGCGGAGCGATGTCATCGATCTGCGCACCAGAAACGGCCTTAGCCGTGTCTCGCATGACCGTGAGAATCGTACCTTCTACCGGTTCCTCGAGCGCGTCGGAAAGGTGTTGGACCCCGGCTTCCAACGCGATGCCGAAATCGGAAGCATCCATCCGACGCTGACCCTCCAAGCTGCGAGCGAAACCGAGGAGAAAGTGGGACAGCATCATACCGCAGTTCCCCCGGGCCCCAAGGACGGCCGCCTGCGCCGCCTCGTGCGCCACCGCACCAACGGACCGTTCAGTACTGTGCTCGAGATGTTCGGCGATCGCCTGCGCCGTCAGGTACAGATTGGTGCCGGTATCCCCGTCGGGCACGGGGAAGACGTTGATGCGATTGAGCTCCGCACGTTGTAGCTGCGCCCACTGGCAACCCGCGATGAGCGCTCGCCGGAGCCGAGGACCATCTATATAACGGATCTTCATTCGGCAAGATCGACCCTGACGCGCGCCCGTGCAACGGACCGGCGGAAAGAGATCGCATGCGCGCCCGATCGAACCAAGCCATATTGGCCAGGAATCTCCTCTCGAGATCGTGTAAAGTCTCCACCATTGGCTCCGGATGGTCTGATTATGAGCGAACTGACACAGATGAAATGTGAGGCCTGCCAGCGGGGAGCCCCGCGAGTCACGGCGGAGGAGAGCCGGACGTTACACGAGCAGGTTCCCGAGTGGGCGCTCGTGGAACGAGACGGTGTTCAACGTCTCGAGCGGGCGTTCGCGTTCCCCGGTTTCGCCGATGCACTAGCCTTTACAAACTCCGTGGGCGCGCTTGCCGAGGCAGAGGGCCATCACCCGGCGCTCCTGACCGAGTGGGGGAGCGTCACCGTGACCTGGTGGACCCATAAGATCCGCGGCCTCCACCAAAACGACTTCATTATGGCGGCCAAGACCGACCAGCTGGTGCCAGAGGACTAGACCTCGATCTCCAGTGAGCATCGGAATCTTGGCATCCTTCATGCATCTAAGACTAATTGCTGAAGTACCGCTTGGGTCTCGTCACGGGGAGGATCGACAATGGGTAGGGGTATCACTTTACGGACACGCCTGATCAGGGGGGCCGCACTGACATTCGCCGGCATCACGGCGGCCTGCGCGCATGTAGGACAGGAACAATTCGACACGGAAATGGCCGCTCTCCGAGCCGAAATGGAGCAGACCGCGAGCGGTTCGGACCTTCGTACGGAAGGGCAGTTGGCCCGGTTGGAGGCCCGCCTGGACGGGCTCGCCAGAGGCCTTTCCGCGCTGGAGGGGGAGTTCGACGTCACGGTTCAACGACTCGAAACGGCGATTCGCTTCGACATGCCGGTGTATTTCCCGTTCGACAAGGCGGACCTGCGACCCGAAGATCTTCCGGTGCTCGACCGATTCGCGGGCGTTGTGGCCGAGTTTTACCCGGATGCCCTCTTGACCGTCGAAGGATTCACCGATCCGACCGGCTCGGCGACTTACAACCTGGCGCTCGGACTGCGCCGGGCCGAAGCCGTCCAGCGTTATCTGGTCGAATCCGAAGATTTCTCCCCGGAGCGTGTCAGGGCCGTGAGCTACGGCGAAGACGCGAGCCGTCTTGTCGCACCTGGGCAGGGCGGGCAACTGGCTGGCTGGGAAAACCGGCGCGTAGTGCTCGTTATCGAGCACCTCGGTTACGTAACCGACACCGCGTTGGTCGCCGGGAGCGAGCTGTAATTTATCGGCACTCGGTGAACCTCCCCCCGACCTCCCGACGTATATAACGAGGTCGCTGCAGGTGGGAAGTCAGAACCACCGTTGACGGTGGGTCGAAGGGAGGTGCGCGATGTTTCAGCGGGGTGGGGTCCCCGTGGTCTGGTGTCCTCAGTACGAGGTGGACATCGGCGACCACGTGTTCCCCGTCGAAAAGTACCGGCTGATCAAAGAGCGTCTCGAGGCGAACGGCACTTTGGCCAGTGCTGATCTGCGGACGCCCCAGCCGGCCAAGGTTGAGGACGTCCTCCGCGTCCACCTCGAGTCCTATTGGACCAAGATCTCTGAGGGCACGTTTACACGGGATGAAGAACACCTCCTCGAACTCCCATTCTCACCCGAGTTGAGAGAGGCTTCTCTCCTTTGTGCGGGGGGCACGACCCTGGCCAGCCAACTCGCGATCTCACAGGGGCGATCGGTCCATCTGGGGGGAGGGTTTCACCACGCTTTCGCTGACCATGGTGAGGGTTTTTGCCTGCTCAATGACGTCGCGATCGCTGCGGCCACATTAATCGACGCACAGGAAGTGGACCGAATCCTCATCGTCGACCTCGATGTCCACCACGGTAACGGCACGGCGTCGATCTTCGCCGAGGAGCCTCGTGTCTTCACGTTCTCCATGCATCACCAGTGGAACTATCCGGCGGTCAAACCCCCCGGGGACCTGGATGTGGGGCTCGATGACGGCGTGGGAGACGAAGAGTATATGCGACTACTCCACAAGCACCTGCCGAGGGTACTCGAGGAATACCGGCCTCAGCTCGTGCTCTACCTCGCCGGCGCTGATCCATACGAGGGGGATCAACTCGGCGGGTTGGGTCTGAGCATCGAGGGCCTGAGAGAGCGAGACGAGTTCGTACTGAACACGGCAGCCAAAGCGGAGACCGCGGTAGCCGTGACCCTCGCGGGGGGCTACGCCATCAACCCGTCCGACACGGTTGTTATCCACTGTGGCACCGTAGAGGCCGTCCTGGCCTGATAGGGGGGGAGCCTACATCTCAGCGGGGAAGATCCAGAACGTCGGTCACGTCGATTGCCACTCGGAGCAACAGCGCGGTTCTGTCCAGGTCGGGGCCGGCCTCGAACTCATCTCGCCAGAGGGTGGTGCCATCATCGACGCGGAACAACTCCACCACGAGCATAGAAGAGAAGTCGCCGACAACCTCACGCCCGACCAGAACCATATCGGCGCCGAGTGTTCTGCCCACCGCCAGAGGGTCCTCTCCGGACTCGACCAACCGGGAGGTGCTGGCCGGTCCGAACACACCCAGGTCCATGGGGTCGGCGCGGCCGAAATACGCCGTCAGCCCCTCGGCAAACCCATCATACCGGCCCGATGCAGTCGCAGAGTTTGACCCCTGGATGGGAAGTACGGCCAAGACCCGCCTTCCTTCGGGGGCACTTTGGTCACCCCGCACCACCATGAACAGAACCGAACCCACGAAGAGTGCGGACACCGTGATCAGGAGTGCGGTGAGCGTCCGCCGCGCGGCGGCCCTCCGGTCCTCCCTTAGGGCAGAGTCTTCCATCAACGGCCCCTCCCTGGCAAGCTGTCGAAGATTTCTATAGATCGAGGGCGAAACCGAGACCGTAAAACGTCTCGTCCGCCTCGCGAAAATGGCCCATGGGCGTGAATCCAAAACGAGCCCTCGCCTCGAGCCGGAAGCGTTGCCCGTTCACCCGGAACCCCATCCCTCCGACCAGCGTAGCGGCCAACTGCTCGGAGAAACTCGCGTATTCCAAGTCACCCGCAAAGAAGGGCCACCCACCGTTGGCTTCCCCGGGGTCGACCGGATCCCACTCTCCTCCAAAGCGAAACACCGCCCGGGACATATTCTGGTTGGTGTGGAAGTTGTATTCACCCCCCACGTAAAGGCGCCCGCTGTCTCCGAGCCTGCGAGCCAGGAGCCCCTCGAACCCGTCTTTCGAAGTCTGGCCGAAGCCGCCCAGAACCTCATCGTCGAAGAAACGCACCAGATAATCGTCGCCCAGATGCGCACTGAAATGCCGGATCATGAGCCTGGATTCCCAGGAACCGCTCCGAAACGCAAATGGGAGACCTATGCGAAAGTCGCTGTTTATGAGGTCTTTTTGAGCCAACTCCATGAAAAAGCGGGAGAAGATGCCCATTTCAAGCCCCAGGGTGATCGCCCGGCCCGGCCGCGAGCCATCGTCGAGCCGCAGTATGGCGAGGCTGTGGCCGATGGCCACCTCCGCCTCGATGTTGCGACCTCCGAATTCGGGGCTGTCGTATGCGACGATTCCAGGACGTTCTGCGTATACGAACGAGGCCCGAACCTGTACCTCCCGCGGAGCCGCGATGAGCGGCCGAAACGGTTCGACATCGGGGAACCACCGCGCCACACCCTGACCGTCGGCAGAAGCCGGAGACAGCAGGCCCAGAGCGGCGAAACACAAGCAGACGAGGACGGCGTGGGTGCCAGTCCGACCGTTGGTCCCACCGTGCACGCCACTATTCGAAGGAGCCAGGAACCGCCTCCTCGAGCTCGGCCGCCAGTTCTTCGGCCGGCCGCATGAGTGACACATCGAGTTCGTAATCGGGCACGTCCGTAGGCTGAAGCTTCTCGATGAACTCACGGGCCTCCCGTGGGGCCAGACCGAACTCCTTGAAACTCTCCAAGGAGAGACTTCCGCCGCCCTCCCTGGGCCGTACGCCCTCCGCATCGGCCTCCAGCAACCGCCGCAGCAGGTCCATTTCCCCTCTGCTCATGGAGTGAGCACGAACATTGTAGTCGATCCACGCCTCGTAGCTCAGGGGTGCCACCCTCTTGAGCATACCCGCCATCACCCGTGCAAACTCCTGAATCTCCCACTGCGCGTGCGGGTCCACCCGGAGCGTCAGAAAGTGGAAGAGGTTGTGGAGATCGATCTTCCAATACCACTGCGTGTACGTGGAAAGGGGCAGGTCGATGCGGGCCAGCTCCCGCGCCACCTCCTCCTCGATCATCCAGCGGTACCCGTCGGACGCTTCCTCACGCACGCGGTCCCAATGCTCGATTGCCTTCCTATAGAGCTCCTTCGAGGCGGGCTCGGGTTTCCGGCCCTGTTGGTTGGCGGAGCTTTGAAGCGCGAAGTGGTCCAGATCCGGCTTATAGAAGAGGAGTGGCATCAACGAATAACGGCCGCTGTACTCGTTGACTGAGTTGTGAGTGACGATGCCGTTGGCGATGAAGTTGTGGGACGGGCCCTCGACCTCCAGATCGTAGGTCTCTCGTATCCCTACGTACTCGAAACGCTCGATGCGGACGAGGCGAGTGGTCGTGAGCTTGTTCCACGCCACTCGGGGCCGCCTTTGCCACTCCGTCCGGACCGGGCCTCCGCCCAGCCGCTCGACATAATCCAATTCGTTCCCGGTGACGCTTCGATGGCAGGGCCCGCATAACGTCGTGAGGTTAGTCAGCTCTCTGGCCTTCGATTCGTCCGCCCACACTGGGATGATGTGATGGCAGTGCAGCTCACTGGCCCTCTGAGTACATAACTGACACGTCCACCCATTCTCAGCATGAACCCTGGGGGCGACTTGGGTAGTCCATCGCCCTATGGCATCCCGCTCGGAGGAGCCTCCACCGCGCCAGAAATTGGAAGCGGGTCCACTCCGTGATCTCTGGTTCGCGGCGACCCATTCGGCGGAGAGTTGCCGGGACCCGAGCTTATAGGTGAGATCCCTGTTCCAGGGAGAATCACCGTCAGAGAAGCGTCCACGACCGGGGTCGGCGAGCTCGTGGCGGGTCAACCACTTTCTGATCGTGTGGTACGAAACACCGCAATCTTCCGCGATGTCACGAATGTCCCGCCGCTGTTCGCTATACTGACGTTCGAGCCACTGCTTGTCCTGATAGAGAGCCGGGGCCTCGGCCACGAGGCCGTTCACATGTACGTAGTAATCTCCCTCCCGCCAAACGGCCCGCCCACCCTTCTCCTCGAGCCCGGCGGCTTGATAAAGCGTCCTCCATCCCTCGGCGAATCTGAAGCGATGGTCCGCAGTAGCCGTGATCTCCTTCCCGTCAGCCAGGACCATCCGGAAAACGTGCTTGGGGCCATTCTTGAAGACGTCCACCACTCGCGTGTGGGTGATCCGTCCCGTCTCCTCATCCATCTGACGCAGCCGCATCCCCCGCACACGGTCGCGCCGGAAGTACGGATTCCTCTGCTTGTCCGGACGGTGGCGATTGACGGTCGGCTGAAATCGATTCCACACTTCCTCGATGGGCAGCTTGTAAAGCTGATTCCCCCTGCGGCGGATGCCCCCGGGAAGGTCGAAATAAACCTCGGTCCCCTCGGCCAGGCAGGCCGTCCTGTGCCGTATCCACTGACGAGCGACGAACATCGGCATCGCACAGTGGAACTTGAGCTCGACCATCTCACTGGGTGTCGTGTGGTGATGACGCCTCAGGTAGCGCACGAGCCCCCGTGTCTGGCTCACCTTGCGGGTGCCGTATCCGTAGCTGACGCGCGCCGCCCGCTCGACGTCCTCGTCGGAGCCCATGTAGTCCACCAGTGAGACGAATCCGTGGTCCAGGACCGGGAAATATCCCCCGAGAATCTCCTCGGCGGCCGGGTTGGTGGGACGCTTGGTTTCCATGATGGGCTGAAAATACGGGTCCGGCGGGCCGAATAACCGACCTGTCGGAGTCGGTGGGCCGGAATAGATCCAAAGCCCTCCTGGGCCGCAAGGCTTCAGTCTGCCCGTGGGGTTCACATCGCTGGCGATATGCCTCGACGTTCCCGCGGGAACGCGTAAAACGCCCTCGAGCATGCATCGTTGGGCGCAGTTCAGGGACCGCTTGCAACACTGCGCAGGCGGTATTTTCTGGACACATAAGGGCACCCGGGGCAATCCTTCAAAAGTAGGCTCGATACCCGGAAGAACCCACGCCCGCACACCGATTGCGAGGGACGACGTACCCCACGATGACCACTCCTCTGAACAAAAGCTCTGGATCCCACCGCCTCGCGGCGATCTGGTTCGCGGATATCGTCGGGTTTACACGTCTAGCGGCGGAAAACGAGCCTTTGGCGCTCCGTCTCGTGCAGACCCTGCAAGCAGCCGCGACCACAGCGGTAGAGGGCCACGAGGGCAAGATCGTCAAGTTCACGGGCGATGGTGTCCTGGCGGAATTCGCGAGTGCCAGAGGCGGGGCTCTCGGCGGGATGCAGCTCCTACTCCGATTTCAGCAGCTCACGGAGGACTGGCCCGAGGGACCGCACGAGATCCGGCTCGGAATGCACCTTGGCGACGTCACCGTGGCCGCGGACGGCGATATCTATGGCGACGGCGTGAACAGGGCCGCCAGGCTCGAGGGTCTGGCGGAGCCAGGAAGGCTCCTGGTCAGCGAAGACGTCTACCGGCAACTCCGAAGCCGCCCGGATTTGGTCCTGACGGATCTAGGGTCGCGCTCGGTAAAGGGGTACGACGATCCGCTACAGGTCTACGATGCCGAGCCCACGCGGGAGCTCGCCAGGACCTTGCTACGGGAAGCGGCGACCCCCGAGGCTCCGGTCGAGGTCACCCGTCCCCGCCGTTCCGTGCGGCCGATCGCGGTCGGACTGACGGTCGGGATCCTCTCCTTCGTCACGCTGGCCCTCTGGACGGCGCTGGGGACGCCAAGCTCCGATACCCTACCGATCTCGCAGGACCGGGAGGGAGCAGATTCGACCCCCACGTCCGATACGCCACCCGTCTCGCCGGTCGCGGTGGAAGCGGAGCCGACTCCCACGCTCGATCCCGGAGCCTACGAGCTACTGCGGAGGGGCCGTGACCAGTTGTCGCTGGGCACCCCGAGGAGCATGGCCACGGCCGCGGAGCTCTTTACGCAGTCCATCGAGCTGGCACCCGACTACGCTCCAGCCCATCTGGCGCTCGCGGAAGCGCAGATCGGGCTCGGCAAGAGCGGTGCTCGCCGGCTCGGCGAGGTGCTACCTCTTGCCAAGGGGCATCTGGAAGACGCGATTCGTCACGACGCCGATCTGGCCGAGGCGCACGCCGCGCTGGCATCACTTCTGGGCACCTTCGAGTGGGATTGGGAGGGCGCGGAAAGGGAGTTCGAGAGGGCGCTCGAGATAAGTCCGAGCCCCAGAATCCACCGGGCCTTCTCCGAACTTCTCTCGGCTCGCGGACGCCACGACGAGGCCCTCGCGCAAGTGGCCATGGCCCTCCTTGACGAACCGGGCGCGGTGGCGAACCTCAAGGCCCGGGGCTTAGCTCTGTTCCGGGCTCGGAGCTACGCACCGGCTCGGGTGGCTTTGGCCGAAGCGCTTCGGCTCGATCCCGCGGATGAGCTCGTCCGGGTCCATCTGGCGCGTGCTCAGGGCATCCTGGGTGAACGCCAGCAGGCGAGGATCACTCTCGAGGGTTCGGACCAAGCGAACCGGAGCCCCTACCTCCAAGTATGGAGGGCCTATTTTCGCCCGGCCACCCGCGGGGCGGCGCAGGGACGCGGAAATCGACCGGCCACCCGCGGGGCGGCACAGGCACGCGGTAATCAACTCGCCCGAACGTTACGGGAGACCTTCGATCCATCGGAGGCCCGCAATCCGGACGCGCCCTACAACTTGGCCGCCCTCCAGTTGGTTCTCGGAGATCAGGCCGGAGCCGCCCAATCCCTCCAGCGGGCGTTACGCACCCCATCCCCGTCCCTGATCTGGCTTGCCACGGACCCCATTTGGGACCCCGTGCGATCCGAGCCCGAATTCGAGAGAATCGTGCGGCGGATCGATGCGGGACAACGAATGCCCTGACCAACCCCCCTTTCCGATCACCCTCCTAAACCCGATCAGCGCAGCGCCTCCCCCGCAATCCACACCGACTCGATGCCGTGCACGTTCCGGATGTCATCCAGCGGATTCTCGGTCAGAACAATGAAGTCCGCCCATCGGTTCGGTCGCAGCGTTCCGATCTCATCGTCCATACGTAGACACTCGGCGGCCAAGCCCGTCGCGGAACGTAAGACCTGCTCGGGCGTGAGGCCCGCCTCGGCCATGAGATCCAGCTCCATGTGCTCGAAGTAGCCCTGGAAACGTCCGGCCGGCCCGGTGTCGGTACCCATCACCACCGGCAGCCCCGCGTCCACGATCGTCTTGACGTTCCTCAAGGCCACGCGCAGCGCCTCCTTGTAGGGCTGCGACCTGGCACTGCTCCTCTGGCGGGCCGGCGTTTGAAACTGGTCTCGCACGGCCTGGTCGAAGTGCGAACGGAAGAACGGGTCGTCGAAGAAATCCGGGCGACTCTCGTAGACGTAGGTGGAGACCTCGCGCATCAGCGTCGGCGTGTAGCAGATGCCACTCGCCGCAAGCATCCCCAGGAATTCGTCGTCGACATCCATGTCACGGACGCTGTGCGCGATGAAGTCGGTGCCTGCCCTCATGAGCGCCTTGGCGTCACTCAGATAGAAGAGGTGGGAAGCCAGCCTCAGGCCGAGCTCGTGGCTGCGGTCGATGACCGCCGAGTAGATCTCCGGAGACATCTTCTGGGAAGCGCCCAGGTTGTCGTCCACACGGAGCTTCATCCAGTCCACGCCCATGTCCGCGTTCCGTTGCACTACGGCGAGCGCCGCGTCGACCGTGTTGCCGGTCACGACCGCCCCGGCCACGAAGAGGCGCGCACGGTCGAGTCCGGTCGTCGACTGCTCGTCGCGTAACACGATCCCCTCGGGCCCGTCACCCCCCAAGCTGGTAACGGTAGTGATTCCGTATTCTGCGTAGAGGCGCAGTTGGCGAATCAGCTCTGCCCGGTCACCACTTACGTGTCCGTGTGTGTTGATCAGGCCCGGAATGATCGTCCGGCCATTGAGATTCACCACGGTGGCGCCGGACGGAACCGGCACATCGCCGCGCGAGCCCACGTACGTGATCCGCCCATCCCGCACGAGCATGAGGCCGTCAGAGATGGCCTCCGCACCCGTCCCGTCCCAGATGCGGGCCCCGACGAGTGCCGTCACGTCCTGGGCCGCCGACCCCATCACGGGAAGCGCGAGGACCATGACGCAGCCCACGAGGATCCAACCGATTCGTCGAGGCGAAAAAAGCGAGCGATGCGTGTTCATGCGGGTACCCTCAGTCTGGATCGTTTCACTGTCTCCACCGGAACCCCTATCGCTTCCTCCAGCAGAGCGGCAAGAATCTCGGATTGCCGGCCCAAAGGTACGTCGTCACCCAAGGAAATGCGCCTCCCCCCGCGGACGATCCCCCGAATCCTCACGTGGGACGACGACTTCGCTCCTTGCCCCACGCGGCTGTGCACGTCCATCTCGATTCGTTGAATTTCGTCGAAGCGTGCCGTGCGACTGAACGGCACAAAAAAACTCCTGCGGGCGGTCACCTTGCCGTTCCGAATTTCCACAACCAAGGAGTTCACCAGGGAGTAGAGGCCGAGGAGCATCATCAGCGCGCCCACACCGCCGAAGATCAGAAGCATGATCCCGCCAAGGCCCCCTCGGCCGGCCGGGAAGTAGAGCGTCAGTCCGCCGCGGCTTCGGTGCACACGTACGACCCTGGGCGACAACTCGGGGGCCTCCGCGGCCGTGGCCTCCGCAAGAGCCGGCTCTCGAGCCTGTAGCGGCGGATCAACGAGAAGTGCCGGAACCTCGAACACCTGATCGAGATCGGCCCCGGGTAGGTCGGCTTGGACCCGAATGACCCACTTGTGGTAGTCGTCCGACGGCTCCTCGGAGGGGGGCAGCCCCTCCGGAACTTCGAAGGTGTATCGGAGCCGGACGCCACTTCCCGAGCGTCCTAGGTCAGGGAGAGTTTCCCTGGCCCACTCCACCGACTCGCTCCGGCTGGATCCGTCCTTCGTTTTCACCAGCCGATCCCGAATGCACATCAGCATCACCCTGCAATCCGAAGCGGCTGCCTGATGAAGCGGAAGCTCCAGTGATCCCCCGACGTGCCCCCCGATCGAGCCCGGAAGCGGGTCCAGCGTCATCTCGAGACGACCAAACCGGCGCCAGCGAAGGGATTCTCTCACGGCTACGAAGAGAATGAGGAGGCCCAACAGAGTGAACGAGGGAAGAACGACCTGGAGGTACACCGGCAGGTCACGGTCTCCAAAGAGCGCTACCCAGCCCACCGGCAAGCCGAGTGCATTCATGATCGCGGCCCCCACCCAATGGGTGATGAGCTCCTTGCGACCTGCCGTCGAGGCCACGCCCGATGCCCAATCGGGGCGGCTCTTCAGGATCTGTGGAACGGGATCAGGTAGCGTGGAGGGCATCGGGCCTCTGGTCGTGCGGTTCTCTTCGGTCCATCGCGGGGAGCCTTCGCGCAAAAGAGCCTTCGCGTATTAGAATCGTACCATGAGGCTTCTGACAGCGCACCGCCCTCTGCGGCAAACACTAGGCCGCATCCGGTACCACGCGCAGCTCGGGCTGCTGAACGGGCTGCGGTATGGACGGCACCTCGGGCGGCGCTCCAGCCTGCGTCTCGGCGGGGCCATCGTCCTATGGTTCGCCGTGCTTTCCCTGTCGTTTTTCGTGCTGGTACGTGGATCCATGTATGCCTACCAGAGCATGGGCTGGGGGACCTGGTCGTCGATCGGGCTGGGCATGTTCGGTACCGCCCTCGTTTTTTCCGCCTACCTGGCATGGCTCTGGACGCACCTGACTGGAGAGGGCCGTATGAGGCAATTTCTGCCGCGGGCTCTGATCGTCCTTGTCGCGGGATACAGCATGTATGGGCTTCTCTATCTGTCTAGCGGAAACTCGAGGGATCCCGAGATGCGGGAGTACTACTCGTCGCTGCATCCACTCATGAGACTCGGGGCCAGTACCTACTTCCTTTTCGACCGAAACGGGGTGGTCACGGATCTGGAGCGAACGGCCGAGGATTACCTCGGGATGGGCCTCTCCATGGATGAGACGTCCCTCCACTTCAAACTCGCGGACCGTTACGTCCACGCTATGGACCTCCGTACCACAGGCCGCAGCGCCAGAAGGAACAGCGTGACGGCTGCCTATTTCCAACTCATGGGCTTTCAAAGTCTCCACCATGTCAGCGCGGCGGATCACCTTCACGTGTCCCTCCCAGTGAGTAGACCTTAGACCGGCCCGGCTGGTCGACCTTAAACCTGCCCCGTGGGTAGACCTTAGACCGGCTGAGGCGGACCACAACGAGGTGCACAACCAGGGCGAAAATGACCCAGAACCTGAAACCAGCGCTCACAGGCACGGCACGCCACCTCGCCGTGGGTGTGTTATTGGCTGTTGTCCTGGGGGGGGCCACCGTCGCGGTCCAGGTCGACCCGCTCTACCAGGTTCCCTACAACGGAGACTTCACCTTCACCCGCATCCGTTACAGCGGGCCGGGTTTCCGGGGATACGGCGGCCCGTCGTGGTCCCACGACTACCCGGAGGCCGACCGCAACATGCAGATGATCCTCGACGAGTTCACCGGCATGTCTCCCAACACGAGCGGGACTAACGTGGTCCTCCTCGAGGACCCGCGAATGTTCAAGCACCCGTTCATCTACATCTCCGAGCCCGGCTATTGGAGGATTACACAGGAGGGCGCCCTGAACCTCCGGAATTACCTGCTCAAGGGCGGCTTCCTCATCTTCGACGACTTCGAGGCGGACCAGTGGTACAACATGGACGCTCAGCTCAGTCGCGCGCTTCCGGAGCGGGAGTGGGTCGAATTGGACGATACGCACCCAATCTTCGGAGCGTTCTTCTACGTCGAGGACATCTACGTGCCCCACCCGTCGGTCGACGTCGAGCCCCGATACATGGCGATCTTCGAGGACAACGATCCGAAGAAGCGGGTCATGGTCCTGGCCAACCACAACTCGGACTTGGCGGAATACTGGGAATGGTCTACCTCGGGGCTGTTCGCGGTCGATCCCACGAACGACGCATACCGGCTCGGCGTGAATTACATCATATACGCGTTGACCCACTGACGCCTACCTGGCCGTTGTCTCCTGCCTGACGGCTGTCCTACGCCGTTGTCCCAGCCGTACTTGCGCCCGGCACCTATTGACCGCACCCTCACACTGGTTGATCGCACTTCACGCTTGACGCCTCGAACCGAAGGGGGACACGATGCCGTCCAAACACCTCCTAGCAGTCGCTTTTGTCGTCCTTTGCTCCGCCTGCACCAATGGTGGCGGTGGTGCTGGGGCGCCCATGGATATGGCGTCCGATCCGGCGGTCACCGACCCATCCATGGCGCCGATGTTCGAGGTGGACCCGTTCTGGCCGAAGCCGCTTCCGAATCATTGGTTGCTCGGCTCGACCATCGGCGTGGCGGTGGACTCGCGGGAGCACGTTTGGATCATCCACCGAGGGAACGACGATGGGAATCTGGCGCCCAACGAGATACCGGCTGTGCAAGGTATCGCGGACGAATGCTGCTCCTCGGCTCCGCCCGTTCTCGAGTTCGATGCCGAGGGTAACCTGGTGGGGTCATGGGGCGGTCCGGGGGACGGATACACCTGGCCTGCGTCGAATCACGGCATCGTGGTCGACCACATGGACAACGTCTGGATCGGCGGGAACGGTGGTGGCGACTCGCACGTCCTGAAGTTCACGCGCTCCGGAGAGTTCCTGTTGCAGGTCGGTGAGCCGGGCAACGGTGTCAACAGTATGGCCGAGAACCATTTCTCACGGGTCGCCAAGGTCACCTACGACGGGCCGGCCAACGAGATCTACCTGGCCGACGGCTACGGCAACAAGCGGGTCGCCGTCATCGATGCCTCGACCGGAGAACTCAAGCGATTCTGGGGGGCCTACGGCACCACCACGATAAGCGACGACCCCCTGGGGCCGTATGACCCGATGGCGGAGCCGGCCCGCCAGTTCCGCGGCCCGGTGCACTGCGCCGATCCGGCCGACGACGACCGGGTGTACGTCTGCGACCGTGGCGGGGACCGGATCCAGGTCTTTACGAAGAACGGCGACTACCTGGAGGAGATCTTCATCGAGAAGAACTCGGGTGGCTCCGGAGCCGTTTGGGACCTCGCCTTCTCACCGGATCCGGCTCAATCGTTCATCTATGTCGCCGACGGCCTGAACGAAAAGGTCCACGTCGTCAGACGCGAAGGGATGGAATACATCTACAACTTCGGTGGCGGCGGGCGCATGGCCGGTCAGTTCTACGGAACGCACAGCATCGCGACCGACTCGAAGGGAAACATCTACACGACGGAAACCTACGAAGGGAAGCGGCTGCAGAAGCACACCTACATGGGAATGGGACCGGCACCGAGCGGGTCGATCGGCGTGGCCAGGCCGGAGTAAAATCGCCCCTGGTGTCCTGAGTTCGGACACTCGAGAGCGAGTCGATGTGCCGTGGGGGCCGCGTCGCCGATCATGCCGGCGGCGCGGCCGCTACGGCCCCGTGTCACCACCGCCCGTGTATCTCCTTCTCGGGCATAGCTCGCGGCCCAGCCCCCAGCCAATCCGCGGGCGCATGAGCCACTCCCCGAGAAAAAGCCCTTGACTCCCATCCCCCAACTGTGATGTATTAGTACGGGCGCCGAGAAGGGCATGGCGCGCGCAAGGTTTTTATGGTAAAATGGCGCATCCGCCAGGGCGCATCCACCACCTTATTAAAGGATCTCAAATGATCAAAGCAAGATTCGCATTTTTCATCGCGGTCGTGGCGCTGATGGTGGCGACACCGACCATGGGCCAGATCCTCAACGTGCCTGTGCTTGCGCTAGGGGCGGGCGACGGAGCGACTACGATCTGGGGGGGATACTCCCGTGGGCTCAATGACAACTCCGGAAAGCTGGACGCGATCGGCGCGGGCGTGGTCAGAGCCATGGAGCAGGTTTCCTTCGGGGTCAGTGCCGGCCTCGTCCTGAGCGACGACGTTACCGGTTTCCCCTCCAGTGAGATAGCTTTCGCTGCCAGGGCAGCCTATCACGTCATCAACGACTCGGATTCGCCCCTGAACGTGAGCGTTCAGGGCGGCGCCGGGTGGAGTAAGCCGGATGACGATCCGAACGACTTGACGCTCCTGCTCTTTCCGGTCGGCATAGCGATCTCGGGCAGCACCAGCGCCGGTTCCCTTACCCTAACGCCTTGGATCATGCCTCGCGTCCAGTTCACGCGAGTCGGTGAATCCGGGGGCATCCCCAGCAACACCGATACCGACTTCGGCGGGTCGGCTGGCGTGGGGTTCGCGACCGAAGGTGGATTCGGATTCGGCGTGGCGGGCGATATCCTCATCGTCGACGATGGTCTCGGCGGTAATGATTCGGTATTCCTCCTCGCCGGCTACCTGACGTACACGTTGTAGTAGCGCCAGAGGTGTCTTGCTCGGGCGGTCCAGCTGATCAGCCGTAGCCTGACCGTCAGAGCAACGTTGATCCATTCGACACGGCTCCCCAGCCCTGAGGGCTGGGGGGCCGTTCGTCGTTGGGTCTGATGCTGCCGAAACGGCCAAGGTCATGATGGTTCGGTCGTTCGGCGCCGGATTCCCTTTGCCCGACGCCTTCGCTTCGTCCATCTTTAGGGATCGGGCCTAAGCACCGGCCTTGAAGATCGGTGGCCCCGCCGGCCGCCGTCCGGTGTATCCAGACAGTCCGTGAAAGGCTGTTGAAGGAGTACAGCCTTCTAGCGCTCAATCCAGAAGGATCGACCCATGAAGACAACGCGTGCTTCGCTGTGCTTCGGCGCTACGGCCCTCGTTGTCCTCTTCGGGTCCCCGGCGCACGCGCAGGACGAGGGGACACAGCAGGTCCTCGGCCCGGTCGCTTTCCTCGAATGGCGCGAAATAGGACCAGCCGTTGTCGGTGGACGCGTCAGCGACTTCGCCGTCGACGAGACCGACACACGCAACATCTACGTCGGCACCGCATCATCGGGCCTCTGGAAGACAACGAACCACGGTACCACTTGGGAGCCCGTCTTCACGGATCAGCCCACGTCCTCGATCGGTGATGTGACGCTTGCCCCCTCGAATCCCAACGTGGTCTGGGTCGGTACAGGGGAGCCCCAGAACCGTCAGAGCTCGCCGTGGGGGGAGGGCGTGTTCAAGTCGATGGACGGGGGCCAAACCTGGGCACACAAGGGGCTTCAGGAGACGCGCCATATCTCCCGGATCCAGGTCCACCCGCGCGACCCCGACATCGCGTACGTGGCGGCCGTGGGCAACCTCTGGAAGGAGAGCCCGGAGCGGGGCGTCTACAAGACGATCGACGGCGGTGATACTTGGGAGTTGGTGCTGTTTGTGGACCCCAATACGGGGGCGATCGACCTCGCCATGGACCCGTCGGACCCCAACACGCTCTTCGCGGCGATGTATTCGCGTCGGCGCACGGCGTGGGGCTTCAACGGCGGCGGGCCGGGGAGCGGCCTTTACCGTACGGTGGACGGGGGCGCGAACTGGACGCGGCTGGAGGAAGGCCTTCCGGAGGGTGAGCTGGGGCGCATCGGCCTCGACATCTACCGACGGGACGGCGACCTCGTATTCGCCACGGTTCAAGCCCGCCGCGGCCAGTCGGGCGTCTACGGCTCCACCGACGGGGGCGACACGTGGGAAAAGCTCTCGAGTACGAACCCGCGACCCATGTACTTCAGCCAGATTCGGGTCGACCCCAACGACCCCCAGCGAATCTACGTGGGTGGCCGGAACCTCATGCGCTCCGACGACGGGGGGAAGACCTTCAGCGACGACGGGGCAATCGACGTACACCTCGATCACCATGCGCTCTGGATCGATCCGGCCAACTCCAACCACCTGCTTCTCGGCAGCGACGGCGGTGTCTCGACCTCCTTCGACCGTTCCGAAACCTGGCGGTTCTACGACAACCTGCCCATCGCCCAGTTCTATGAGATCGGGTTCGACTACCGGAATCCGTATTGGGTCTGTGGTGGACTCCAGGACAACGGAGCCTGGTGCGGTCCCACGAATACGCTCGACAGCCAGGGCATACGAAACGCGGATTGGCAGAATGTCGGAGGCGGAGACGGATTCTACGTTCGTATCGATCCCACCGACCCGACGGTCCTCTACGCCGAATCCCAGAATGGATCCCTCAGGCGCCTCGACACCGACACGGGGGAACGGGCGTCGATCCGGCCCACTCCCCGATTCGAGCTCGATGAGGGAACGATCCCCAAGAAGGAATATCCCTCGGCTAACGATCCGGACCAGGAGGCGCGCCAGTACAGATTCAACTGGAACACCCCGTTCTTGGTCTCGGCGCACGATCCGAGCACGATTTATCTGGGCAGTCAGATGCTTCTGAGAAGCACCGACCGGGGTCTCAACTGGACCCAGATCAGCCCCGACCTGACCTTCGACATCGACCGCTCGCAGCTGCCCATCATGGATGTGCTCCCCTCCGACTCGATGCTCGCACGTCACGACGGCGTGTCCTTCTACAGCACGGTGACGGTGGTGGCCGAATCCCCTCTGAATCCGAACGTGCTGTACACCGGCAGCGACGACGGCCGGATCATGGGGACGCAGGACGGCGGCGTGACGTGGTTGGATCTGACGGAGGGCATTCGGGACCTGCCAGATAACACTTATGTGAGTCGCATCGTTGCGTCCAACGCCGAAGAGGGCCGCGTCTACGCGACCTTCGATGGACACTACTCGGGAGACTTCGCCCCTTACGTTTATGTGAGCGACGACTACGGAGACCGTTGGCAATCGATCACCGACGGACTGCCTCAGACGTCGGTCAACGTCCTGACCGAGCACCCCGACGAAGGCGACCTCCTCTTCCTCGGCAACGAGGTGGGTGTGTTCGTGTCGTTGGACGGGGGAGATCGATGGGACCCGCTCATGAATGGGCTCCCTACCGTTCCCGTCGACGACATCCGTATACATCCCGGCTTCGGCGACCTGCTGATCGGAACCCACGGCCGCGGGGTATGGGTGCTCGACGATATCGCTCCGCTCCGGCAGTTGGCGAGCGGATCGATCACCTCAGGTACACCGTATCTTTTCCTGGGCGGGCAGGCTATCCAGTGGAGGCGACGCAGCGTTCAGGAGTGGACCGCGTCCGCCGAGTTCAGACGCCCTAATCCGCGTGTTGGAGCACGGATCCGCTACTGGATCCCCGAAGGATTCGACACAGGTATAGTCAGCGGCGAACCCGGCGACGAGGCGGCGGACGAAGGCCCGCGGCTCGAGATCGAGATCCTCACCGCCACCGGCCAGGCCGTACGCACCCTGGAAGGACCCGCGACGCCCGGAGCGCACGAGGTCCTGTGGGACTTCCGGATTGACCCCGCCTATGAGCCACAAGAGACCCAGGGAGGCGGAGGAGCAGGACGTACCGACAGCCTCAACGCTCGTGGCCCCACCGTTTTCCCGAGCGTGTATCAGATCCGGGTGGCCATCGGCCGAACCACCATGTTCGGGGACCTCACCGTCAGGCAGGACCCCCGGATCGACATATCACGAGCGGACCTGGCCGCACGCCAGGCGGCCATGATGTCTTTGTACGAGCTACAGGCCTCCGCGTACCACTCCGGTCAGGCGGTACGCAGACTCAACCGGCAGCTCTCCGACGTCGAGCAGTTTCTGGAGGAGACCTCCGCCACCGAATCGTTCGGGAATGAGCTGGAGGGGATCAGGGCGGAGCTCTCCGACCTGAACCGAGAGCTACGTCGGCTACGGCCCGCGAGCGCGAGTCGGGAGATCGAGGCTTCGACCACACGCCCCACTGAGGATCAGCTTCAACACGTCGAGCGCGTATGGAGAGACATTCCCGAGGTCATCGGGCGACTCAACGCCTTGATCCTCGTCCGAATTCCCAAGTTCTACCTGGAGCTGAACGACGAGAGGATCCAAGCCGACCCAGGGGAGTACTTGGAGGTCCCCCGGCGGCGGGGAGGCTGACGCCGACCCGTGAAGCGGAGAGACTCGTGAATCTGGAAGAGATCCAAGCTGTCATCGACAGCGCCAAGGCTCGGGGTACCGATCAGCTGGCGGCTTACGTACGGGGGCGCTTACCGGACGCGTCCGACCAGGATGTCAACGACACCGCCGAGGTCCTTCTGGAGATCATCGAGAGCGTGCCGCTCGTCCTGGCGGCCGCCGCTCGGGGTGCCGAGGAGCGGAACCTGACGCATATCGTCCAGCCGGTTCTCGATCGGGCCACCCGTTACTTTCTCCACCCGGTGGATCTCATGCCCGAGATGACTCTCGGGTTGCCCGGACTACTCGACGATACCTATCTGGTCTTCCGCATCCTCCAGGTGCTCGAAGAGGGTCCTGAACCCCTGGTGGAGTGGGATCTGGATCACCCTACATCGCTGATACGGAAGCTCCTCGAGGAGTCCATCCGTCAGCAGCTCGACGCCATCTCCTCCCTCGCGTTCGAAGAGGTCGCCGATGACGTGAGACAGTCGTGGGGGGCCGAACCTCTTGACGCCTGACGGTCCACGTTTCATTTCACCATGAAGCAAGCGCGGCAAAGCCGCGCGGGGCAGGTGGGGCCGGCCGTGCGCCTCCCCCGCGGTCCACTCTCCTGGAGGTGATTATGCGCCCGCTCAAATCGGCATTCTTCTCCCTCCTCTGCCTTGGGCTCGTCGCCCCAACGCTCAGAGCCCAAGAGATCCAAACCATCGAGATCGCCGAATGGGAGGTCCCCTGGGAACAGAGCAGGCCACGGGACCCCTACGTGGCTCCTGACGGCAAGGTGTGGTTCGTCGGTCAGCGCAGCCACTACGTGGCGTGGCTCGACCGCGAAACGGGGGAATTCAGGCAGTTCCCGCTCGACGACGGGACGGGGCCCCATAATCTGGTCGTGGCGGAGGATGGAACGGTCTTCTACGCTGGTAACCGCGTCAGGCACATCGGCTCGCTCAACCCCGAGTCCGGCGAGGTCGTAAAGTTCGAGATGCCCGACGAGGCGGCCCGCGATCCCCACACCCTGGTCTTCGGAGACGAGGGGGAGATCTGGTTCACCGTCCAGCAGGGTAATTTCGTCGGCCGCTTCCTCCCCGAAACGGGCGAGGTGACGCTCGTGAAGACTCCTGACGTGCAGGCTGGGGGCCGGAACGCATCCAGCCGTCCGTACGGGATCAAGATGGACTCGGACGGTCATCCTTGGATCGTGCTGTTCAACACCAATAAGATCGCGACGGTGGACCCTGAATCGATGCAGCTCAAGACGTTCGACCTGCCCGACGAAGCCTCGCGGCCGAGGAGGTTGGTGATCGATTCGGAGGACAAGATCTGGTACGTGGACTACGCCTTGGGGCGCCTCGGGCGGTTGGATCCGCTCACGGGTGATGTCCGGGAGTGGGACAACCCGTCTGGCCCGCGAGGCAGGCCCTACGGTGTGGCCATCGATGGGTCGGACCGGATCTGGTTCGTCGAGAGCGGAGTGCAGCCCAACAAGTTTGTGGGCTTCGACTCCGACACCGAGGAGTTCTTCTCCGTCACGGAGATCGGAAGTGGCGGTGGCTCCGTCCGGAACATGTTCTATGAAGAGGCCACGAACTCCATCTGGTTCGGCACCGACGCGAACACGCTGGGACAGGCCAAGCTTCCACCGCTGAAGCCGCGGGCGATCACCGACCATTGAGGCGAGCAACCCCCACATGGCAGCGTATTTCACCAAGGCGACCTTCACCTTCCTGAAGGACCTGACCGAAAACAACAAGCGGGAGTGGTTCCACGAGAATAAGCACCGCTACGAGGATCACGTGAAGGATCCCGCCATCCGGTTCATCACCGACTTCGGGGCCCATCTGAAAACGTTGAGTGAACACTTCCGGTCGGATCCGCGGACGGTCGGTGGCTCGATGTTTCGAATTTACCGAGACACGCGGTTCTCGAAGGACAAGACCCCGTACAAGACCGCCATCGGCATCCAGTTTCGCCACGAGCTTGGAAAGGATGCCCACGCGCCCGGGTATTACCTTCACATCGATCGTGGCGGGTGCTTCGCGGGCACCGGCCTGTGGCGTCCCGACTCGCCCAGCCTGAAGAAGATCCGGGAGGCGATCGTCGAGGATCCGAAGGCCTGGAAACGAGCCGTCGGCGCCAAGCGCTTTCGTGACACCTACGTGTTGGAGGGCGACCGGCTCAAACGACCACCCAAGGACTTCGACCCCGACCATCCCCTGGTCGAGGATCTCAAGCGGAAGGACTTCATCGGTGTGGCCCAGGTTTCGAAAAAGATGATCACCGACCCGAAACTTCCACAGGAGCTCGCAAAGGTCTTTCGGAGCGCCACGCCATTGATGGAGTTCCTCTGCGGGGCCGTGGAAGTGCCGTTCTAGTTACTCGACAGCGGGGACGACTAATGTGGCCCGCACGATCACATCACCCTCGGCCACCTGGTCGGTCACGTCCATCCCGCTCACGACCTCGCCGAAGACCGTGTAGTCGTGATCGAGGCGGAGGTTGTCCACCAAGTTGATGAAGATCTGACCGTCTCCGGTGTCGCGCCCTCGGGTGGATGTCGCTACGGTCCCGCGCCAGTGTGAAGCGAGGCCGAGCTCGTCCCTCGTGTAAGCTGCGTCTCCGGTGTACTCGTTGGCAGCCGGACTCCCGCCCTGAATAACGAAGTTCGTGACGACCCGGTGAAAGGTGAGGCCATCGAAGTAGCCGGACGACACGAGTCGTGCGAAGCGAGCGGCGTGCGTCGGGGCTTCCTCGACCAGAAGTCGGATCTCGATCTCACCCCCGCGCGCCATCTCCAGAACGATACGTGCACCGGCCAAACGCTGTAGCTCCTCGGCGGACGGAAGGGCCTGCTTCTGGAGAGGGGCGGGTTGAGGCACCCGTTGCTCACCGGTCCATTCGGTCAGAATCTGGGAGGTACGCGCCGCCACGACGGGGTCGTAGTCATTGAGGTAGGGCTCCAAGTCAGCAGCCTGCTCAGCACTTCCCACCTCCTGGATACGCTCGAGAAGCGCGAGGCGGGGATCACGCGCGGTCTCCCGCTGCCCCTGCGAAACCCGTGAGAGCGCAGCGACGAGCGGTCCCACGGCCTCAGCAGGGTTGGCCGTTCCCTGTAGAAACTCCGCCACGGTCAGGAGGAGTTGTGGGTCGTTCTGGTCGAGCTGCGCCACGAACACGGCGTCGGCGCGGTGCCCCACGAGACCGTAAAGTCCCCGCATGGCCGCCGTCCGGACGTTGGGCGACGCATCTGCAGCGAGAACCTGGAGTACGTCGGTGCTTCCGATCGTCGCCGCCGCTCGCGCGGCATACGTTCGCACAAACGGGTTGATGCTCCGAACCGCAACATCCAACAGCGCCGCCGCGACATCCGGCAACACCGTGGCCAAGGACACGAGCGCGTGGGCGCCACGATGCCAATCCAGCGGTCCGGCGGATTCCAGACCGGCCACGAGGCGTGTGAGGATCTCTTCCTGCTGTGGCCGGTTGTCACACTCCTGATCGAGAAGATCGAGGGCGGTGAGCGCGACACTCAAGTCGTCGTCCCGGGAGGCGCTGAAGAGGAGCGGGCACTCTCGAGCCTCCAGAGCCCAAGCGGCATAGATCTTAACGGCCTCCACGCGGACCCGGGGTGAGGAGTCCGCGAGCCCGTCGAGCAAGAACTGGGTGGTGCCCTCATTCGTGGGGCCCTGTGCCAAAGCCATCACCGCGAGGCGCCGCACGTCGGGGTCCGGATCGCGGATCGCACCCTCGATGACGTCCAACTCCATCTCACCGAGCGCGGACAGGGCCAGCATCGCCACGCGGCGGACGCGGGCCGAATCAGCCGTGGGACTCTCGACGCCGGCTTTAGGGCCCAAGTCCGAGCCCAACCCACTGATCACTGACAGCGCCTGCCTGGCCATTTCGCGGCCCGCGTCGATGAGCGACGTCGAATCCCCATCCAAACCGGCTCCGGCGGGGGCGGACCCGTCACGGGAGTCAACCGCGTCATCCGGGCGACCGAAAGCAACCAGCTCCTGCAGCCTCTCGACCGACGCCAAGGACATCCCAGTCCGTCCACCTCGCCGGGCCAACGACTCCAGGCCCATGACGGCACCGGTGAGGGTCACGAGCGGTGCGTCCCCACCGTTCTCACGGGTCAGACCGAGCACCGTCTCTACGGCACGCCGGAAGCCGACCGCGTCAGCATACCTCAGGCGTCCCAGCGTACGACCGATCACGGCGCGTACGGCCGGCCCCTCCTGGCGCTCCCGAACGAGGTACTCGAAGAGAACCTCCGCCACCTCGTCACCATCCGTTCGGAACGTCGCCTGCCCCAGCGCGTTCACGGCCTCCGAGCGGACGGTCTCGTCGTCGGAAAAGAGGAGCGAAAGGATCAACGGGATGAACTGCGGATCCTCGAGGCGCCCGAGAGCGCGCACCGCCAACCGCTGAAGCTCGGCTTCCGGCGCGCTGATGCCCTGGCTCAGGGACTCGATCCCCGACACCCCCTTGCCACGGGCGTCCTCTTCGTCGAGCATGGCCGCCCACAACGCCGGATGGGCGGTCGGGACCGGCGTCGATTCCACGGGTGGTTCCGCATCACGCGTGCAACCCGCGATCACCATGAACGGGACCACGATCCAAAGCACTCGTCTTGCGCGATCACCGAACTTCACTGCCTCACCTCCTGGCGGGCCTTTACCGCACTTCCGTATCCACGCCGGTCTCTCCCTCCGACCGCGCGATGATCGCCGCGCCACAGGAGTCACTGAAGACGTTGACCGCCGTGCGGTACATGTCGAGCGGCCGGTCGACGGCGAGCATCAAGCCCACGATCATGTTCACGTCCGGGCCCTCCAGACCGATCGCCTCGAGCACGATGAAGATCACCACGAGCCCGGCCGAGGGCACGGCGGCCGCACCGATCGACGCCAAAAGCGCAGTCAGCACGACAATCCCCTGCTCCATAATGGATAGGTCGACTCCCATCACCTGCGCAATGAAAAGCACACCGGCACACTCGAAGACCGCGGTGCCGTCCATGTTGACGGTCGCCCCCATCGGCAGAACGAAGGACGCGATCTTGTTGGATACGCCCACCTTTTCCTCGACCACCTTCATCGTGACCGGCAGCGTCGCCCCCGAAGAGCTGGTCGAGAAAGCGATCAGCAGCGGCTCACTCATGTTGGCGAAGTGGATGCGCGGAGAGATCCGTGCTAGGACGATCAACAGGATGGGCAGGGTCACAAAGAAGTGGATCGTCACCCCAGAAAAGATCGTGAGCGCATACATCGCGAGCGGTCGGAAGGCGTCGAAGCCGGTCGTGCCGACCATACGCGTGATCAGCGCGAACACCCCGATGGGCAGGAATTTTATGATGCCCGACGTGAGGTTCATCATCACCTGGAAGAGCGCGTCGAAGAACTGGACGAGCGGCTCCCGGGCCTTGTCCGGGAGTGCCGAGAGCGCGACGCCGAAGACGATGCAGAAGAAGATCAAGGCCAGCATGTCGGCCGTGGCCGCCGCCTCAATGACGTTCTGCGGGACGATGTCCAAAAGGAGTTGGACCATCGAGTCGGGCGTGGCCAGCTCGGGGACCGTCTCCTGATCCGCGCCCGTCAGATTGGCCCCCACCCCCGGACGGATGAGATTGACCATCAGGAGTCCGACCAAGGCCGCAAGGAAGCTCGAGAGCACGTAGTAGCCCATCGTCTTGCTGAACAGGCGGCCGAGGGCACGGCCGCCGCCCACCGACGCCACGCCCGAGATGATCGACGTCAGCACCAGCGGCACGATGATCATGCGGAGCAACTTCATGAACAGGTCGCCGATCCATCCGACCCGATCCGCCGCCGGCTCTCCGAAGACGAATCCGACCAGCGCGCCGACGACCATGGCGATCAGCACCTGCCAGTGCAAGCGGCCGTACCAGGGTGCGTCTGGATTGTGCTCCATTTGATGTCCTGTGCGGGGCGAGGAGAGCGCTCACGGCTGAAGCCGCCGCGCCGAAGATAGACGGGCTCCGGTCTGTTCGTAACCCTCCCGCCACCGCATGTTGTCGGGTCGGTCCGAGGGAGGGCCGCCCGAAGCTCTCGAGCCGATTGGAGCCCCGTGAACCCTGCAGCGCTGGCCGCCCTCGCCGCCCTACCCATCTTTCTCGGTGGTGTGCTCCTGGTGGGATTTCGTATTCCAGCCAAGTGGGCCATGCCGGCGGTCTATGTCACTGCGGTCGTCATCGCCTTGAGCGTCTGGAACATGCCGTTCGTCGACGTGGCCGCCTCCACCGTCCAGGGGCTGTTCCTCACGTTCGACCTACTGCTGATCATCTTTGGGGCCATTTTGCTCCTGAACACACTCGAGCGGTCGGGGGGTGTTACCGCCATACGGAGGAGCTTCCGCGACATCAGCGACGATCGCCGGGTCCAGGTCGTCATCATCGCCTGGCTGTTCGGGTCCTTCATCGAGGGCGCGGCCGGATTCGGGACGCCGGCCGCCGTGGCCGCCCCCCTCATGGTCGCCATGGGCTTCCCGGCGGCGGGCGCCGTGATGTTGGGCATGATGATCCAGAGCACGGCCGTGACCTTCGGAGCGGTCGGGACGCCGATCCTGGTGGGGGTACAAGGCGGCGTGGTGAGCCCCGAATTTACGGCCGCGCTGGCCGCATCGGGCGTCACGCTGGACGTGTATGTTCGGGCTGTGGCCGTACGAGCCGCCGGCCTCCATGCGATCACCGGCACGATTATGCCCATCTTGATGGTCGTCATGATGACCCGCTTCTTTGGCGCCCGGAAGTCGTGGACCGAAGGGCTCTCCATAGTGCCGTTTGCGCTGTTCGGCGGGATCGCCTTCACCGTTCCGTATTTCCTCACGGCGTGGCTCATCGGGCCCGAGTTCCCATCACTCCTCGGAGGCCTGATAGGGCTCGCTGTTGTGTCTCGTGCGGCGCGTAGCGGTTTTCTGCTCCCGAAGGACACCTGGGACTTTCCTCCGTCGGAGCAGTGGCCCTCGGACTGGGTGGGCAGCCTCGAAATCAGCTCGGAGGAAGTGGGGGAGCACCCCGAAATGTCTGCCGCGAAGGCGTGGGTTCCCTACCTCTTGCTGGCCATTCTTCTGGTCCTGAGCCGGCTTCCCGAGTTTTCCTGGTGGGATGTCCACCCGGAGAGAATGTTCGGAGACTTACTGAGGAGCTTCAGCATCGAGTGGGCGGGGATCTTCGGAACTTCGGTGACCGCCACCACCACACCCCTCTACCTGCCGGGCACGCTTCTGATCGCGGTCGTGGGGATCACGGCGTTCTTGCACCGCATGAGCGCAACGGCCCTCAAGAACGCGTTCGTCGACTCCAGCCGGGTCCTCTTGGGGGCCGGCTTCGTGCTGGTCTTCACGGTGCCCATGGTTCGTGTCTACATCAATTCGGGCGTGAACAACGCGGGCCTCGAATCGATGCCGCTCGAGATGGCGGGTTTTGTCGCCAACACGGTAGGGGGTGTCTGGCCGCTCTTCGCGGGTGTAACCGGAGCGTTGGGCGCGTTTATCGCTGGTTCGAACACGGTCAGCAACCTCATGTTCGCTGCCTTCCAGCACGGAGTGGCAGCACGCCTGGCCATCTCTAGCGCGATGATCGTGGCCCTCCAGGCTGTGGGAGCCGCGGCGGGCAACATGATCGCGATCCACAACGTGGTCGCCGCATCGGCTACGGTGGGGCTGCTGGGCCGGGAAGGTGCTACTCTGCGGAAGACCATCCTGCCGACGATTTATTATCTGACGGTGATCGGTGTGTTGGGCCTCATCGCGGTATACGTGCTGCGGCTCTCCGGACCGCTCTGGGAGGGCTGAGGGCCGAGGCCATTCCTGGCCTTCAGAGGCGCCAGCACGACGCTACTCCGGCCTTCCACTCCCGGCGTAAGGGAGCCCGGGCGCGCTGATTCTCGAGCGAATCTCCTCCTCGGCGGAAAACGGGTCTCCGCTCCATTCTTCGAACCGTCCTTGGAGGTCGAAGGCGACACTCTCGAGCGGAATCGACATGTAGTTGAACCGGCTCTGTACGAACGGCGTCACGTACCTGCGAGCGAACTCGTGGATCCCAAGCACGTCGTACTGCACCACGTGGACCATCTCGTGGAAGACGACCGAGTGGGACGGTGGCCCCGGGACCTGCTCCCCGTTGACGAGGATAACGTCCCCGAAAGTGATGGCGGCCCAGACCGTGAAGTCCAGAGGAAAAGCTTCTCCGGCCTCTTCGAATTCCCTGTAGAAGTGAGGATTCTCGATGCTGGCGACGTGCCTGATTCTGGTTCGATCCAGCGTTCCCTTCTCGAAGAAACCACTGAGGGCGGCCAGGGTCGTGTCGGGCAGCGGGTCCGCGTGTACCCGATGCTGGGCCCGTTGGCTCTCGATCCAGTGTGCGGAGTTTTCCGCCAGATACGAGACCAACTGCTGCATGTTGAGGCGCTTGGGGTCCGTCACCGGATGTCCTAGTGAAAGCTGCGGAACAAGTTCGGGCTATATGTCGAGATTCTTGACGTACTTGGCGTTGGCCTCGATGAACTTCCGTCGTGGCTCCACATCCTCACCCATGAGCCGACTGAAGATCGAATCGGCCTCAGCCGCGCTGTCCACCGTCACCTGATAGATCGTCCTCGCTTCCGGATCCATGGTCGTGCGCCAAAGTTGGTCCGGGTTCATCTCTCCGAGACCCTTGTACCGCTGAATCTGAATGCCCCGCGTCTCACCCTCTGGCTTCCCGTTCGAGAGGCGTTTGACGAATTCATCGCGCTCTTCCTCCGAGTATGCGTAGTATTCCTTCTTTCCCTTCGACACGCGGTACAGCGGCGGCTGAGCGATGTAGATGTAACCTTCCTCGATCAGATCCCTCATCTGGCGGAAGAAGAAAGTGAGGAGAAGCGTGCGGATGTGAGCACCGTCCACGTCCGCGTCGGTCATGATGATGATCTTGTGATAGCGGGCCTTTTCGATTTCGAAGTCTTCCCGGATGCCGCATCCGATGGCGGTGATCATCGCCCGGATCTCTTCGTTCCCGAGGATCTTGTCGATCCGGGCTCGCTCCACATTGAGGATCTTCCCCTTCAGCGGCAGGATGGCCTGGAAAGAGCGGTCTCGACCCTGCTTCGCACTTCCACCGGCGCTGTCTCCCTCGACCAGGTAGATCTCGCAAAGGCTCGGATCCGAGATGGAACAGTCCGCGAGTTTACCCGGGAGCACCCCACTTTCCAGGGCGCTCTTCTTGCGCACCAGATCTCGTGCCTTACGGGCGGCCTCCCGTGCCCTCGAGGCCGAAAGCGACTTCTCGATGATGGATTTGGCGGCCTTGGGATTCTCCTCCAGGAAGATCCCGAGGTGCTCATTAACCGCGGCCTCGACGGCACCCCGCACCTCACTGTTCCCGAGCTTGGTCTTGGTCTGCCCCTCGAACTGAGGCTCCATGACCTTCACGCTGAGAATACACGTGAGACCCTCACGCACGTCGTCACCCGACAAACTTTCATCGTCCTTCTTGAAGATATTGTTCCGCCGGGCATAGTCGTTGATCGTCCGCGTGAGCGCGGCCTTGAGCCCGGTAAGATGGGCCCCACCCTCATGTGTGTTGATGTTGTTGACGAACGTGTGGGTGTGCTCGCTGAAGCCGTCGTCGTATTGCATGGCCAACTCGATGTCGGCCTCCTCACGGCTGGCTTCGAAGTAGACGATCTTTTCGTGAAGCGGCTGCCGGGAACCCCGCACGTGCTTGACGAACGAGGCGAGCCCACCCTCGTACTGATGGGTTTCCTCGGCTCCATCGCGCTCGTCGGTGAGCACGATCTTCAGTCCCTTGTTGAGGAACGCGAGCTCGCGGAGCCGGTTGTTGAGGGTCTCGAAGTTGTATGAAAGCCCCGGCTCCGTGAAGATCTCCGAGTCCGGCATGAAGGTCACGTGCGTGCCGCTGCCCTTCGCCTTCCCGATGATCTCGAGATCCGTATCCTTGATCCCCCTGACGTAGCGCTGATGATACCGCTGGCCGTCCCTGGTGATCTCCACCTCGAGCCACTCCGACAGCGCGTTCACGACGCTCACGCCCACACCGTGGAGCCCACCCGACACTTTGTAGGAGTCCTTGTCGAACTTCCCCCCCGCATGGAGCGTCGTCATCGCGACCTCCACGCCGGGTATACCCTCTTCGGGGTGTATGTCGACAGGGATCCCCCGGCCGTTGTCGTCGACCACAACGGCGCCGTCCTCACGCAACGTTACCCGTATTTCGGTGCAGAAGCCGGCCATCGCCTCGTCGATGGAGTTGTCGACCACTTCGTACACGAGGTGGTGTAGTCCCCGGGCAGACGTCGATCCGATGTACATGCCCGGTCGCTTCCGAACGGCCTCGAGTCCCTTGAGCACCGTGATCTGTCCGGCCGTGTAGTCGCCGTTCGTCTGCTCGTCGCTCTTCTTCTTCTCGCCTTTCTTCGCCATCTACCGCTCACTCCGTTGTGGGTCTGGACCGAATCCAGCCCCTGGTACAGTCGTTACGATCCATCCCCCTCCATCAGCGTCAGGACGATCCGGTCGATCGTCCCGTCCCCACCCAACCCCGCATTGACCCGTTCCAAGAGGGCTTCTTTCATGAGGCTCAATTCCATGAGCCAGGCGCTGCTGCGGACTTCCACGAACAGTGTCGACGCCACAACCGTCTTCGCCTCCGACACTTCGGCAATTTTCTCTCCGACCGCATCAGACCAAGCGTCGAGCGCACCAAGCCTCCGGAGCTGTGTACCGAGGCCGCGCTTCTCCAAGAGATTACCGAGGAGATCCGCCACCCGTGTCGGCCCTGCGTTGCTCACGCGCAGATCTGTCCATTGTTGATGCCCCACCGAGGAAGCCCATCCCCCTGGAGAGGCAGGTCGCTCTCTTTGGGCGCCGTGATGATGACCTGACCGAAACGGTCCTGCCCCATCAGCCCGAGAACCCTCTCTCTCCGAGCGTCGTCCAGCTCGGCAAACGCGTCGTCCAAAAGGAGAACGGGAGCACTCTGCCTCGCCCTGCGGATCGAGTCCCCCTCGATCAACCGTAGCGCGAGCGCAACCGTCCGGCACTGCCCGCCGGAGCCGAACTCCCTCGCCTCTACCGCGCTCTCTCCGTCGACGAGCGCAAGCAGAAGTTCGTCCCGATGGGGTCCGGCACTCGTACTCTTCCGCCGAAGATCGACAGCCCAACGGACGTCCAAAGCGTTTCGGCACGCGCCATAAATGCCGTCGTCAGGCAAGTCGTCCACGGCGACCTTGGGCACGTAAGTCATCGTCGCCGAGTCCCCGCCGCTCACCTCCTCGTAGTATCCGCGGAAGGCATCCCGCCACTCTGAAACCCATCTTCGCCGGGCCCCCATCACCGTCGCCGCGCTCCGAGCGAGGGGCTCGTCCCAGGCCCGTACCACCGCCTCGAGCTGACCAGAGCGAAGGGCCGCGTTCCGCTGGGCCAGCGCATGCCGGAAGGCCTGCAGGGCCACCAAGTATCCCTCTTCGTTCAGCGAAAGGGCCACGTCCATGAATCGGCGGCGGCGGACCGGTCCCCCGTTCACGATACCCATGTCGGCCGGCGAGAAAATCACGGCGCCCAGCCTGCCGATCGCATCCCCGATGCGCTCCGGCTCCGCACCGTCGATCGTCACCTTACGCCGCCGACTCGACCCTTCATAAGCCGCCGCGACCTCGGTCGGGGAGCCCCCGACATCGTTCCCGGAAACCACCTGTCCGGCCACTCTGAAGACATCCTCTCCAAAAGCGATGAGCTGCTCCACGCGGGCGCCCCGAAACGAGCGGAACGTTTCCAGATAGTAGATGGCCTCGAGTAGGTTCGACTTCCCTTGGGCGTTCGCACCGATGATCGCAACACCCTCCGGAGGGAAGGAAAGCTCCTGGTCCCCGAGATTGCGAAAAAGCCGGAGTTTCAGCACGCTCAAACGCAAGGAACGGATGCCGGGGAAGGCCTTGATGACATCCTAAAATTTAACGGTTTCCGGGCCTTACATCCACCCGTCTCCGCCCTGTTTCATTCGCCTTTGGACGCCGCCTTTCGCTTCTCCGGAAAGGCCGTCAATTCCTCTCTCATGTCGGCGGTGGAAGCGAGTAATCCAAACAGCGTGGATTCGAGGCTCGGGGCGTCCGCCGGCGCCGAATTCTGTGCCACGTAGAGGGACTCCAGCGCCATCCGATGCTAGGCTCCGCCAGATCCGGCGTTGGAGGGCGCCCCGGCGAGGCATATCGAACAAAAGCGTAGCGTAGCATAGCGCCCGCTCGGAGCCCTTGGTACCTTGTGGCGCCTCACGGCCCAAATGGCACGTGACCCTGCATCAATTCTCCAAGGAGTGCGCGATAATGAGCCGGTCCCTCAACAAGGTCATGCTCATCGGAAACGTGGGAAGCGAGCCTGACATCCGAGCCACCTCCTCGGGTACCCGAGTAGCGAAAGTGTCTCTGGCAACCAGCCGCCAGTGGAAGGACGGCTCGGGGCAGCAGAAGGAGAAGACCGAGTGGCACCGCTTGACGTTCTTCGGCCGCCTCGTCGACATCGTCGATCAATGGGTCAAGAAGGGTGACCGGCTCTACATCGAAGGGCGCATAGAATACTCCGAGTCGGAGAGCGATGGCCAGAAAAAGTACTGGACCGATATCATCGTCCTCGAGATGGTCATGCTCGGGTCGACCGGCGGTGGAGACGGAGGCGGCCGCGGCGGAGATTTTCAGAGCGATTCCAGCCCGGTATCGTCCCCCGCATCGCCCATCTCTGAGCCGGACGACGACTTGCCGTTCTAGGAGGGCTATCGGCAAGGGGGGGGTATCAGGTGGGGCTTGGACCCTCCTCAGGGCCGGGCGCTTCCTCCAGTTCGCTTTCCCAGAGACCGAGGAGCTGCTCGTCATATCGAGCCGGATCCCGCTCGTATTCCTCAGCCCATTGCTCGAACGTGGGGAGTGTGAGGCGCTGAGCGACACCTTCGGTGGCCGAACGCACCATCTGTTCGTAGGAGGGCTCACTCTCCCCGCCACCCGCACGATGCGCTTCCTGAGCAAGGACGTAGATCTCGTCCGGCGATAGCAGGACTAGATGGCCAGCGATTTGAGAGGAGCAGTAGTCCAGGTACTTCGCCCGGAGTACGCGCTCCGCTCTATCACGGTTTCCTTCTGGGGATTCTTCCGGCCCGGCGTCGCTCATACATCCTCTCAGCACGGTCCACGCGCACGCGGCACGCCGGCCTTCGACGTGCAAGTGCCTGCCCTACTTACCCTTAGTTTTTAGTGGGGTGCCGAGAGAGTCAAGCCCTTACATGGCAGGGGGGGGGGAGTAATCGACTGAACCTTGGTCCCGATTGCGGTCGCGCAACTGGTGATAAATGGATCGGCGAGTGAGACCGTAGAGCACGACCCGGCTCAAGAACTCAGGATCCGTCTTCTGCACTTCTTCAGCTTGTTCTGCAATATCATGGGGAAGTAACACTGTGATTTGAACAGATCGGGTCTCCCACATGGACACACTTCTCCCCAGGTTTTCGGTGGCTCGAAAACTCACGAAATGACCCGATAGGATCGACGTTACCATCGTGAATTTCGAAAGTGTCATGGAAAAGCAACAACGTCGAGGCGAACCCATAGTACAGATCCTTTGCGACGTGCGCAAGCCTGCGATCGAAATTGTCGTGTGCCCAACGAAATTTCGTAACTCCTTGTACAACAACTACTTATAAATTACCGATTTGGCTCGAAATCAATTGTTCCTCGACCCCCGAAGCGGCCCATAGTTCAGGTGTTCGAAGGAGTGAAATGCAACTGCGATGGGAACTTACGGGAACCAATTCCGCAAAAAACCCTGCTTTCTCCGAGAGCGTTTTTTGCAAAAAACCGGGGTTACGGGAGGGTGGATCGCAGAAAGGCCCTCAGGGTAGGCACAGTAAAGGAAATAAAGCGGTCTCTAAGGTCTTGGAGGTCGTCTTCACGGAAGATCTCGCCAGTGCGGAACTGGCCCTCCTTGCCGTCACGCTGGAATCGAATGAGCCCCCTCCAGGCATCCCCGCCTCGTAGACTTCGAGCGTTCCGCGCCACGGCTCCGCCTCGTGTTCCAATCGCCTGAACTCGACCGCGATCGGCTCCATCGGTTCGGGCACAGGCAACAATCCTAGTCCCGTGCTCACGTGGGTCAGGCGATGCGTTTCATAGTCCATGAGCCAGACTTCAAACGGTGGCAACGGTAGGACCTCACGACAGAAGAGCCGCAGAGTCGACATCGGATCTTTGGATTCGTGGACCCCCCTCTCGGTCGCCCAAGTCCTTGCGCGCCGGTAAAGCGGCCTCACCGCCTCACGTGGGATGATCTCCAGGAGGAAGGAATACCTGCTGCCGACAATACTCCTCGTAGCGTCCCTTCAAGGCCGCCGAATGGCGTGGCGAACCCTCGTGGTCTAGCCGATCAACCGGCGGCCCCACCGGCCCCCCCACCCTGCCCAACTCCGCATCGACGGTCATGGCGGGTGCTAGTTGCTAGTGGACGGTGTCGCTGGCGGCGTGACGGGTCTGTAGCGCCTCGGTCTTGGTTCGCCGCTCCCGGACGCGGAGTTGCGAGAGTGTGTCTCGCGATCCGAAGGTGGTGAGATGTTGCTCGATCCCCTTGAAGCGCTCCGGCTCGAAGCGGGCCAACAATGCCCCAAGGCCTCGCCTGATCGTAAGGAGCTCCCCACGGGCCTCGGCCAAACTGGCCGGGAACAGGAGCCGGACCTGGTAACACACAGACCCACCGCTGTGGGCCTCGCTGATACGCATGACGTCACTGCGAGGGAAAACCTCGAGTACGGCGGCTTCGAGTGATGCGTCCGGCTCTGGCGAGGGCGTACTGAACACCAAGGAGTTCGAGTCATAATCGAGGTGTGCACGTGCAACGCGATGCTCGCCGAGGACTATCCTCACTGAGGTACCCTCGTGAAAATCCAAGTCCCGGCATATGTCCCGGAATCCAATCCTGAGAAACGTGGGGCGGGTGAGCGGCCCGTACCCGAGCCGGCCGAGCAAGCTCAAGGCCATCTGGAACGAGTAGGCGCCGAGCCGTCCAGCAGCGTCCACATCCTCAGCCCCCCGGGCTCTTTCGGTCAGCAGACGATTGATGTGCTTCAGTGTCGGCTCATAGACCCAGTCGAGCACGACCAATTCCGAACTCAAATCCAGAAGCTTCACGGTGGAGCTCCCCAGATCCAACGCTTCCGCGGATGAAGCAAAGCGGCCCTCGAGCACGAGGGCGAGTCCGATGTCCTGGATCCGCCCGCCGGGCGAATCGACCTCGTGAAGATCGCGGTAGTGGACCACGGCCCTCGTCAGGGGAAGCTCACAGACACCGGGTACATCGGCCATGGCTTCGGGCCGAGCGGCGGAGTGCGGTGAGAAAGTCGTCCCCTCCATGTCTCTCCTTACGTCCGAAACGGTCCGAACGAGTGGTCGATGTCTGTATCGGCGGGCCTCTGAAGCTGTCCCCCGAGAGTATCCAGGTAAAAAATCCGGCATTCCTGCCGGTACGTTCCTGCGTCGCAAGCCTCCGCAAAAGGCCTTTGTAATGCGGTAATGCTAGTCTTCCCCAGTCCTGGTTGATCCACGATAACAATATGTTTACGGTTATGGCAAGACACCTGTAGGTGGTGTCCTACCGGGACGCTACCGACGCCCACCGGCTCCGCCTACCACGGTCTCATGGTTGCTTGCCGACGCCACGGCACGGTAGCATTCTAGGTTTCATCCCTCACCCTCTACTCAACCGGCGACTTGACGGAACACGCTCTCATCGACCGATCCCGCCGGCGATCGCTCGGATTTCTGGACTGGGAACAGGAAACCTGGTCTTGTTTTCTCGTGACCTTCGTCGGTCGGGATGGCCAGTGGCACGGGCACGTCACGTTCCGTCCTCAGGACAGCGACGGAGAATCAGACGAGGTTCGGACCGCCGATATCTTCATCGAAGCGTCTGAAGCGGAGATTGATCATAAGGCGCGCGGACTGGGGCGGCCGCTTTTCCGAGCGTTGCTCTCCTCGGCCATGCACACGAGGCGAGGAGACGAGGCCCGGCAGTCTCCCAAGACCCGACGTTGGTTCAGGAAGTTGCTGCTGAAGAATTCGGAGGAGCTCTCAGCCTCCGCCGAAGGACACCTGGATGCCTCCGACGGGATGTCGGACACGGCCCAACTCCGATCTCTCTACCAATCCTATCGGCTTGATCAGGTGTGCCATTTCATCACTCTCGTTGACCCTGAATGCTTCGAGGCCGCCGTCGCCTCGATTCTGGAGGGCCAACGGGTAGACTTCGGTGCCAAGGATCGATTGCAGCTGGGGATGCTGGTCATCGAGTACATCGAGGCACGTATTCCCATGCCGCCGTTCGAAGTGTGGGTCGAGGACTTCCTGGCCCATACGGAGGAGTACATGCTGTACAGCCACACCCTCCACCGTGAACGAAGACTTCCCTGATCCGGCCGTAGCCACTATTTTTTTCTCCCTGGTCGGACATTCGATCGGTTATCTTTTTGGATTCGACCTACCGCAGGGAGTGGTGATCTTTTGGAAGTAACTATTCAGGACAACGAAAGCCTCGAACGGGCCCTTCGCCGGTTCAAGCGTAAGGTGCAGCGGTCGGGTCTCTATTCCGAACTCCGGAAGCGTCGCTTTTACGAAAAGCCGAGCGCCCAGCGGAAGAGGAAACGTGAGGCGGCCATTCGCCGTGAACGACGCCGTCAGCGCCGGGGCAAGGTCTAGCCGAATTTCGCCCCACGCGCTTACAGCGCCTCCACGATCACTGCGCCACCCTGCCCCCCACCGATACAAGCAGCCCCAAGGCCGTACCGCCCACCCCTCCGCCTCAATTCGTGGAGAAGATGGATCGTGATGCGCGCCCCTGACGCCGCGAGGGGGTGAGTGAGCGCGATCGCCCCGCCGTTTACGTTCGTGATGGCCGGATCGAGTCCGAGTTCCTTCTCGACCGCCATGTACTGGGCCGCAAACGCTTCGTTCACCTCCACCAAGTCCATATCGTCCAACGTCAAACCCGCGTTTTCAAGAGCCAGACGGGAGGCGGGGGCCGGTCCAATACCCATGATCCGTGGCTCCACACCCGCGAATCCCCATGACACGATGCGGCCCAGAGGCTGGATCCCATTTCGATCGGCCCAATCCGCCGCGGCGAGCAGAGCGCTCGCTGCTCCGTCGCCGATCCCGCTGGCGTTACCCGCGGTCACCAGACCATCCTTCTTGAAGAACGGCCGAAGGCCGCTCAGCACTTCCAATGTGGTGTCGGGCCGCATGTGTTCGTCGTGCCCGAACTCCTGCTCCCCCTTTCGGCTCTCGATCATGACGGGAACGATCTCGGCGGCGAAGTAACCGCCGTCCCATGCAGCCTTGGCACGCTGCTGGCTGCGGACCGCGACTTGATCGGCCTCTTCACGGGTCACTTCGTAGCGCTCTGCCAATTCCTCCGCAGTCTGCGCCATCGTCATATCGCAGTTGGAGTCACTGAGCGCCTCCCAAAGGAGGTCCTCGAAAGAGTTTCCGGCCGGCCCCAGGCGAAGCTGTCCCCAGCGCG
Organism: Gemmatimonadota bacterium; assembly: GCA_022563405.1. Lineage (GTDB taxonomy): Bacteria > Gemmatimonadota > Gemmatimonadetes > Longimicrobiales > Gaopeijiaceae > UBA822. The sequence goes on along the minus strand of JADFNK010000001.1, from coordinate 92,409 downwards.
CACCGCGTATGACGTGGGGCGCCTGGCTCATGGACTCCGAGCCGCCGCATAACGTCAGCTCGGCTCCCCCGAGCAGAATCTCCTTGGCCCCCTGGACGATCGCTTCGAACCCGGACCCACACAGCCTGTTTACGGTCAGCGCCGGGCTTTCCTGAGGCACGCCCGACCGTAATGCCACGTGTCGGGCAAGGTAAATCGCATCCGAAGAGGTCTGGAGTGCGTTTCCGAAGAACGAGTGATCGATCTGGCCCGGATCCACGCCAGCGACCTCGATCGCAGCGACACTCGAGAAAACCGCGAGATCTGTCGCCGTGAAGCTCTTCAAGCTTCCACCGAAGGTTCCGAACGGAGTCCTCTTTCCGGAGAGAACCACAATGTCCTTGGTGTGTCCTTGTGTTCCCATCTAGGTCACCCTCGAGGCGTTTGAACGGAGTACGGCGGGCCGCCGGCACGGGCAAGCACCGGCGCGGTAGTGCCCGCGGCACCCGCAAGGTTTACGGATTCGCCGAGATCTCCCGCACGGTAATGCTGCCAAAGACAGGGTCGCCATGGCTCGTGCTCGAAAAAACGTACCGACCTGGGGGCGCCTCTCGAAAATCGACGAGGAATCGACTTCCGAGAACGAGAAGTGGTGGGCCCTCGAGCTGGCCGGTGTCGATCAGGTAGACCAGGGCCTCCGGCGAAAGAGAGTCGGGCGCGAAGGACACCGTGTGCACACGGCGGTCCAGGGATACGAACTGGACCCACTCCCCGAGGTCGATCTCCAGGTGGGGCGGGACCACATGCTCAACGTCGCGGCCGCCAGAAAGCCGAATGACCTGAGCAACGGCGGCGATGTCTGCGTGTAGATCCGTGCTGTCCACCCCGCTTACCTCGAGGCGCGTCTTGGTCTCGATCCCGCATCCTACGACGGCCAGACAGGCGAGAGCCCCTAGGCTCCTAACCGCGTACATCGGCCCCACAGGAGACGCAGAAATGCCACCGGGCCTCCATCGCCTCGCCACACTCGCGACACGGAGACGGGCGAAGGTCGCTGCCACAGAACGGGCAGAAATGGACAGAATCGCGCACCGGAAGGGTCTCACGGCACCAGTGACACACCATCAAGACATCACCGGGCTGGCCGTCCGTCGGAACCCTGCGGTCACGTGCCGCCTCTTCAGACGAGGTCGGCGGCGGCGCAGAAGCCGTCTCAATGTGACCCACCACGCCGTCCTCGCCGGACGCTCCGGGTTCGGCCCTCAAGAGCTCCACCGGATCGCCTCCGTCCGGGGGCACCGTCGCCGGATCGGCTGGCCCCGTGCCCCCCACTTCGGCTGCTCTTGGGGCGATTTCCACTGGGGTGTTCTGCTCCGTCTCAGCCTGCGACTCCCGCTCAGCCTCTAACTCTCTCTCTGCCTCCAACTCCCGCTCAACCTCTAACTCTCTCTCTGCCTCTAACTCCCTCTCGACCTCCAACTCGACGTCCGCTCCCCTCGTCGGGGCCATCTGCCGATCGGTGGTGTCCGCTTCTGAAGCCTCGCCGTGTCCCGTTGCGGATCCGCGGCCCGCGTCCAGGGGCACCCGCCCGGGATGTAAACGGACGTCCACCGCCGCAAAATCATGGAACAGCCCAGTGTTTGGATTCGAGCTGGCGAGTTCGTCCTGCATCTCCTGGCGCGCAACCGCAGAGTCGAGGAGGAGGCAGTCGCCCTCGCCAGAGAGCATCTGCAAGAGTGCTTCCTCGTAGTCCCCGTTCATCTCGACCCCGATCAAAGCCCGGTGGGATCGGTAAGGAACGAGGTCCTGGTAGATCTCCGCGACCGTGAACGGAGTGGTCAGGTACTCGGGACGGGTAGACGTGATCTCCAGTACGAGCGCCTTGATGAAACGCTCAAGAACATCTCCGGACTGTGGCATGGTCAGAAAGCTGTTGAAAGGAGTCCTAGTCTTCGAGATACACCACGCCGGCACGAATGGCAGCCTCGAGGAAGGTCTCGGGATCGGCAAAGGGAATCTCCACGCCGAGCTGTTCGTGCCAACGCTCCGCCAGCCGTCTCATGTACTGGGATAGAGACTCGTGTGAAAATCCGGCCTGATCTCTCATCTGCCGCACGATACCTTGCCATGTTCCGCGGAACAGGTGCCCATCGCCAATTCGGACCTCATGCGACTCCGTGGCGCCTTTTCGTTCACCCCGCTCGAAGAGTTCGAGCTGACTCGGGTCGACAAGCGATCGTTCACCACCGTTGACCTGTGCTTCGACTTCAGCGAGTAAACGGTCGATGGGATCATGGAGCGCCTCGAGCTCGTCCAAGCGCTTTTGCCAGGGCTTGATCCTCAGGTCCCCGTCTTCCACCTGCCAGAGCGCTCGTTTTAGCTCGACGAGACGCCACACCGCCAACGCGTCCCAGTGATCGAGCGGCGGGACACGTTCGAACTCGCGGAGTGCTCCCTCCCAGTCTCCGCGATCATACAAGAGATGGCCGAGATAGATTCTGGCTTCATGGAGATCGGGATCGAGGCGGAGGGACCTCCGGATCTGACGCCCGGCCCCTACCTCCTCGCCAAGCCGATGGAGTGCGTAGCCAAGCGAGGCCGCGACCTCCGCACTGTCGGGACGGGCGGCGGCGGCCTTGGCGAACACATCCCGGCTTTCGGCGTAAAGGCTTTCGCGATAAAGCGCCCGCCCCACCGTCAGCATCAGCTCCACGTCGTCCTCGAACCCCAGCGCGGCGACTCGCTCGAACAGTGCGAGCGCGGCGTCACGCTCCCCGAAGCGGAGCAGTGTCTCGCCTAACCCGACCAGGGCGTCCTCATGCCCTTGATCAAGAACGAGCGCACGGTCGAACGCCCTGCGCGCCCATGCATACTCCTCCCGGGCGAGACGTGCGTAGCCCATCCCCACGCAGAGTTCAACTGCGTTGGGATAAATCGAGAGGCCCTCTTTGAGCGTCTCGAGGGCCCCTTCGTAATCCCCACTGTTGTAGAGCTGATGAGCTTTTTCGTCGTACTCCTCAGAACTGAGGAAACCCTCTGCCATCGCGACAAAAGCTCCTTACGTTAGAGGGCTGCCAAAGGACGGCCTTCGAGGGCGAACAGCGCAAATGTAATGGACGCCCGTGGCGATAACCACCCTGACCCTCGCCGGCCACTACTTCGCCTTGGCATACCGTACACCACACCTCGAGCAAGCAAGATCGTGACGTATTCGCACCAGGAGTTGACCCTGGTGCCGGGGACATTCCGGATCACGGCCCTCGTCGATCAGGTCCCGCACCTTCTTCCTCTCGGCGCGCGTGGCCTTGGGCACACTCATCCGGTACCGAAGCGACGACGACGTGCACTCCAGGAAGACCGAACCCGCCCCCTCGGCCTCAGGCTGAACCCCCAGGACCATCAGGAATCCGCCCGACGGAGAAGGCAGACGCCCTCCCTCGTAATAGATGGAAAGGAGGCCATCCTCATCCGCGAGTATCAGGCGTTGGCCGCTCTCCGCCGCCACACTCGGGTCCTTACGGGCGCCGGTCATGAGCCGTTTCGACGCACGCCACACCGCAATTCCGTTTCTTGAGCGTCCCTCATAGAGGCGTCCGGGTCACCCTTTCGACAGGCGCGTACTCATCAGTCCCGCCAACTGGGGCGGCAACATACTATGTGTCCGAAGTGTGCGCCAGCACCCCCGCTCAGCCTGCCGCGGACAACCTTGCCGCCCTATCCAAGAGGAGAAAACGGCGGGAAGACGCAGCTTCCCGCCGTAGGACGGACGATCAGAGTGATGTGGGTAAGCTCTGGGACAGCGTTGGCGCCCCTGTCTGGTCCAGCCCGGGGTCGGCTAGGACGTCGGAGAAGCTTACTGTGCGGCGGCGGCCTGCGGCGCATCCACGGCCTCGGGTGCATCTACCGCTTCGGGCTTCTCTACGGCTTCGGGTGTATCTGCTGCTTCGGGCACATCCGTAGCCGTAGCCTCGTCGGCTGTAGCCTCGGATGCCGGCTCGGCCCCTGGTCCCGCTACTACGGCAGCAGGCACGTTGTTGATGGCCGGCTGACAGAACCTGATACCGACCGCATGGAGCTCACGGAGATCGGGATCCACCAGATCCGGATAACGCTCACCGATATAGTCGATGGTCTCGGTCATCCACGTCGTTCGGTCGTCATCCGTGGCGCTCAGCACGCCGCATCGATTGATGTGGCTGAACAACTCGTCCCGAGCCTGCGCAAAAATCTTCTCTATTGGCACTCACACCTCCCTGTATTCCCTTTGAACGGATACAATATCCGGTCCAGATGTATGCGACACTACCTTAGCCATTAAAGCTAACTCATGCTCGATAGTCGGCCAACGGGACGGGAGGAGCCCGACGCCATAGCGCTTGAGATTTTCCGTCACCTCTTTACGGCCTTGACCGAAGAGATGGGCGCCGCGCTCCGGCGAGCCTCCTTCTCACCCAACATCAAGGAACGTCGAGATTACTCGTGCGCGCTCTTTTCAGCGACGGGCGCGCCCGTCGCTCTAGGGGACCACATGCCGGTCCACCTGGGCGCAATGCCGCTGAGCGTAGAGTCTGCCCTCAGCGAACTCGGCCCGCTCGACGCCGGAGACGTCGTCTGCCTGAACGATCCCTTCCGGGGCGGTACACATCTACCCGACATCACTTTGATTTCGCCGGTCCACGACCCGAACCGCAGCACACCGCTCGCTTATGTGGCGTCGAGGGCCCATCACTCGGACGTCGGCGGGATGAGCCCCGGATCGATGCCGCTGGCCCAGGAGATCTATCAGGAGGGACTACGCATCCCACCCGTCTACCTCTACAGGGGAGGCGTACGCGAAGAAGGGGTGTGGAACCTCATACTGGCAAACGTCCGAACCCCGACCGAACGAAGTGGTGACCTCGACGCCCAACTTGCCGCCCTGCACGTGGGCGCGTCCCGGCTACTTGAGATCGTCAAACGACGCGGCGACACGGCGACAACGGCGGCCATGGACTTGTTGGTCGAGTACGCGGATCGACTCGTGGAGGCCGGCCTCGCACACATCGAGCGCGGTGAGTACGAGGCCGAGGACTTCATGGACGACGACGGATTCGGAACCGTGGACATCCCGATTCGTGTGAAGCTCGTCCGACACCGCGACGGTCTCGATGTCGACTTTACGGGGAGCAGCCCTCAAGTGAAGGGCGGGATCAACGCCGTAAGGGCCATCACCCACTCCGCCACGAGGTACACCGTACGCTGCGTCGTGGAGGCCCTCCTAGGCGAATCGCTCCCGGCCGGCGGCGGCTCCATGTCGATGGTCCGGCTGATCCTGCCGGAAAACTCGGTGGTGAACGCCAGCCTTCCCGCGAGTGTTGCGGCCGGGAATGTCGAGACCAGCCAGCGCATCACGGACGTCCTTTTCCAGGCGTTCGCGCGTGCCCTTCCGGACCTCATGCCTGCACTTTCCCAAGGCACGATGAACAACATGACCATCGGGGGGGTGGATCCCAGGAACGGAGCCAATTTCGCCTACTACGAGACCGTCGGGGGAGGGATGGGTGCGGGTCCTGCCGGACATGGACTTTCTGGTGTACACACCCATATGTCGAACTCCCTCAACACTCCCATCGAGGCCCTTGAACACGCCTATCCCTTCCGGATCACCCGATATTCATTGAGGCGGAAGAGTGGGGGTGCCGGGTTTTACCAGGGCGGAGACGGTCTTCGCAGGGACGTACAGCTACTGTGCGAGGCAACCGTAACGCTCCTCTCCGAGCGCCGGAGCCGACGGCCCTCGGGTGCACGGGGCGGGCATGACGGGAGCCCCGGCCGAAACGTCCTCATCCGAAAGGGCAGTGAGGAGCCGCTTCCGGCGAAGGTTACGTTCTTCGCACAACTCGGCGACGTCGTCAGTATTCGTTCTCCCGGCGGAGGAGGATGGGGCTCCGCCGAGGACTGTTGACCGTGAAGCCTTCATAGGAACCGGGTACGATGCAATTGCAGCTGGCCCTCGTCTGCGACCACGCAGAGCAAACCGCGGACGGTAAACTCGACATCCGCGGAGTCTTCAATGATCTCGCCGCTCCGGGGTTCCCCGCTAAACACGACATGGTGCTGGTCATCGCTGTGGAGTGGAGCCGAAACGACATCGGCCACTACGACTTCGTCGTGGAAGTGACCGGGCCGTCCGGCCAATCCACGATGACGATCAAAGGACACTCGGAAGTGGACCGGCGTGACCCTAAGAGCCCTCCTGCACGCACTCAGATCGTCATGCCACTTCGGGGGATCGTCTTTCCCGAACCCGGGGCGTACCACTTTCGGATCCGTATCAAGGGCCGGGACTACGAGGGCCCCTCCCTTTTTCTGATGGAACTGCCCGCGGGGAGCTCCTCGGAATGATCCGACCCGGTGCGCGCGAGGGCGGCGAACTTCAGAGGACGGCAGCCCAGGCCACCCCAGGCGACCGTGTCTGTATCGTGCTCCTTTCGGGCATCGGGGACGTCGTTCACGGACTTCCCGTTGCCGTGGCCCTAAAACGCGATCGGCCTTCCAGGAAGATCATCTGGGTCGCCGAAGCCGTACCGGCGCAGGTCCTCGAGCATCACCCGGCGGTGGACCAAGTAATCGTCTTCCGGCCGGAGAGAGGTCTCCGGGGAGTATACGATCTTTGGAACGCCTTTCGCGCCGGACCCTCCTGCGATCTGACGCTGAACATGCAGCGCTACGCCAAGAGTATCTTCCCGGCCTACCTCTCGGGCGCACCGGTACGAGTGGGCCTCGCGCCCTCGAGGACACGTGATGGAGTCCGGTTCGTCAACACCGAGTACACAGCGGGAGGGGAGTGGCGACACACGCAGGATCTGTTCCTGGAGTTTCTGGATGTTGTGGGCGTCGAGAGACCGGACCCCCTGGAGTGGGAGATCACTCTGTCGGAAGATGAGGAGTCGGCAGCCGAGACTTTTTTCTTACCTTCGGCAGGTGCGACGGTGGTCGGGTTGGCATTGGGCACCGCCAGCCGGGCAAAAGATTGGCCAACCGACCGGTACGTGTCGCTCGCTCGCGCTCTGGAGGCCGAGTTCGGATTCGACGTGCTTCTGTTGGGGGGGCCAGGGGAGAAGGAGCAAGCCACCGCGCAAGCCATCATGCACGACGGAGCGGTCACCGCGAGGTCGGCGCTGTCCAATTCGGTACGGCAATTGATCTGGAGCATCCGAGGGTGTGACCTCGTCATCAGCCCGGACACCGGGGCCCTCCATATCGCCCACGCGATGGGCGTTCCCGTGATCGGGCTCTTCGGCCACACCAATCCGTGGAGGGTCGGCCCGTACGAGCGTTACCACGACCTGGTCGTGGACCGATACACGGATCCCGGCGAGACCCGGACCCCAGCCCACTACGGACCCCGCCCGGGACGAATGCCGGGAATCGGGATCAGAGACGTTCTAGAACGTGTCAGCCGGGCCCGCGAGCGATACGGAGTTGGGCGCCACTGATGAGAGACAGCGAACCATCCTCGGTAGGCCCTCAGGAGCCCCGCCGGGACGACAACGTCGAGCGGGAGGGACCGTACATCGGTCCGGAGGGACAGCCGCCTAGAGGATTCAAACGCATCACGGTAGGAAGAGCACAGATCCTTGCACGGCCCGAAGCCGCATCTTGGAGTCGCCAAGCGGTCGAAGAATATGGATCCCTGTACCAAGCCGCACGCGCTTCGGCCCGTCGGACGCTCCACGGGAGAGGGCCCGTGCCGGTCGTGGCGAATCCGGACGGGGCGGGGCCACCGTGGGTGGTTCGACGTTACCGCCGAGGCGGGCTCATGAGATCCTTCGGTGACCGCTTCCTTCGGCTGGGACGGCCCCGGAGTTTCATCGAACTGGAGAGCAGCGCCCGGATCGTGGAGCTGGGTTTCACCACACCCCGAATCGTGGCTGCAGCCGTGTATCCAAGGGGTGTCCTCTACCGAGCCGACCTCGTCACAGAGTTCGTGCCCCACGCCCGGACTCTCGCTGATGTACTGTTCGGTATCCACGACCCCTCCGATGGACGTGCCGCCGGAGACGCACGCCGAGAGGCCCTGACCTGCACCAGAGACCTGATCACACGCTTGTCGGAGGCGGGTGTGCGTCACAAGGATCTGAACGCCAGGAACATCCTTATTGCTCGAGAAGAGCAGCACGTCCATGCTATTCTACTCGACCTGGACGGGTGTAGGCTGGCGGGGCCGGGCGACTCTGTGAATGCCGGAAGGCTTCAGCGACGGCTTGCTCGTTCGATCCGTAAACTCGATCGTACACATCAACGGTCCCAGCAGCGGACCGACCAAGACGGCGGGGGGAATCTGACCAAGGACGAGATGAACCACTTGCTGGGCCTGGACAGGACAACGTCATGACGACCCAGGCGAACGGACCTATCGGCAGCGTTTGCATCGTGATGCTGAGCGCCATCGGTGACGCCGTCCACGTCCTCCCCGTGGCCAACGCGCTGAAACGTGCCTGGCCGGACGTTCGGATTTCGTGGATCATCCAGCCCACGCTCAGGGCACTCGTCGAGGGACACGCCGCCATCGATGAGCTTATCGTGTTCGAGAGGAGGAGGGGCGGGTTACGATCCTGGACCAACTTCGCCGACCTCGGCCACTATGTACGAGGGAAGCACTTCGATCTCGCCCTCGCGCTCCAGGTCTACCTCAAAGCCGGCATCGTCGTCGGCATGCTACCGGCGAAAAGAAAGCTGGGCTTCGACACGGCACGCGCACGCGACGCCAACTGGATCTTCACGAATGAGCGTATTCCCCCGCAGCCCCCTCAACACGTGCAGGCACAGTATTTCGAGTTCCTGCACTACTTGGGCGTCGATCCCGAGCCCGTCGAATGGGACATCCCCATCGCGGACCAGGACCGCGAGGCCCAGGCGTCGTTCTTCTCCGAATTGGACAAGCCAGCCTGTTCCGTCGTAGTCGCCACTACCAAGCCCAGGAAAAATTGGACCGCCGAGGGATACGCACGAATTCTGGAGGAGATCGAGTCGACGCATGGGCTCCAGCCCATTCTCGTGGGTGGACCGTCCAAGCTCGAACGCGAGATGGCGGACGAGATTCTCAGCTTGACGAAAGCCCATCCCATCGACGCCATCGGAGACGACCTGCGCCGCCTCGTTTACCTCCTCGACGGCAGCGCCTTGACTGTAAGCCCCGACACGGGACCTTTACACATCAGCCGGGCCCTCGAGACGCCGGTCGTCGGTATCTACGGGTGCACCAATCCGAAACGCTCGGGACCCTACCGCCGTTATTATGACCTGGTGGTCGACGGATACGCCGAATTTCCAGGCGAGGAATACCCGATTTCCATGGACCAGAGAAACGGCATGAAACGAGTGACAGCCGAGATGGTCCTCGAGAAAGTGGACCTGGCCGTCCGTAACTACCTGTGACCAGGGCAAACCTGTGACCGCACAGCGCCCCGGACATGCGGAGCCAAGCTGACTAGGAGCGAAGGTGACTATACGTAACAGATCAGGATTCTGGACCGTTGGAGCGGCCCTCTTGTTCTCGATTGTGGGCACGGCATGCGGTGCCGAGCCAGAAGGTCGGTCTCCGTCTCCGTCTCCCTCTGAGGCTCCCGCTCCGGCTCCGCCGACCGACGAAAGGCAGGTCGTACTTCGCGGGATCGCAGCGACATCTCCACCTGAACTGGCAGAGGGCAAGACGTTGTTCGCACAAAACTGCAGCGTCTGTCATGGTCCGGCCGGCGACGGTACCACCCAAGGTCCGCCCCTGGTAGACATCATTTATGAACCCAACCACCACGCCGATGCAGCCTTCATTCTGGCCGCACGTAATGGCGTACGGGCCCATCACTGGCGCTTCGGTGACATGCCGCCCGTCCCCGGCGTAACGGACGAAATCGTCCTGGAGATCGTGGGCTACATACGTTGGCTACAACGCCAAGTCGGGATCGGATAGATCCTAGCGCGACCCGCCCCCCTGTCCGACCTCTAGAGGTTCGTCAAAGCCAGAGCCGCAGCTTCAAAGCCAGTAGGCCGAAGGCCGCAACCGCTCCGAGTGCCGCCTCCCATTCGCGATTGCGAAGGTAGCGGGCTGGGGAGAACCCACCCCGTGCCGAATCCGAGCCCCCGCCCTGGTACCCGGTGATCCGCGGAAACACCGCGGGCACCTGCGCAACGTAAGTTGTGTAGCTCTCCCCGAAACGCGCTTCCAACTCCGTGGCCTCACGGCGTACGGTCGCCCGGTAGACCAGGAAAAAAAACACCAGGAAGGCCACACCGAACACCCACAGCCCCCCGGCGAGCGTCACACCCGTGCCAAGCATGAAGCTGCCCAGGTAGAGTGGATTCCGGGTGTGAGCATACGGTCCGGTCGTGGCCAGTTCACGATCCTTCCGAATGGACCCCGCGGCCCAAGCCCTGAGTGCGAGCCCCGCTGCGCTCAGGCCGGCGCCCCACCACAACAGGTTCACCGCGGGGGCTGCAAAAATGTAAAACGGAAGGATGAGAAGCCAGACGGCCCTCAGGCGAAGCTTTCTCAGGTCGAGTCGCCGGCTCACGTGCTCACCACCTGGGTGTCGTGTCCCGGAAGTTCGTAGGCCACCGCGAGGGTCGAGGCCCCTCCGGTTCTAGCGGGCAGCCGCCCCAGGGTGGATGAGCGTTCCCGGTATGATTTTCTCGAGGTGCAGCGTGATGGAGCCGATAAACGGCATCCCGACGCGCATGTACACGAGGTACCGATTCTCGTCGTCGGTGAAGTGTAGTTCTGCGTCTCCCCCATCCGCGAAGAGTCCGTCGGTCTGAATCGTGGGGCGCACTACGATCGTGTTGAAAGTACCGGCGGCGGTTTCACGCACATCCCGGCGCTCGACCTCGATGATGACAGGGTTGCCGTCCTTCTTGAAGTACCGTGAATACGTGTAGGTCTGTCCGACCTCGAGCGGAAGAGACCGGAGGAAATAGATGAACGAGATGTCGTCCAGGGGAAGGGCGGTCGCCAACTCACCGATCACGTCCTCGTCCGTCTGATGCCAGTACATCTGGTCCGGGTAGAACTCGAACGAACGGTAGCTGCTGTAGCCGGTGTAGCTCTCGTCCGAGATGTATCGGCGACTCATGATCAGTCGCGTGTCGAGCCACGACTCGAAACGACTGTCCAGCTTGAAGGCTCCCAACAGGAGGCTCCCCTCCATGGCCACGTCGATGTGGTACGTGGGCTCACCTCGTACCGTGTCGATGCCCAGAACCTCCATGTGTGCCTCACCCGCGTTGAAGATGCCGAGCTTGACCTTGTACTCCAGCCGCTCTCCGGGGCCAAACGGAACGACCGCTGCGAAAGGATCGATCTCGTAGCTGACCGAGTCAGCACGGTGGGCCTCTGGGGTGTCGGCCGCCGTGAGGGGGTCGGCCAACCGCGGGTCGAGGTCCGTATCGGCACCCTGCCCGACCCCCACCTCGGGTGTCGCGAGGCCCAACATCAGCGCCAGACCAACCGCCAGACATCTTCTGTGCATCACTGCTTTATCCGCCCCATTACTGCTTTCCCTCTCTTGCGTGACTCTCCCATCTCTCTCGTCGTACACGGAGCAGCCCCCTAAGGGTTCGGACCGCGCTGAACCGTGAGGGGCGCCCATCGACATCGTATCGCAGCGTAAGGGGCGCTTCGGCAATCCGTCGTGCGTGGGGTGCGACGAGGCCGAGCAGCTCTACGTTGGACGCCCATCCTTCGGTCGTTAAGAAAGGCCTGCCTCTGAACTCCGCCAACGCCTTCTTCAGCACGATCAGCCGGTACGCCCGAAATCCGGACAGTGGATCGGACACCGGTGCACCGTCATAAGCCTTTCCGAGGACCCACGGGGCCATCCGCCTGACCACACGGACCGCGCGGGGCGCAGGATGCCCGTTGGGCGCGGAGCGCCCGTTCTCTTCGACCACACCGGCAACGATGTCAGCCCCACCCTCCAGTGCCTTGAGCAGTGGAACGATGTAGTCGGGGCTCTCCGAGAAGTCCGCTTGCAACAAGACCGCGGCGTCTCTCTTCGGGTAGCTCGTGCGATCGAGCGCCTCCCGAAGTAAACGCTGAACGGCGCCCGGATACCCCCCGCGATGTTCTTCCTTGAGAACTCGTAGCGGAAGGACATTGCGGTAACGGTCGAGGACCGTGGCGGTCCCGTCAGTGGAACCATCATCGAGCACCAGAACCTCGTAGTCACGGCCGAATTCGCGCATCACCTTCCGGATCTTCCAAAGAAGAACCCCGATGGTTCGCTCTTCGTTGTGCGCAGGAATGCAGATGTAGATCAAGGGTCGATGCTACCCAAAGGGGCCATGTCCAGGCGAGACTAGAAATCTAAACAAAGATAGCGAATCAGAGTGAGTGCGGTTCCGAAGGTAGTTACCGCTCCGGACGCGTCTTCCACCGGCGATGCTGCCAGAAGTACTGGCCCGGCGCTTTGCGAATGTGTGACTCGAGTATGGAGACGTGCCGCTGGGTCAAGTCACGGATCGCATCCGCACCACGGGCTCCCTTCTCGACCGGAACGGGTTCGATGGTGACCCGGTACCGCGAGGGGTGACCTTGTTTCCGAACCGCCACGCCCAAGAAGACCGGAGCACCCGTGCGGAGGGCGAACAATGCGGGACCCTTGGCGGTGGCGGCCGCCTTCCCGAAAAAATCGACGAAGACTCCGCGTTGCCGGATGTTCTGGTCCGCAATCAGGGCGACCACTCGGCCCGCGGCGAGCGCCTGCGGCACCAGACGAAACGCTTCGTTCTTCACGATGACAGTCAGTCCGAGACGATTCTGCAACTCAACCATATGGCGGTAGAACAACGGGTTCTTCTGGAGATGAGCCGCCACATCCATCGGTACGCCCCTCACCGCCACCGAAGCCGCCGCCATTTCCCAGTTGCCCAAGTGCCCGGAAATCATGACGGCCCCCTTACCCTCGGAGGCGGCTTCCTTCAGGGCTTCGAGACCCACTACCTCCGTGCGCCGAACGATCTCCTCCGGGGGCATCCGCGAAAGGCGGATGGTCATGGCTGCCTCCCGGGCGAAATGTATGTAACTGGCCCGCGCCGCACGCCGCCGCCAGGCCGAATCCCGCTCAGGAAACGCGATCTGGAGGTGCCGATCGGTGTCGACCCGACGGACCCGCAACACCACACCGGCAAACCATCCGAGCGCACTTGCCAGGCCCAATGCGGCTCGCTCCGGAAGCACCGCCACGATCCAGGAAAGAGCTCGAAAAGTCCAGAACTCGATCCGGTACCGGGCCGTCACAGCCTTCAGGCCCGGACCTCCACACGTGGCGCGGGCTCGCTCTCGGTAGAAGGGAAAGCCGCTTCGGGGTGCTGAAGCTCGTACAAGCGCCGATAGAGCCCGCTCGCCGCGAACAGCGAGTTATGGTCGCCCCGTTCGACGATCCGCCCGCCCTTCAGCACGAGGATGAGATCGGCGCGCCGGACGGTCGACAGCCGGTGGGCGATCACCAGCACCGTGCGCCCGCCCATGAGGCGCCCCACGGCCTCCTGCACCAGGCGTTCCGACTCGGTATCGAGGGCGCTCGTGGCTTCGTCGAGAATGAGGATGGGACGATCTGAGAGGATCGCCCTCGCAAGCGCGATGCGCTGGCGCTCGCCACCCGACAGCCGAGTGCCCCGTTCGCCCACCACCATCTCGTACCCCCCCCGCAGGGCAGTGATGAATCCGTGGGCATTGGCTGCTCGCGCCGCACGCCGGATTTCCAGGTCCGTCGCATCCTTGGTCCCATATGTGATATTGGCGGCGATCGTATCGTGGAAGAGCACGGTCTCCTGGGGTACGATGCCCATCGACGCACGCAGACTCGAAACCGTCCAGTCCCTCACGTCCACACCATCGACGGTGACTCGACCCGACGTCACGTCGTGGAACCGCACCACGAGATCTGCGAGTGTACTCTTCCCCGCGCCACTCGGTCCGACCAGGGCCACGACACTTCCGGCCGGAATTTCCATGGTGATGTCTCGGAGTACGGGCTCGCCGGGTCGGTATTCGAAGGTGACGTTTTCGAACGTGATGGCGCCGGTCGGATTTCTCAGGACTTTCGCCCCGGGCCGATCCCTGATGGTGATGGGTGTCTCCAGGAATTCGAAGACGCGCTCGGCCCCCGCGAGCCCGGGCTGCACCAGCGTCGGGAACTTGGCCGCGTACTTCACGGGCCTGTAGAGCTTGAGACTGAGGGCGATGAAACTGACGAACTGGGCCCCGCTCAACGCTCCATCCGACAACACCAGACGAGCCCCGTACAACAGGATGACGACGGTGCCAACCGTCGCGAGCGTCTCGGTGAGGGGGCCCGCGAGGGCCCGTAACCGTTCCGCTCTCAAAAACGTCCTGTGATAATCACCCGTGACGGAGCGGAACCGTTCCCGCTCCATTTCCTCCGCGGAAGAGGATTTAACCACCCGAATTCCGGACAGAGTCTCCTGAATCCGAGCGCTCACCTCTCCGGCCAGATCCAAGACGCGCCGATCGCCCCGTCGGAGGGGCTTCACCAATAAAGCCCAGACCCCCATGGTACCGGGAATCACCACGAACGCCGCGAGTGTGAGCTTCCAAGACAGGAGCAGCATGAGAGCCACTAACGCGGCGACCTCGAAACCGGACGACAGAAGCCTCGCCAACTCCGTCGTGAGGAGACGACGCAGTTGCTCCACGTCGTGGGTGATCCGGGAAGTGATCTGTCCGACCTTCGTCCCGGCGAAGAAAGAAAGGTCGAGCCGTAGAACGTGATCGTAGACCTCGTTCCGCAAGTCCCGTGTCACGGTCTGCTCCACCCACGCCACCAGATAGGTCCGGGCGAAGTCGAATACGTTCTTGAGCAGAAATACGACCAGGATGAGAACGACGATCCCCTGGACCGCCTGGAGTGGGTCACCCTCGACGTCCACCAACCGGTACACCGTAACGTCCAGGACCCTGGTCATCAGGTCCGGACCACCCGCCTCACCGGATAACGCTCCACCTCCTCCGGTCGGTCCGGCACGGAAGAGCGTGTCCACAAAAGGAATGAGCAGCACGTATGCCGAAGCGTCGAGCGCGGCGAACGCGAAAATTGCAGCACCCGCCGCAGCGAGAGCGAATGGGTAGGGACGAAGGTACGAGAGGACCCGAGTGTAGAGCGTCACGCCGACAGATTAACGTGTGGGGCCGCGACCACGCGGCGTAAGGCGCGCGACCGGGACGATCATCTCCTCTGGGGAGATGCCCCCGTGCAGGAACGAGTTGCGGTATCGGCGCTGGTATTCCCTCAACTTGGTCGGATACACGAAGAAGTAGTCGTCGACGGCCAACGCGTACGTCACACCGAGTTTCCCCTTGGGAAAACGGAGGTCCTCCGACCGACTGGTGGAAAACGCTGTATTGGCCTTCTCGGTCCTCAGGTCCTGACCGAACTTGTACCGGAGGTTGCTGGTTGCGTCCCTTCGGGCAAAGACGGTCGCCGGCCTCTGGCAAAGGATCGAGCCGTGATCGGTGGTCATGATCACTTTGTGGCCGGCGGCAGCGGCTTCCTTGAGAACAGAGAACGCGGTCGATCGTTTGAACCAGGCCCGGGTCAGCCCGCGGAGCGCAGCCTCGTCCTTGGCCACCTCCATCAGAATGGGCGATTCGCTTCGCCCGTGTGTCATGAGGTCGACGAAGTTGAAAACCATCGCGATGACGGAGTGGGGCTTCTTGAGCGCTGACCGGACGCGGCCACGCACCTGATCTTCCTGTTTGTCAGTGAAGATCTTCTCGTAGTGAACCGGGATGTGCCTTCCGGTGAGGCGCTGCAGCTGTTTGATAAGAAGCTCGTCCTCGAACGCGTTGAGGCTGCCCTCGTCGTCCGACTTGTTCCACCAGCCGGGGTGGTCTCGCGCGATCTCGTCCGGGAACTGGCCGCTGAAGATCGCGTTTCTCGCATACGGTGTGGCCGTGGGAAGAATCGAATAGTGGTACGACTCCTCGATCTCGAAGTACGGAGCTAGTAGCGGGGCGATCACCCGCCACTGGTCCAGGCGCATACAGTCCAACACGACCAAAAAAACGGGCGAGGGCCCAAGGAGTGGGAGCAGGTGCTCCCGAACGATGTCCACCGAGAGGAGGGGCCTATCCCCTTCATCTCTCAGCCATCCCGCATATTCGCGTCCCACCCAACGGCCGAAGTCCGAACGTAGGTCGGTCATCAGCGACTGCACGGTATCGAGGAGCCCCCGCTCCTCGGTTTCTTCAAGGCTGATGTGCCAGCCCGTCAGTTCGATGTAGAGCTCGGCGAAATCAGCGGGAGTGTTCGCCTCTTCGCGCTTCCGCGAGAGCCGCCCGAAGCGAGCCGCGAAATCTTGCGCCGTACGCTGCTGGCGGATCGTAGACCCTTCCAGAATGCGGGTGACGACCGAAAGGACCTGGCGAGGACTCGTCGGCTTCACGAGATAGTCGGCCACCCGCCGTCCGATCGCGTCCGTCATGGTCTGATCTTCAGCCGACTTGGTCACCATAACGACCCGGATGTGTGGGTCCTCGCGGCGCATGATCTCCAGAACCTCCAGGCCGCTCCGCCCCGGCATCTGCTCGTCCAACAGAATGAGGTCGTACGCGTTCTCACGCATCAGAACGAGGGAGTCGTCCCCATTCGTGATCACGTCCACGTGGTATCCACGCGCTTGCAGAAAGAGTAGATGCGGCTTGAGAAGGTCGATCTCGTCGTCGACCCAGAGGATTCGTTTTCCCGACGGCTTCATGGCAGAGTTATCCACCTCCACCCCTACTGACCTCATAAAAGGTCCAGGAAGCCACGGGTTTCCCACCCTTCGTCGCTGGCCGGTACAAAAACTCCGCCGCCTCCCGGATTAGGCGCTCGTTGGTGGCCCGGTCGGACGAGGGCGGACGGAGTCGAGTTGAATCCGCCACCACCTGTCCGTATTCGTCCACGAAGACCCACACCTCGATCGGCTGTCGGCAGCCCCGCTCACACAGCGGAATAATCATGTGGATAGGTGTGGGCGGCACGTTACGGAACAGGCCCGACTCGGCGGTCCCACCGTCACCGCGCCCGTCCGCATCGGGTAACCCCGGGCCATCGACACCCGGACGGTCGCCCAGGATGGACGCCGTCTCGATCTGCTGCTGCGGGTCCTCATCCAACAACTCCTCCAGAGGCACAGGGTCGAAACTCAGGAGCGGCACCAGAGGCCGGATGATAGGCCGCGGCGGGGGCACACGGATGTTCACGGTCTGCATACCGCCGGACGCCGCCCGATTATCCCCGGCCCGCGGTCCCGCCGCCGCAAACGGAGACACCAACTCCGCCTCACCCCACCAAAGAAAGAAGATGAGAAGATGCACGATCACGGCTCCGGCAAATCCACTCCGCCAAAGCGCTCGCTCACCGACGCGCCGTTCGGCGTTGCTCAAACCGTGAGTGGCTAGGGTGGTCGTGGACGAGATCGGTCGGCTCCGGCGAAAGAGGGACAACGTAGGTGATACTACTGTCTCTCGCCCGCGCATGTTTCGTATCCAGCCCCTGGAAGGCTGTTGTGCGCGACCCGCTGTACTCCTTCAACAGCCTTCTGCATCCGAGCCGCCTTGCTCCGGTTCTCCAGTTTCTGCACTTTCGAGGCTCCCCGGGAGCCCGCCCGGGGGCCACCATCCCACGAGCCGAGCCATGACCGATACGAAGCAAAACGTCCCGCGGGGCGTACGCCCGAATTTCCCGAAGCGACCCGCGATGGACGGAGACGCATGGGAAAAGATCCAAGCCGAGCAGGAGAAGATGAAGGAGCGCGAGTTCGTTCGCTTTTCGGTATTCAAGGTGGACCCCGCCTGGCGTAGACTTTCCCGCGAGGAACGAACCGCGCACAAAGATGAGTTCGAGTCGGT
Source organism: Gemmatimonadota bacterium (assembly GCA_022563405.1). Taxonomy (GTDB): domain Bacteria; phylum Gemmatimonadota; class Gemmatimonadetes; order Longimicrobiales; family Gaopeijiaceae; genus UBA822. Next base: position 74,537 of record JADFNK010000001.1, on the reverse strand, counting down.
AGTGGCGGCGCGCGTCCGCGAGATGATGATCTACAGCTACGCGCTGGTCGGGACCCGCGGCGACGCGGATTTTCTGCTCTGGCAAGCCGCTCGAGACCTGAGCCAACTCCATGATTTCGCGGCCGCGTTGAACCAGACCGGCCTGGGCGGATACCTCTCCTTGCCGCACTCGTACTTCGCCATGACGAAACGGTCCATCTACCTCAACCGTTACGAGAAGGAGTACGTGCGGACGTACGGCGGTGAGGACGCGATCGATTCGGCCCGCGTCGCCATCAATCCGCAAGGCTCCGAGTATCTTTTCGTCTACCCGATGGCGAAAATCCGCGACTGGTACAAGCTCCCCCACGAAGACCGTCAGCGTATGATGGACGAACACATCCGGGTCGGCCACCAGTGGCCCGACGTGAAGCTCAACACGACCTACTCGTACGGCTTGGACGACCAGGAGTTCGTGGTCGCCTTCGAGTCGGACCATCCGGGGCGTTTTCTCGATTTGCTCATGGCCCTTCGTCTCACCGAGGCGTCGGCCTACACCCTTTTCGACGTCCCGGCTTTTACGGGGCTGGCCCGATCGATGAGGGACACGCTGGACTCGGTCGGATGACGGAGCCGTACCATCACTGACCGGATTTCCCAACGCCTGAGAACCAAACACCTGAGGCAAAGAGAGGGGCGACGAGGGCCGCCATGACCGAAGCCGTCGAAGCGCGAACGGATCCACCGCCGGATCCAGGACCGGATTCAACCCCGGATGAGACGCCTGCACGGGGCAAGGCCGGCGCGCTCTACGAACTCACCAAGCCCGGTATAACCGGCTACGTCATGATGACGGCCGGCGTGAGCTACTACGTGGCGTCTGGGGGCCGCGTCGAAGTCCTCCCGCTCATACACACGCTCTTGGGTGTCGCCCTCGGGACGGCCGGCGCACTCGCCCTCAACCAGTACGTCGAACGAGAAGTAGACGCCGTCATGACGCGCACGAGTAAGCGGCCTCTGCCGTCGGGCCGGCTGCGCCCCGCGGAGGCATTGGCGTTCGGGGGGGCACTCCTTGTGGTGGGAGTGGTCTATCTCGGGCTCATGGTCGGTTGGTTGCCGTCCGTGCTCACAGCGGCCTCGGCCGCGGCATACATTCTCGCCTACACACCCCTCAAGACCCGGTCGTACCTTGCCACCCTCGTAGGGGCCGTACCGGGCGCCTTTCCAGCTCTGATCGGATGGAGCGCGGCGACGGGCACCGTGGAGTTCGGCGCCGTCATACTGTTCTGTATTGCCTTCCTTTGGCAGCTCCCACACGTCCTTGCGCTCGCCTGGTTACTCCGGGAGGACTACGCGCGTGTCGGATTTTTCCTGAGCCCTCCGAGCGACCCCGAGGGCCTGCAAATCGGCAGGCACATGGTATATCACTCGGTGTCCCTGTTGGCGATCAGCGGCCTACCCACGTTCCTGGGGCTCACAGGCCAGATCTACCTGGTCGGCGCCTTCGTCTTGGGGCTGATCACTCTCGGCTTTTCAGTGGCTGCAGCGGCCCAGATGTCGCGACCCCGGGCCCGGCGAGTTTTTCTCTGGTCTCTTCTCTACCAGCCCCTGCTCTTGGGCCTGCTCCTGATCGATACCGTCGGCTGACCTTCGGGTTGCGGCGCCACCGTCGGCGCTCAATCGTCGAAATAAACGGCCCGGGCGTCCAGGATATCCTCGTCCTTGCTCAGGATCTCGAGGAACTCGGGGCTGACCTTGTCATCGACGGACACTGCCGCCAACGCCAAGCCACCCTTGGCCTCCCTCGACTGAATGTACTCGGCGATGTTCAAGCCGTGCTCGGCCAAGAGTGTCCCTACCCGCCCGATGACACCGGGGACGTCATTGTTCCTGAGTATGATCAGGCACCCTTCAGGTTGGACGCTCAGCTCGTACCCGTCGATCAGTACGATCCGAGGATGACGCTGTTCACCCAGTAACGCACCGGCCACGCGTACCTTCTGGTCCTCGGTTTCGAGAACGATCTCGAGGAACTTGGCATAGTCCTTCCGCGGGGGCTGCAGCAGCGTCGCAATTTTGATACCCCGCCCTTCAGCGAGATGGAGGGCGTTGACGTAGTTGACGTTGCGCGCGCCCACGACGGGCGTCAGCACTCCAGTCATGGCGGCCGCCGTCAACGGCCCGAGAATCTCCTGGTCGAGCCCCGCGACCGAGATTTCGACCCTCTGCATGCCGCCCCGACCCAGGACACCGGCCACTCGCCCGACCCTGCGCGCGAGATCCATGAGCGGCTTGAGATCTTCGAGATCTTCCCCTCCGATCGCAGGTGCGTTCAGCGCCTTGGACAGGTCGCCTTCGAGCAGCGCCGCCCTCACGCCCTGCGCGATCTCGTTTGCGACCAGCTCCTGAGCTTCGGCTGTGGAGGCCCCGAGATGCGGCGTGAGAACCAAGTTCTTGGTGCCCCTCAACGGGCTGTCCTCGGGAAGGGGCTCGGTGACGTACACGTCGAGCGCAGCGGCCGCGATTTCCCCCGACTCGAGCGCCGCGATCAGAGCACCCTCGTCCACCACCCCGCCCCGCGCAGCGTTGATCAGGATGGCCGTGGGTTTCATGGCCTTGAGTTGAGCCTCGCCGATCATGCCCTCGGTTTGCGGCGTGAGCGGAACGTGTAAGGAGATCACATCTCCGCGAGTGATCAGGTCGTCGAGCTCCACCCGCTCGATCCCCAGGTCCTTGGCACGCTCCTCCGTCAGGTACGGATCGTAAGCGATCGTTTCCATACCGAAGGCCTGGGCGCGTAGAGCCACCGCCGTCCCGATCCGACCCGCACCGACCAGTCCGAGCGTCTTGCCGCGAATCTCCATCCCAGAGAACTGAGATCGAGCCCATGCTCCGCCCCGCACCGAGGCATCTGCCCACGAAATATTGCGCGCGACCGTCAAGATGAGGGCCATCGCGAGCTCAGCGGCGGATACGGTGTTACCCTCCGGGGCGTTGATCACCGGGATCCCGAGTTCCGTTGCGACGTCGAGATCGATGTTGTCGACTCCCACCCCTGCTCGGCCGACTACCTTCAGATTCGGAGCCTGGTCCAGAAGTTCACGGGTCACCTTGGTGGCGCTGCGTACGATGAGGCCGTGAGCCCGGCCCAATGCCTCCTTCATCTCCTCGGGGCTCCAGTCGTCGGGCACCAGAACCTCGAAGCGGTCGTCCTCCGTCAGGGGTGCAAGGCCTGAAAGGGAGATCTTGTCGGCCGCTATGACCACGAATTTCTCGCTCACGTGAGCACCTCCCCGAGGGCGTCCAGCACCGCATCGAGTTCGGCAACGGTATGATCGCCCATATGGCCGACCCGGAACGCCGTCTCCTTCAGCTTTCCGTACCCACCACCGATGGTGAACCCTCTCTCTTTCATCGCCGAGACCACCGACGGCCCGGTCGTCCCCTCGGGAAGCGCCACACAGGTCACGGTCGGGGAACGCGACCCCTCGGGCGCAAGTACGGACAGGGCGACCCCTCTCTGTTCTCTCATCATGTCCACCCACTGGACACACCGGTCGGCCATCGCCTGGTGCCGGTCCCATCGAGCTTCCAACCCCTCCAGCCGGATCCGGTCCAACTGCTTGGCCAAGGCGTACATGAGTGAAACCGCGGGCGTTGTCGGCGTCTGGAGGTTGTCGAGTTGTTTCCGGAACGTCACCAAATCGAAGTAGACCCCCTTCCGCGTAGCAGCGGCCGAACGGGTCATGAGGCGCTCCGAAGCAACACCGAAGGCGAGGCCGGGGGGTAACGCGAGAGCCTTCTGGGATCCCGTGAGCACGAAGTCCAAAGCCCATTCGTCGGTTCGAACCTCGGCCCCGCCCACCCCCGTCACCGAGTCTACGAGAAGCACCACGTCGTCCTGTTCTCGGACCGCCTCGGAGATCTCTCTGATGGGGTTCAACGCCCCGGTCGAGGTCTCGGAGTGAACGACCGTCACAGCATCGAACCCACCGGAAGCAAGCCTTTCACGCACCTGGTCGGCGGTATTGATCTGGCCCCACTCCACCTCGAGCTTCTCGACCTCGAATCCGCAAGCCTCCGCGATCTGGCCGAACCGCTGGCTGAACGCACCGTTGACCAAACTCAAAACGCGAGATCGGACCCCGTTCCGAACGGCAGCCTCCATCAAACCGGTCGCCGATGATGTCGATATCAGAACCGGACTCTCCGTGCGAAACAGATCGCGGAGCCCGGTCTGCAACTCGCCGATGAGCTCCTTGATGGCCGGCCCTCGGTGCCCGATCATCGCCTTGGTCTGGGCGCTCAGCACCTCGGGATGAATCTCCGTCGGACCGGGAAGAAAGAAGCGGCCAAACGGAGTACTCTCTATGGGGGACAACTCCACGGGGGACAACTCCACGAATGATCTCCTACGCAGGCGCTGTTACGCTGTGATTCGGCAAAAACGAATCCCGACGCTTCGGGAGCCGGACCGGCGGACGGTGGGCACACCCGGAGTCGGTGACGAGGGCCGGAAGATAACGTGACTCATGAGTTCTGGAAGTCCGGTAAACGTCAGCGCCAATCCTGCATCCAGCGAACGTAGTGGACCGTAGTCACACCCCCGCGGTCCAGAACTTCGAGGCCGGACGGATCCCGGTAGAGCTCGCGGTAAAAGAAGTGCGAGATGTTGCCCTGGATGAGCAATTTGGCGCAGGTCACACATGGGCTCGCGGTCACGAAAGCCACCTTGTCCCTGACACTTCCCGGAGCCTTTACGAGAGCATTTTGTTCCGAATGGATGCAACCACACGCCCCGGGGGTCGGTCCGTCGCACTCGTTCGGAAAACTTCGCGCGTTCCCGTTGTAGCCGATCGCGAGGACGTTCTCGAGGTGCCGGTCCGTGATGACCGTCCCTACCTTGAGCCTGGCACAGGTGCTCCGTTTGGCCAACTCCTCCGCCATGCGCATATACACCTCGAAGATCGGCGGGCGGGTGACCGACACTTCATCGATCTCCTCTGCCTCGACGAGGTTCAAGGGGTGGTTGTTCTCCACGACGAGATCTTTTTGGAAAATTGCCACTTCAAGCCTTCTTACGGGCAGCTTTCTTTCGGGCGATGGGATCCAGATGCCTCTTTCTCAAGACGATCCGCGTCGGCGTGATCTCGATCAACTCATCGTCTTCGATGAACTCCAGTGCGAGTTCGAGGGTCAGATCCCGGGGCGGCTCCAACTTGATGTTCTCATCCGTGGACGTAGTCCGCATGTTGGTGAGCTTCTTGGCCTTGCAGGCATTCACGTCCAGATCACCCGGGCGCACATGCTCCCCCACGATCATGCCCATGTATACCTCGTCCCCCGGTCGCACGAACATCGTGGCGCGTTCCTGAAGGTTGAAGAGGGCGAAACCCACCGCGAATCCCTCCCGGTCGGCCACGAGCACCCCCTTCTTGCGGCCAACCAGGGGTCCCACATGCGGGCCGTACTCCAGGAATCGGTGGTGGAGGGTGCCCTCGCCCCTGGTGTCCGTCATGAACTCGGACCGGTATCCGAAGAGCCCCCGAGCGGGCACCCGGAACCGAAGCCGGACAGGGCCCCTGTCCGTCGGCCTCATCTCGACCATTTCACCTCGCCGAGGACCCATCTTCTCCATCACCACACCGATGTACTGTTCCGGGATCTCGATGACGGCCTCTTCAAACGGCTCGAGCAGACCCTCGGGTCCCTTCTTCTCGATAACCCGTGGCCGTGAAACCTGGAACTCGTATCCCTCCCGGCGCATCGTCTCCATGAGAATCGAGAGATGTAACTCGCCCCGGCCCGAAACGGTGAAGGTGTCGGCCTCGTCGGTCTCCTCGACCCGGAGAGCGACATTACGCTCGAGTTCCTTCATCAGCCGGTCGCGAACCTGACGGGTAGTCACAAACTTCCCCGATCGGCCCGCGAAGGGTGAATCGTTTATGGTGAAGTCCACGGAGAGCGTAGGCTCCTCCACCGCAATCCCGCGTAACCGCTCGCGCACCTGAACATCGGTGATGGTCTTTCCGATCTCCACTCCCTCGATGCCCGCTATCGCCACAATGTCCCCGGCGTCCCCGACCTGGATGTCGATGCGCTCCAGACCCTCGAATCCATAGAGCTTTACGACTCGACCCGGCGTCGCCTCATCGGGGCCGACCAGACCTGGGTCCCCCAGCGACAGCAGAACGACATCGTCCCCGACGGCCACCCTCCCGCGCTCGATCCGTCCGATTCCGATGCGCCCCACGTAGTTCGAGTGGTCGAGCGTGGAGATCAGCATCTGGAACGCGCCGTCTGGATCCACCAGCGGGGCGGCAATGGCCTCGATGATGGTCTCGAAGAGCGGTCCCAGATCTCCGTCCGACGCCTCTGGGTCACGGCTGACCCAGCCGTCTCGTCCGACGCCATAAAGAAAAGGAGCATCCAGTTGCGCGTCGGAAGCTTCGAGGCTCATGAAGAGCTCTAGGATCTCGTCGTGAACCTCGATCACACGGGCATCCGATCGATCGACCTTGTTGACGAGCACAATCGGTTGGAGCCCGAGGTCCAGCGCCTTGCGGGTCACGAACCGCGTCTGCGGCATGGGGCCTTCAGCGGCGTCCACCAGCAGCAGCACCCCATCGACCATACGCAAGATACGCTCGACCTCACCACCGAAATCGGCGTGGCCCGGCGTATCGACGATGTTGATTTTTACATCGCCCCACCGGACCGACGTATTCTTGGCAAGAATGGTGATCCCTCGTTCCCGCTCGAGCGGGTTGGAGTCGAGTACGCGATCCTGCACCTTCTCGTTTGCACGAAAGACGCCCGTCTGGCGGAGCATTTGGTCCACCAGCGTGGTCTTGCCATGATCCACGTGTGCGATGATAGCGATGTTCCTGATCATGCTCTAGATAGGAGACGGCTCGGCGATCGAGCCCAGAACAAACCCCACCGGAGCCCCGGTGGGAGGCACCCCGGGGAGGAGCCCCCAGGTGTGGAGAAAGGTAACGCAAGCGCACCCGAACGGGCACGGAAGATTTGCTGGACTCACCCGCGCATGCCAGGTATTCTTGAGGAGGATCTCCGGCCGGTTTTTTGAGAGGCGAATTTGTGCTTGTTCTGATTTCACTCGTAGGAATTCTCTCGATTTTGCTCCTGGTTACCGCCTCTGTGGCCTATCTGGCGCTCCCTCGAGGACGACTGTGCCCGCACTGCGGGGGCGTGACCAACCCCGTTGTCCTCCGGCGACTTCTGAGAATTCTATCACCATGGGTTCAGTGGCGGTGGTGCTCCCGTTGCGCCTGGGAGGGTCCGAGACTTCGCGGGCCGGACTTGGGTCCGTTGGATCCGCCTGTCGATCACGATTCTGGATTTCGCTGGGGAGATCCGGACTACGAGAATGTCCCGATTTTCTACTGGCGGTCGGACCGTCCGCAAGCGAAGAGCGAACCCCGACCCGACCCTATGTCCGGGTTCAAATGGCAGGCCGAAGAAGAGCCGACCGAACCGACCGGACCCGACTCACCCGGCTCTTACTTGCCTCCTCCGTGGGAACTGAAGCCCCCCCACTTCCCCTGGGGACCGGGGATGAGCCGCGGGCCGAGGCCTCGGTCAAACCGGCGGGGTCGCACACCACGCCCGTGGTACCTGTCGTGGTTGGTGTCCAAGAGGCCCCCTGGTTTTCATTGGAAGGAGCGGGGGGACTAGCGACCCGCCGTACTCCTCCAACAGCCTTCGTGGGAACCGGCACGGGCCCGAGGGGTCGGATGGGCTTCGATGAACACCGTGCACTCCCTGGTCGATTTCCTCAACGGGATCGACGGACAAGGGTACAAGGCCTACAAGGGGCTGAGAGGCACCTGGGTCTTCCCTGACTTCACCCTGCATGTGGACCACGTGCAGGGTGACCCCTTCGCTGCGCCGAGCCGAGTGCGCGTGATCCTTCCCCCCGAGACGGCCGCGCTCGAGGACGATGTGCTCACCTCCAGGTCGAGGAGGTTGGGTGTGGCTTGTCTGCTCGCCAAACGTTTCCATGAAGCGGCGCGGGCAACCACGGTCCGGCGGGGGAGCGGCAAGAGCGGCCTCATCGAAATCGAGAGTCCGGGCCAGCAGGTGTTGGCGCAGACCGCCGTCATGGTTGGAGAACACGGCACAGTGGAGGCTCGATTCCGGATCGGGTTACCGGCGCACGGGAGGCGCGCCCACGGGCAAGCCGCCGTCGCACTCCTTACGACGGACGTTCCCACCGTCTTGAATCAGAGCCTTCGGGCCGGATCCGTCGGCCATCAGGACATTCGGCGGCACGCAACGACCAACGAAGACGCCGACGCGTTGCGGGCGGAGTTGGTTGCCCGCAACTGGGTCGCCTTCGTCGCGGATGGCGCGCAACTGGCGCGAAAAAGTGGAGTGGATGACCGACCGCTTCTCGGGGACACGGCGATCCCCTTCTCCACACCGGCCGGACTGACGGCAGAAGTCGAGCTCCCGAACGCCGGAACGGTCCGTGGGATGGCGATACCACGTGGGGTCACGTTGATCGTGGGAGGTGGTTACCACGGGAAAAGTACCCTGCTTCGGGCTATCGAACGCGGCGTATACAATCACTGCTACGGAGACGGACGGGAGTCGGTCGTGACCGATCCCTCGGCAGTGACAATCAGAGCGGAGGACGGCCGTTCAGTGGCCGGGGTCGACATCTCCGCTTTCATCGGTACGCTGCCTCAAGGACAGGACACACGCGCATTCTCGACCCCCAATGCTTCGGGTTCCACGAGCCAGGCGGCCGGTATCGTCGAGGCGCTCGAAGCCGGGGCAACCACCCTGTTGATCGACGAAGACACGGCGGCCACCAACTTCATGATCCGCGACCGGCGAATGCAGGCGCTGATTCCAAAGGAGGGAGAGCCCATCACACCCTTGGTCGACCGGGTCAGATCCCTGTGGGAGACACGCGGCGTCAGCTGTGTCATCGTTCTGGGCGGGAGCGGCGACTATCTGGATGTCGCCGACACGGTTGTCGCCATGAAGGAGTTCCGCCCGGCCGACGTGACCGCTGAAGCCCGACGCGTCGCGTCGGAGCTTCCCACCGGCCGGAAGGATGAAGCGCCCGGACCGATCGAGGTCTTCCGGGCGCGACTTCCGAACCCCACCTCGGTCGATCCCCGCACCAAAAAGAGAGAGGCGGAGATCAAGGTCTTCCAGGGGCAATCATTGGTCTTCGGAACCGAGACGATCGCCCTTTCCGCGGTCGCTCAGCTCGTTTCTCGCGCGCAGACACTCGCCGTGGGCCGCGGGTTGCTCCTGGCCCGTACCAGGTTCATGGACGGGCGACGTTCCGTGAGCGAGATTCTGGACCTCGTCATGCAGACCATCGAGGACGACGGCCTAGACGAACTCGACGACCGGATGGTCGGCGATCTGGCTCACTTCCGTCCGATGGAACTGGCAGCCGCCCTGAATCGTCTACGCACTCTAGAGGTGAGGTCCACGGCGGTGGGGCCCACAGGCGCAACGGGCGACGGTTTCTAAGAGATCGCGTCCGCCTTAGGAACCGGACCCGAGCTCAGCAAGAAGTTCTCTGAGCCGGGCCTCGCGGTCCGGCAAGTTGGTCTTGGCGATGTCACGAGCCAGGGTAATCCGGACCTCGTCCGAGACCCCATCCAGGACATTGATCGGGGCGCCATAACGTAAAAGGATACGTTTGGCGTCTACGACGACTGAATCGGACAACTGCACCTCCCCGCGCAACGAATACCGCAACAATGCTTGTAAGCTGTTAAAATTAGCTGTTGTCGGCAGTTATTCCAACGCTTTGCGATCGCATGGTCGGTCCAAGTGAGGCACTAGAAGGCTGTTGAGACCTCAGTTCATCGGCTCCGCTTCAAGACCTTTCCCGACAGTCCAGGGAGCCCGGAGGTCGAACCTTGGGACGGAGACCCGAAATTCCTCTCCGTTGGGGCGGACGAACGTATAGTACCCCTCCATGAAGCCTGACGGAGAACGCAAGACGCAAAAACTCTGGTATACATGCGACTTCCCTGGAGCCAAGGTGGGTTGTTCCCCCAGAACCCCCTCGCCGTCTATCTCCAAGTCCTCTCCTGCGCTGTCGTGAATGAGCCAGTGACGAAAGAGAAGCTGCGCCACCTCCCCACTGTGGTTCTCCATCTGGACCAGGTAGGTAAAGACGAACTTTCCGTCCGCCGGCTCGGAGTAGGGGAGAGAGAAACTCGGGCGAACCACCACGCGAATCCCCTCGGTCGTTTCTTCGTAGTCCATTGAGCCATCTTACCTGGTCCCGAGGTGCCACGCGAATCGCCGAACCTCGAACGTTCGAGGCCAAGCATTTGGACTTCCCACGCCGCGTGGCCAGGCCCATGTTTACACATATGAGCAACACCACTGGACCTCGCCTTACTCGCTCCGTTGAAGATTACCTGAAGGCCGTCTACTCTCTCACCGAAAGAGAGGAGTCCGCCTCGACGAGCGCGTTGGCTGAGGCCCTCGACGTACAACCGGCGTCCGTCACCGGAATGGTCAAACGTCTCGCCGAGTGCGGGTACCTGGAACACACCCGGTATCACGGGACCAGGCTCACCGAAGCGGGATCACGCGAGGCCCTGCGGATCATCCGCAGACACCGGATCCTTGAGACATACCTGTACACACACCTTGGTTACTCGTGGGACGACGTCCATCAAGAAGCCGAACGATTGGAGCACGCGGCATCCGACACGTTGATCGATCGCATGGCCGCGATTCTCGAACACCCGAGTCACGACCCTCACGGTGCACCGATCCCCACTCCATCCGGCGAGATCGAGCGCCCTGAGTGCGTGACGCTCAACGAGGTCGCACTTGGCCTGGCCGTGCAGATCCGTTCCGTGCCGGATGAAGATCCCGCCCGCCTTCGTTATCTCGAGACGTTGGGCCTCGTGCCGGGGGCTCGCATCACGGTTCGGGAAAGAGCCCCCTTCGACGGGCCCACGACCGTCTCCGTCGAGACCCGAGTGAACGCAGAGGTCATCGGCTCCGATCTCGCTGACGGGATCTTCGTGATCCCGGTACCCGGACGCTGACGCTCCCGTTTGAAGGGGGGGACCACCCCTGCCCCAAAAAAAGGGGCTCGGTCGACCTAAGCCGACCGAGCCCGGGCGCCAGTGCCTCGGAGGCCACGCCACGTCACCACCCCACCTCATCACCGCACGTCCGCGGTGCGTCCCGAAACGACCCCGACGCCCTTGAAGCCACCTACCAAACCACCCATGTCCCCTTCCACCCATCCATCTCTACGGATTGGACGCCGATTAGATTCAAAGGATTTGGACGCCGAACGGATGCAACGGATTAGACGCCGACAAGATCAAAACGGTTGGTTGGAGTCTAACGGGCCCTGAACACGGCCACTTTCAGCGGCGGAGACACGCTGGAGTAGAAATAAAGGCGATTCTCTCCGTCTACGACCACATTTTTCTGCTGGGTGCGCGTCTTCGGGTAATCCTTGGCCGGCTCGCTCTCAATAACAACGAACTCGCCCTCGGCCAAATCGCCATCGATCTTCAGAAGCTGATCGAGCAACCGCTGGAGCATCACCGACTCGGCCTCGTCTTGCACATCCCCTTCGGACTCGGCCTCGAGAAGGTGCTCCGCGATCCGTTCGTGGCGGTCTGAAAATTCGTCCGCTGAACTGGAATAGACGTGATCTCGACGAAACCCGATCTCGGTGAAGGCTTTGGAGTCGAAGTTCGCTTCGACGCTTTGCATGGTCGTGCCATATCGACGGAGGATCATTTCAACTGCCTTTGAGCAGGTCGGCCAACTCTTCGTCGGTCAGATCGTCGGCGTTGCGAGAGCCCATGCCCGTCGGCGAACGCGAGTGGCGCCCCCGCGTTGGAGAAGCACCGGACACCGCCTGGGGCGTGCCGGCGTAGTCGAAATCGGGAAGGTGGATACGCTCCAAATCTCTCCCGATATGGTACGTCAGCGACTTGAACGTTCCGAGGTCGGCCGCGGCCAAAAACGTGACGGCGGTCCCGACCGCACCGGCCCTGGCGGTCCGGCCGATGCGGTGGGTATAGTCCTCGGGGTCCTTCGGTACATCGTAGTTGACGACGTGCGAGATCCCCTCGACATCCAGGCCCCGTTGGGCGATGTCGGTGGCTACCAGAACTCGAACCTTCTTCTGCGCGAAACGCTCCAACGCCCTCGTCCTGTGCGCCATGCGCAAGTTCGAGTGCAGGGCCTCCGTTCGGATGCCCTCTCGGTCCAGCCGGGCCTTCAGCGCATCCGCCCCGGCCTTGGTGCGAGTGAAGATGAGCACCTGCTTCCACTCGGGAGACTCCAGCAGGTGGAGAAGCAGATCCGGCTTCATTTCGGGCTTGACCGAGTACACGAGTTCGGTGATCCCCTCGGCCTTGGTTCCCGAGGGAGCGGCCTCGACCCACACCGCATCCTTGGTGATGCGCGAAGCGAGATCATGCACACCATGGGGCATCGTGGCCGAGAAAAGCATCGTTTGGCGCTCCCTGGGCAGTTCTCGCAGGACCCCCTCGATCTGCGGGCGGAAGCCCATATCGAGCATGCGGTCCGCCTCATCGAGCACGAACGTGCGCACGTTCTTCAGATCGACCCTGCCCCGCCCGAGGTGATCGAGGAACCGCCCCGGGGTCGCAGTGATGACCTCAAAACCGTCCTTGAGCGCCTTTAGCTGAGGGTCATACGCCACCCCCCCGTAGATCGAGGCCGCCCGAATCCGAGTCCCTTTGGCGAGCTCTTCGGTGTCGTCACAAACCTGCTGCGCCAGTTCCCGCGTGGGGCACAGAACCAGAACCTGCAGGCCTTTGCCCGCCTCGATTCTCTCCAGAGCGGCAAGCATGAAGGCACCGGTTTTGCCGGTTCCCGTCTGGGCGATGCCCACCAGATCACTCCCGGCGAGGCCGGTCGGGATGCTCTTGACCTGGATCGGAGTCGGCCGCTCCCACCCGAGCGCTTCCACGGCGGCGCGTAGCTCACCGGATACACCCAAATCCTCGAAGGTTGGAGGTTCCTGGGACTCTTCCTTTTTCTCGTCTTCCACTCAGTTGCTCTCACACGGATATGCCGATCTGATCAGGCGCCGAAGTGACGTCGCGTGCGACCGGCTTTCGATTGGCCTATAAGTTAGAAGTTCGCCCCAAGATTAAGAACCTTCGGCGGCAGCCGCTCCTCGAAAATACCCGACCATGACCTCGAAACACGACGTGTCCGTTCTCTTCGTATGCCTGGGCAACATCTGCCGTTCTCCTCTCGGAGAGGGGGTCCTGGCCCACCGTCTGGACCAAGAAGGGCTCTCTGACCGGGTTCGCGTCGACTCGGCCGGCACGGGCGCCTGGCACGAAGGAGAGCCGCCCGACCCGCGCTCCATCGACGTCGCGACGCGGCACGGGATCACACTCCGGGGGAGGGCGCGGCTCGTTCGGGTGGGGGACTTCCAGGAGTTCGACTACGTCTTCGCGATGGACGGAAGCAATCTCCGGGATCTGCGTTATCTCGAGTCCGAGAGCGATGGAGGCGCCGCGCTCTCCCTCTTCAGGGCCTTCGACCCCCATCAGGATGGGGACCTCGATGTACCTGACCCCTACTACGGGGGCCCCGACGGATTCGATCTGATGTTCGAGATGGTCGATCGGACCTGCGCCGCGTTCGTTGAGCACCTTCTCTCTGAACTCTCGACCTGACGGCCCAGAGGCTTCCGTGTCCCCCAGCATACTCCCCACCGCCCTCCGGGAGGGTGTCGAGGCGGCTCTGTCCAGCCGTGTGGGACGGAGCGTGGAGATCCTTGGAGCGGAGCCCGTGACGGGGGGCTGTATCCACCAGACCGTGCGTATATCGACCAACCTGCGGGAGGACTTTTTTCTCAAGTGGGCTCAGGACCCCTTATCGGACGTCTTTGCCGCCGAGGCCGACGGCCTGAGTGCCCTAAAGGGCTCGACGGGTGACTCGATCGACCTGACCCTCCCGGAAGTCGTGGGCCACTCCGATACCCGGGCGCGGCCGGCCTGGTTGCTTCTGGAGTACGTCCCCCACGGAAGCCCGGGCGGGGACTACGCGGAGCGCCTCGGACGGGCCCTCGCGGCGTTACACCAGCCCGGCCAAGGCCGGTACGGCTGGCACCGTTCCAACTACATCGGCTCGCTCCCCCAAGCGAACGCACCCATGGATGACTGGCCCGCGTTCTGGTGGTCCCAACGTCTCGAGCCCCAGTGGGTGATGGCGAGCGACAACGGATGGCTGGCCGGCCTGGACCGGGAGTGGGCCGCACTCGAGTCGAAGCTCCCCGACCTGCTCAAGGCCGCGGAAGAGGACGGGTGCTCCATCCTCCATGGTGATCTCTGGAGTGGAAACGTGTACCCGGGCCCCGACGGCGGGCCGGTCCTGGTGGACCCGGCCGTCTATCGGGGGCACCGCGAAGTCGACTTGGCTATGACCGAACTCTTCGGAGGTTTTCCGAGAGCCTTCTACGCGGCCTATGAAGACCACAGTCCCCTCGAGGACGGGTACGAGGACCTTCGCCGTTGCGTGTACCAACTCTACCCTCTTCTGGTGCACGTAAACCTCTTTGGAGGCAGCTACGTCAACGGCGTGGCAGGGGCCTTGCGGCGTGCTGTGGCCTCCCGGTGAACCCCCCCAAGACGCCGTAGACACCTCGGTCCGAAGGTGGGGTCGACCTATACGGTGGAGGCCGGACTCCCGACCACCTCCGCCAACCGCCGGAGCGCGCTCTCCATCAACTCGTCCGAGGTGGCGAAGCTGACTCTCACGAAGCGATCGTCACCGAACGCGACACCAGGGACCATGGCCACGCCGCTCTCTTCGAGAAGCCACGAACACAACGCCGTGGAATCGGACACACCATCGCGGAACAATGCGTCCACCCGAATGAAGAAATAGAACGCACCCATCGGCTCCACGAACGAGAGCTGCGGCAAGAGTTCCTGCAGTAGAGAGACGACCTTGTCCCTCCGTCCACGAAACGTGGCGGCCATCTCCTGCTTGGCCTCCCGCGCGCGCTCGAGATCCGAGTACGCGCTCAAGGCGGCCATCTGCGAGGGTGTCGCGGCGTTGGAAGTGGCGTGGCTCTGAAGGGCCCCGAGCTTCTTCGCGACCTCCACCTCTGTATACGAGAACCCGATTCGCCATCCGGTCATCGCAAAACACTTGGAAGCCCCGTCGATCAAGACGTAAGGGCCCACGGACTCGGCCGGCAATTCGAGGATGCTGGGCGCACACGGCCGGTCGTCCCCAAAATAGATCTCACGGTAGATCTCGTCGGCAATGAGAACGATGTCCTTCTCCTTAGCCCACTCCGCGATCTCCCGTAGCTCCTCAAGGGTATATACCGCACCCGTCGGATTGGACGGTGAGCACAAAATCAGGCCCCGGGTCCGCTCCGTACATGCGGCGTCGAGATCCGCCTTGGTAAGGAGGAAATTCCGGTCCGCGTCTCCGGCCACCGGGATCGGCTCGGCTCGAGCCAAGACGACCATCTGCGGATAACTCGTCCAGTAGGGTGCACCGATGAGCACCTCGTCACCCGGGCCGAAAAGTGCGAAAGCGGCGTTGAACAAAGCCTGCTTCGCACCCGCCCCTACGACGACACCTTCCCAGTCGACGGGCTTGCCCCCGACCGATTCGAGATACCCGGCGATCGCACGCCTCAGCTCAGGGATACCCGACACGGGCGTATATCGGGTCGCGCCGGATCGAATCCCCTCGATCCCACCCTCAGAAATCCATTCCGGGGTGCCGAAGTCCGGCTCGCCGGCACTCAAATCGATGATGTCGCGGCCCTCCGCCCGAAGACGTTTGGCGAGGGTACTGACCGCGATCGTGGCTGACGGTTCTAGCCGTGAAATGTTTGGGCTGAATTTCATGCCGGGAATATCGAGTCACCGGGAATTCGGATCAAGTAACGCCGGATGCGGATGCCAACGCCGCACGCGCCCGGACTCATCAACTCCATCAGGTTGATCCTGACGGGGACGGAGAGCAGCTTCTCCAGATGTACGACTCGCGCGCTCTTGTCTTCTACTTTGATTACGTCGATCCGGGATCCTTCCTGACCGACCGCCAACTGGGCCAGATCCTACCCGAGGGGGTCGAACTCGTTCGCCATCCGTTCGAAGTCTGCCCTGTGCCGCACGAGCTCATCGACGGGTCGGGCTCGGACTGGCGATCCTACGGAGAGACCGTGGCAGACCTCGCGGATGAGGCCGAAATCCGGATGGTTCATCCCACGTTCGTCCCCTGGAGCCGGAAAGCGCACGAACTGCGCCTGCACGCCGCTGAACAAGGACTGGAATCAGCGCTTCACGAGACGGTCTTCTCGGCCCGTTTCCTAGAAGGAGCCGACATCGGACGCGTCGATGTCCTGGTGGCATCAGCGGAAAAGGTCGGGCTCGACCCGAGCGAATCGAAAGCGGTCCTCGATGTGGACAAACACCGGGACCGTGTCGTGGATCTTCGACGGGAGGCCGAGGCCGCGGGTGTGCGGCGAGTGCCGACGCTCCGATCTGGTGACACGAGTCTTGAAGGTCCTGCTTCGATCAGCGAGCTTCGACACTTCCTGGAACACCTGAGACTCCTATAGCCGAACAGTAGAGAGAGATCACCAAATGGCTGGCTACCAGCGAAGAACCGTCCTCTCTCCGTCCGATATTCTGGCAAAGGCGGAAGAGTTGCTTCCCCAGTGGCTTGGCCTGACCAGAACAAAAACCGCATCCCACACGGCGACCTTCTCGGGTGACGAAGGCACGGTGACCCTCACGGCGCACCGGCACGGCCCGTACACACAAGTATTGGTCTCGAGCGACCGACTCCGGACTTCTCGTCTCGACTACGAAATTCAGAAGTTCCTCACGGAGCTCCCCTACGAGCCGGGAGATGCCGGTGGACGCGGTTCTGGGGAGCCTTCATGATGCAGTCGTTCGAGGATCTGGAGTTACCCTCGGAAATGACCGAAGCACTTTCCGCCGAGGGCTTCGAGGAGCCCACCGAGTTTCAGCGGACGGCCATTCCCCTTCTCCGGCGAGGCAACAACCTCCTGGGAGCCGTCGGCCCGGGAGCCGGAACGCTGCTGGCATACGGAACGGCGATACTGGACAAAACCGAGCCCCAAGCCGGCCGCCCCGGGGCACTCGTTCTGGTGCCGACAACCGCTGGTGCCACCGGCCTCGCCGACTCACTGGCACGCATCGCCTCCGCCACCGGGCATTCGGTCGGAGCTTTCGGTGGAGCGTGGCTGTTACCCGAGCGATGTGATGTCCTTTTTGCGACCCCGAGCGACGTGAAATCAGCGGTCGACGGATCGAGTCTCACGCTGGAGGGCGTCCAGTTCTTGGTCGTCGACGGTGCCAGCGCGATCGAAACGATTTCAGGCCTCGATACCTTGGGCGCGTTGTTCGAATATGTGCCGGCTGGAGCCCAACGGATCATCTTGAGTCAGCCGGTCCCCGAATCAATCCGGGCCTTAGTCGCCCAACATGTGCCGAAGGCGATCCGCATACCGCCCACCCCAGCCATCGAGGGCTCCACCGCGAAGCCACCGGACCGAGGGGAGTTGCGGTACCGTATCACAGGAGAGGACAAAGTGGATGCCTTGGCTCCGCTGGTGTCCGAGCTCCTCGAAGACGGCGCTCGCCACGTGCTGTTGTTTTGCAGCTCCACCGACCGGGCCGCCGATGTGGGAGACTTCCTGACCCTCCACGGGTTCATGGCGGGTTCCCCGGGTGATGAGACGGCTCCGATCTGGTTGGCCGTGGACGCCCTTCCGGCCCGACAGGCTCTCAACGAGAGCACTTCTCCCGCCGAGGTGGCGACCGTGAGCTTGGACTGTCCAGCGGACCCGGACTCTATGGATCGGCGCCATGGTGCTGGAGGACAGGCCACAGTGATGCTCCTTCCCCGCGAAGTCCCCCACTTTAGAGATACGGCCCGTCGCACCGGGTACCGTGTGAGGCCCCTGCCTCCGCCCGACTCAGTGGTCGAGGACCGAATCAGTGTGATTCGCGATCGCCTCGAAGAAGCCGCCACGAGCGGAGATCTCGCCCCGCTCTACCTAGTCCTGGAGCCTCTGCTGGAACGCTTCAGCCCGCAGGAACTCGCCGCGGCCGCGCTCGCTCTACTCATTCCTCAAGCTCCCGCGGGCGCCACAGTACCGCAAGGCACGGCGGCTCGCGCAGAAAAGGCTACCGGAACCGACGGGTGGACTCGGCTTTTCGTGAGCATCGGTGAGATGGAGGGTGTTAAACCCGGAGATCTGCTGGGTGCGCTCGCCGGAGAGTCCGGGGTGGACGGATCGTCGTTCGGAAAGATCGAAATACGTGATACCTACTCCCTGGTCGAAGTCAGGCCGTCTGAAGCGGAGAAAGTCATCAAAGCCGTGAACGGCACGAGCATCCGTGGCCGGAGCGCGAGAGTGGACTACGACCGCGGTAGTAGCGGCGCTGGTAAGCCCGGTACTAGCCGTGCTGGTAACCGAGGCAGTGCCCGCGGAAGCAGCCACCGGCAGTAGCCGCGTTCGCGAAACTCAAGTCAGGACGCGAAACCAAGTCAGGAGAGGACGCGCCGCATCAGAGCCAGCACAGCCGGGAAGGGGGGAAAGAAGAGGCCACGCCCGAGGGGCGTGGCCTCTATCCGATCCTTCGATTCCCCTATGGGGACTACCCAAAGGGGGATCCTACTGGATGGCGTCCTTGAAGCCCTTACCGGCTCGGAACCCCGGAGTCTTCGATGCCGGAATATGAATCGTGGCACCAGTACGAGGATTCCGGCCCATGCGAGCCTTGCGATGCTTCGCCTCGAACGTGCCGAAGCCAGTGATCTGCACACGCTCTTCGGCCTTCAAGGCGCGAGCGATCACACCTCCCGAACCGAACAGGGCGTCCAGAGCCCGCGACGAATCGGCTTTGGTCATTCCGGCTTTGTCGGCAAGGGCGTCTACTAGATCGGATTTGTTCATTTGTTACTCCTCAAAAGGGGTAATGCCTCTTGACTTCGCGGCCTACGCCGGCCTTCCTCCAGCTGCGGTCCGGGCCTCTGCGTGTCGGGCCTTTCACGCTGGGCATTCGGACCCACAAAGGGACCGTAGCGGCTCTGGCAAGCATCAGTTAGGACAACGGTAAGGCCCGCTGAACAGAGCGTCAAGTAAAGAAACGGCCGAAAACCCGCGTCCTGCCTAGCTTCCCGTGGGAGCGGTTCCCTGCGATCAGGTCAGCTTCACGCGGAGAACTCGTCGAGCGATGCGCGTTCTTGATCCTCCGATTCTTGGGTGCGATCGCCTATCTCGTTGTGCTGACCGCCGTTGGGATCGTCGGCTATGTGTCCATCGAGGGGCGGCCTTGGCGAGAAGGCCTTATACGACGGTCATTACCGTGACCGCAGTGGGTTTCCGGGAGGTCGGCCCCCTGTCCGAGCTTGGCCGGAACTTTACGATGGTTCTCTTGGCGGCCGGCATAACGGGAATCGGCGTCTGGTTCGCGCTGATCGCCTCGTTCATCGTGAAATTCGACGACGGCTTGCTCGAAGCGAAGTAGGCCTACTTGTAACGGTAGGTTACACGGCCTTTACTGAGATCGTAAGGCGACAACTCCACCTTCACGCGATCACCTTCGAGCACGCGAATGTAGTGTTGCCGCATCTTACCTGAGAGATACGCCAAGACCTCATGGCCGTTCTCCAACTCCACGCGGAATCGGGCGTTGGGAAGCACTTCGCTGACCAATCCCTCGATTTCAATCGCTTCTTTCGCCACTCGCCTCTCGCGTCTGATCCATTGGTACTACGGGGACGATAGCACGCCGCTAACCGTGGAGCAACGATACGTTTTCGGACCCTTCCTCACCCGTCGGAGTTAACGTCCTTTGGCTGGCTGTAAACAAATGGCTAACTCGAAATGAACTCGAGAGACTTTGACCACGTGAACAAGAAGATCGAACCCGAAGAAGTCGAACGTATCCGCGCCGCTCTCGTCGGCGGGTCCGACCCGGTTTGCCCTCGGTGTCAGGGACGTTTCGATCGCACCGACGTCCCTCCACGGAAGGATGTCCCTTACGTAAGAGATCGAATCTGGCTGATCTGTGCTACCTGTGGCACGGGCCTGGTGATCGATCGGCCCAACACACGTCCGGGCTGACGGACCGGACGCCCGTCGCCCGCTCCTGCATCACGGCCCGCTCTACTCCTGCAACAGCCTTCCGCACTGGACTCGATCGGACTCTTTCGGGATTATCTGATTCACGGTCGAAGAGCGTGCGACTTCGGCCGACACCTCAATCACAGGATCACCATGGCAAACCGACTCGCGCACTTCACGACCAACCTCGGCGATTTCCAGGTTGAACTCTTCGAGGGGGGCGCGCCTGCTACCACGAAGAACTTCATCGACTTGGTCGAGAAGGGCTACTACGACGGAATCGTCTTCCACCGCGTGATCAAAGGATTCATGCTCCAGGGCGGCTGTCCCGATGGCAACGGTCGAGGCGGGCCAGGTTATACGATCGCCGATGAATTCCACGCTGAGCTGTCACACGACTCGGAGGGTGTTTTTTCGATGGCGAATTCCGGGCCGAACACCGGCGGATCTCAGTTCTTCGTGACCCTCGCCGCCACGGACTGGCTGGACGGCAAACACGCGGTGTTTGGCAAGGTGATCGAGGGTATGGAGACGGTCCGCTCGATCGGTGCCACGGCCACCGGCCCCGGGGACATCCCACTCGAACCGGTTGTCATGGAGTCCGTGCGCATCACAAGCACCGAATAGTGCAAGCGACGTTACATAATGTTACAGATATCGCACTAGTGTAACATAACATTGCGTATCCCCAGAAAGTGTAATACTATGACACACTCTGAACCCCGGAGGTCTTAACTCGGATCGGTCATAACTGGTTGACCTACAATGGTTTACGTTACTTTCAATCTTTGGCACCAACATTGCTCAAGAGGCGCTTCACCCGTTGCAGTCGGGGAACCATCGATTGATTGAGGAGTGGAAAGATGAAGCTGTTGAGGAAGGCTTGGTATCCGATCCCCGTGACTCTCATGCTGGGTCTGTTCGGGTGTGCAGATCACCCTACGGCCCCGGCACCCGGCCTCGGCGTCTTAGAGTGGCGTGAGCCGGTTGAGGAAATCGTGGCCAACCAAATGATCGGTCCGGCGGGTGGCGTAATCGAGCTCCTGGGCGCCGGCACCGAGATCCATTTCCCGGAGGGGGCCGTTTCGGAGAGCGTGTTGATCGAAGCCCGAGTCCTCGAGGGTTCGGTTGTGGCCTTCGAGTTCGGAGTTCCTGGATTGCCCTTGGCCGTTCCCATTGAGATTCGTATTGATGGCGAGAGGCTAGCTCGACCATGGTTGGAGATCCTCGGCGTCTACTTGGAGGGAGGTTCCACGTCCGACCCCGTAATATTAGAGATCTTCCCCGTCCTATATGACGGGGGCACTATCCTCTTTGAACTTGCGCCCGGCGAGATCCGCGAACTCCGTGGGTTTGCGGTGGCGTCAGGGTAGGTAGGGACGAAGTGGTCTTCACGCTGTTTTATTTCGCACCCGCCCGGAGATAGAGGTCTGTGAAGCCTAAGGTCGACAGCCAGAGCGACTCCACGAACGTGAGACAAGCTCAGGCCAGCAGGCTCGCCCACGAGGGACGCGAGGCAGAAACCCGAGGGGCCCTCGGTGACTCGCTGTCCAAGTTGGAGGCAGCCATTTCGTTGCTGCCGGACTCCGAGCCATCTCCTCTCCGAGCGGACATCCTCCGTTGGCTCGGAACGACGCGTAGGGAGCTTGGGCAAACCGCCGCCGCCGAATTCCACTACCAAGAAAGTCGTGCCTTGGCGCGCAAGGTCAGCTACCAGGCGGGAGAGGCCCACGCCCTCAACTGCCTGGCCATCATCGCACAACGCAGGGGGGACGTGGAAAGGGCACAAGGCCTCTACCGGCAAGCAGCCCGTCAAGCCGACGGCGCCGGAGAGCACCGCTTGGCCGGCATGGTGGAGCAGAACCTGGGCGTCCTCGCGAACATTCAGGGAGACCTGGACGGGGCGCTGGTCCGCTACCGGGCGAGCTTACGCCAGTTTGAAGAAGGCAGCTTCCAGGAAGGGATGTCCTGGGTCCTCAACAACCTCGGTATGCTCCATACGGACCTCGGGAAGTATGCGGAAGCCGAGCAGTACTTCCTGCGCGCCCTCGAGATCGCAAGAAACCGGATGGACCTCCATACGCAGGCCCTCGTGGAGTCCAACCTTGCCGAGGTCTACATAGAACTCGAGCGGTGGACCGACGCCGAGCTACACGTCTCCGGCGCCCTGGCGATCGCCGACGAGAGGGGCGACCCCCTCCGGAGGGCGGACGGGCTCAAGTTCCTGGGTATGATCCAGAGAGCCAAGGGCGAATTGTCCATGGCGACCGAAACGTTGATCCAATCCCACAAGTTGGCCGAGGAAAGCGAGGACGTACTCCTGGCTGCGGAGGCGGCTAGGGAGCTGGGAGAAACACACGCACAGGCGAGGCAGTTCGAAAGTGCTCGGGAGTTCTTCGAGCGGGCGAACAAGCTCTTCACCGAGACGAACGCCGGCCTCGACGCCACGGCCGTTCAGGAGCGTCTGGAGCAAATGCGGTCTGAAGCCCAATGATCCGTTCAAGGAGTGGAATCGTACCGTGAGCTACCAACTAGCCAGTAGAGAAGTCAACGGAGGCTTGGCGCCGTCGGACAAGAACGCCACAGACATCGGCTTCCAAGCCATCGTGGGTCGGAGCGCCTCCCTTCGCAAAGCGATCCAGTTCTCCATGCGCATCGCTACTCGCAAAGGCACGACCGTGCTCATCGTGGGAGCCACGGGGACAGGCAAAGGGCTCTTCGCACGGGGTATTCACTACGCAGGCTCCGAGGCGCAAGAGCCCTTCGTCACGGTGAATTGCGCGGCGATCCCCGCCAACCTCTTGGAGTCAGAGCTCTTCGGTCATGAGCGGGGCGCCTTCACCGACGCCCGAGTCCGAAAACTCGGTCTGCTCGAGCTCGCGGGCGCCGGAACCCTTTTTCTCGACGAAGTCAGTGAGCTACCGCCCAACCTACAGCCGAAGCTGTTGCGAGCGCTCGAGGAACGGCTCTTCCGCCGGGTGGGAGGCACGGACGAGATAGAGGCGCGGTGCCGCGTGATCGCGTCCTCCAATGGGTCGTTCGAGGACGCCCTGAGCGAGGGGCGCTTCAGGGAGGACTTGTTCTACCGACTGAACGTTCTACGCATCAACATCCCGCCACTCTCGGAGCGCGGAGACGACCAGGTGATCTTGGCGCGCTACTTCATGGAGCAGATCTCCCATGAGATAGGAGTGGCTCCCAAACCCCTCAGCGCCGACGCAATCGACGTACTGAAGCTCCACAATTGGCCCGGCAATGTCCGGGAGTTGAAGAACGTGATGCAGCGAGCCATCACCCTTTGTGATGGGCCCGAGATCAACGCCACGCACCTGAGTATCTTCGACTGGCATGGGAACGGACGCGGGAGAAAAGACGATCCCGGACAGGCCATCCAGATTCCCGACATCGGGATGACCCTGGCGGAGGTTGAGGCCGAGGCGCTGCGCATCACACTGAAGATGACCAGGGGCAATCGTAGCGCCGCCGCACGCATCCTCGCCATTTCACGGCCGACGATCCACCGGAAGATCCGCGAGTACGGCCTGGAAGACGGCGTTTGAGATTGTGGACTCGACCACCGACGAGGGTATTCCGGAGGCCGTCCGAGAGCTGATCGCCCAAGCGCGCGGTGCGGAACGGGAGGCTCGCCGGAGCCGCGCCCGCTCCCTGTACGAGACCGCGCTCCGCACCCTCGACGAGACCAAGCACCCGACCCTCGCCAGCGCGATTTTGAGGTGGATCGCCCGGACACACTACGAGGACCGGCACCTCACCGCGGCCATGGACTGCTACGAGGCCGCACTCGGGGTCGCCGAGGCCCACGGTGACGTGTTGGGCCAGGCGCACGCGGTGAACGGAAAAGGCATCGTGGAGCAGATGCGTGGAAACCTCCAGGCGGCGGCCGACCACTACACCTGGAGCCTCGAGCGTGCGTCGACGGCGACGGGGTACGACACCCTAGCCGCCATGATCCACCAGAACCTGGGCGTTGTGGCGAACATCCAGGGGGATTTCACCGAGGCACTCCTGCGGTATCAGTCCAGCAAAGAGGCCTACGACCAGCTTGGAGAGGACGACCGCGTCGGTCCGCTTCTCAACAATATCGGCCGTCTACACGCCGACCTGGGCGAGTGGGACGACGCGGAAATCGCCCTCGAGGAAGCCGGGCGAAGATGTAAGCAGTCCGGAGAAATCGACCATCAGGTGCTCAGTCACGTCAACTTGGCCCGGATGTGGATCACCAGGAAGGAGTTCAAGCGTGCCCACGAGTCGTGCGATCGAGCTTGTAGCCTCTCCCGGGACGTCTCGGGTGGGCGATGGACTGGTGAGATTCTCAAGCACTACGGGGCCATCTACCAATCCACGGGTCGGCTCGAGTTGGCTCTCGACTCGCTCGCACAGGCACGCAAGGTGGCCGACAGAGAAGGGGACACACTTCTGGCCGCCGAGACGGCACGGGAGTTGGCCGAGGTCTATAGAAAGCAGGGCCGAAACCAGGACACCCTCAAGGCCCTGAACGAGAGTCTCCGACTCTACTCGAACTTCCACGCGAAACACGATCTCGCGGAAGTCCGCGAGCGGGTCACGCAGCTGGAGCGCCGCTTCCTGGACGTGGTCCGCACTTGGGGGGAGTCGATCGAGTCCAAGGACCACTACACGCAAGGACACTGTGAGCGTGTCGCTTCCTACGCGTGTGCTCTGGCGTCGGCTTCAGGGATCGACTCGGAGCGCCTGAGGTGGTTCCGGATGGGCGCTCTGCTCCACGACGTGGGCAAGATCGTCGTGCCTTCGTCCATCCTGAACAAACCCGGCCCCCTTACCGCCGAGGAGTGGGCGATCATGAAGCGGCATCCCCAGGCGGGGGTGCATCTACTCCGGGAGATCGAGTTCCCCTGGGACATCCGACCGATGGTCCGGCACCATCATGAACATTGGGACGGCTCAGGGTACCCGGATGGCCTGGCCGGGGACGACATTCCTCTTTCAGCCCGGATCCTCTGCCTTGCCGACGTATTCGACGCACTCACCTCCGGCCGAAGCTACCGCGCCGGATTGACGCCGGGCCACGCTCTCTCGGTCATGCGCGAGGATCGCGGAATCATCTTCGATCCGGCGTTATTCGACGTCTTCGAAGACCTTCATACGCCGGCCTCCCGACAGGCCCCCCGCTCGAGGAGAGGCACCCGGATGGGTCGGTGGAGCCATCCGCCCGGCGAAGGTTACCGGTACCCTGCGGCCTGGAGTGTGAACAGCTCCGCGTAACGCCCGGAGAGAACGAGCAACTCGTCATGAGTCCCGTCTTCGGTGACGGTGCCGTCCTCCAACACCACGATGCGGTCCGCCATCCTCACCGTCGAGAACCGGTGGCTGATGAGCACGGCCATCCTGCCTTCCGTGAGGTCCGCGAACCTCTCGAACACCTGATATTCAGCCCTGGCATCGAGGGAGGCCGTCGGCTCGTCGAGAATGAGGATCTGGGCGTCGCGCATGTACGCTCGCGCCAGGCCCACCTTCTGCCACTCACCCCCGGACAGGTTGGCCCCGCCTTTGAAGCGGCGCCCGAGCATGTGATCCAGGCCGCTCTCCAAACCGGCGATAACGCCGTCGGCGAGACTCATCTCTGCGGCCCGCACGATACGAGGTTGGTCGCCGATCGCGTCGATCTGCCCGACCGCGATGTTCTCACGCACCTTCAGGTCGTATCGCACGAAGTCCTGAAAGATGACGCCGATCATACCGCGGAGTTCGTCCACGTCGTATTCGCGGAGGTCTATACCATCCAACAGGATCCGCCCCTCGGTCGGATCGTAGAGGCGGGCCAGGAGCTTGACCAGCGTCGTCTTGCCGGCGCCGTTCTCACCCACGAGGGCCACACGCTCGTTCGCGCCGATCCTCAGCGAAACACCCCTGAGGGCCCAGTCCTCTTTGTCCGGATAGCGGAAGCCCACGTTCTCGAAAATCACGCCGTCCCGGATCGGCCGGGGCACCGGCACGGGATGTTCAGGGCTCGCCGTGCGGGGTTTCATCTCGAGGAAGGTGAACAGATCTCTCAGGAACAGGCTCTGCCGATACATGTCGGCGGACCGAAGCAGGATCCCACTGATCATGCCGCGGCTCTGCCGGAACGTTCCGACCAACATGGTGAGCTCGCCCAGTGTGAGAAATCCACGCACTGTGTCGACGATGATAAAGACGTATGCCGCGTAGTACCCCAGCGTGGATACCGCAGTGAGCCCACCGGACGTGGCGGCCCGTTTGATGGAGAGGGCTCGGTTGGCCTCGTAGAATTCGTCCGCGAGTCGCTCGTACTTGCGAGTGAAGTAGTCGGCGAGGCCGAAGAGTTTCACTTCTTTCGCCGTCACGTCGCTGGTCGCTACATAACGTAGATAGTCGAGCTCCCTGCGCTCCGGCGTCCACTTGTAGAGCAGCGAATACGAGAGACCCGCGAAGTGTGTCTCTCCAATGAACGACGGCAGTACGGCAAGCACGAGCATCAGCACGAGCCACCCGTTGAAGACGATGAGGACCCCGAGGAGCGTAATCAGGCTCAACGCGCTCTGCCCCATGCCGAGTAGCACCGCCAACAGCCCGATCCGTCCGACGGTCTGCTGGCGCGCCCGCTGCAGCGAATCGTAGAACTCGGGGTCCTCGAAGTTCTCCAGGTCCAGGGTGGCCGCGTGCTCCATGATCTGTACTGAAAGCCGATTGCCGAACAGATCGCCGAGCAGGCTCTCGAGCAGATTCGACGTGCGTTGTAACACGTCCGAGGCGAGCGCCACCACCAACTCCAATGCCACCAAGCGGAAAAGGCCGGTCCAGTCGGGAGTAGTCGCCCCGATGTTCGCCAGAACCCCGTCGATGATGAGCTTTCCGATCCAGAGCTGGACCGCGGGCGAAAACGCCAGCAGGACCCGGAACGAAAGAATGGCGGCGGCATAGGCGGGTTTAACCCTCCACACCATGCCCAGAAACCTCGGGATGAGGCGGAGCGCGATCATTCGCTCCTTAAAAGGTGGGAGATCAGCGGAACGGGCCCTCGCCAACTCAGGCGGCACTGTGCGTTACCCCCTGTACTCCTTCAGCAGCCTTCTGGAGGACCCCCCGTTCACACCGCCACGCCGGTACCGCCGGTACCGCCGGATCACTCCAGTACCACTGGATCAGGCTTGCTCAGGACCTGCAGTACGGCTGCCAAGCTGCTGATCCAACATGAGCAGAGCGGCCTGGTCGTCACCGGCCATGCGCACCTGGTCCCGCACAGTCGCAGCAGCGTCCTCTTCTTCGACCTGTTCGGCAATGAACCACTGGAGCTCCTGTTGGGCCGCCCAGTCGCCCTCCTTTCCGGAGAGCTCGAACAGCCTGTGGATCATTCCGGTCACCGCCCGCTCATGCTCCAGCACACTCTCGAAGAGCGTGAGTGGTGATCCGAAATCGGTGGTGGGGGCATCGATGCCGTGGAGTTCGACCTGGCCTCCCCTTCGGAGCACGTAGTCGAACAAGCGCATCGCGTGTGCGAGCTCCTCCTGGGCCTGAAGCCGCATCCAGTGGGCGAACCCCGGCATGTTTTCGTGATCGAAGTGAGCCGACATCGAAAGATATAGATAGCCGGAAAACAACTCACTCTTGATCTGTTCGTTGAAGGCGTCCTGTACCACTTCGTTCATGGCGCGACCTCGTTGAAATTCAGCCAGACTTTTGACCCAGGACACTCTTGACCCAGGACACCAGCAGGCTGTTGAAGAAGTATAGTGGGCCGCGTTGCGGATGCCACGGCCCCAGCTCCGGGGTACCCGCGCGAAGCGTGGGTCGGGAGCGACGACGCCATAGCATTCGCTATGGTTAGGAGCTCCAACAACGGGGCACCGCGCGTTAGCGTGGTCGGGGTCGTGCCACCGCAACCCTTCAACGTGTAAGGTCATTCCCCTCATGGTCGTGGGCGCACGGGCGACCAGAGCGCTCAAGGGGGGAGTGGGGCGGGAGTGTTCCTGACTACATCAAGCGGGTCGACGACGATCCTATATGGGCGTGGACACGCGTCGGCCTTCTGTTCTTCCGGGGAGACGGCTCATCGCCGCCTCGAACGATTTGCTCGACCTGGCCCAGCAAGGTGTCGCTTCCAGCCTTACTCGTTCCGAAAAGGCCGTCTGGATCCTCGTCGGCCCCCTCTGTCGCGCCGTGGAGGTTGAGCCAAAGGTCGAGCCTCTCGCTGACCCTCATCATCTTGTAGAAAAATCGCCGCCGTCCGTGGCGGCCGAAGACGAGGTCTATCCCGAATGCCACAAACGACATCACGAAAACAGCGCCGTCCTTCAGCCCGTCGATCATCAACTTGAGCTGGAAGATGGCGAAATCACGGATTGAAACCTTCGTCCTGGGATCCATATCTATACCTCAAGTAGTGTGAGCGCCTATTCGCTCCGACATTGCGGTATACCCTACGAAGCTATTACGTCTTTTGGTTCACTGGGCCGGCGGCGCAAGTCCGACGCCGGGCATGAGGGACCTTTCGTGTCAGAGAAACGTACCGATATGCCTGCTTGGTCAGGGCATCGCGGCTACCCGTTCGGCCCGGTACGCTGGAAGTAGTTGTCACCGACGAAAGAATGGAGCGTATCGTGCGGGTACTACCGTCATCAGTGGGCGCCGCCGCGGGTGCGATCGCTCTGATCGTGCTGCTCGGCTCCCCACCGGCCAGGACGGATGCGACAACCCCGTCCGACGCCACGAACACCGAGAGCTCCGCCCCGCTCCCCAAGGCCCAGGCCCGCTTCTTGAGCTCGACTGGTGTGTCCGAAGCTCTGGGCGCTCTTCGGGCTCCGATCGAAGCGGGGGTCGGCGCGGAGAGCCGAGCCGACGCCGCTCAAATTCTGACCATCGGCATACCGCATGAGTTCTATTTCTCCCGTGTCGCCTACAGCGGGTTCGGCGGGTTTTATGGCCGAGGGGGTTCCTGGAGGACGGATTATCCGAGGGCGGACGAGATTTTCCTCTCGTTCATCGATCGGCTCCTCCCGAACCTCGACGCCTATCTTTCGGAATTCGTAGTCTTCCTCGACGACCCCGACTTACGCCGTTTCCCCTTCTTATATGCGCTCGAGGTGGGCAGGATGGCGCTCCGCCCAGCCGAAATCGAGGGCCTTCGCGGTTACCTGCTACAGGGCGGGTTTCTGGTCATCGACGACTTCTGGGGCACCCGGGAGTGGGCGAATTTCGAGTATGAGATCCAACAGGTTCTGCCCGGATACGAGATCGAGGACCTGCCGATCGACCATAACATTTTCACGACATTCTACGAGATCGACGAAGTGATCCAGGTGCCGAATATAGGCATCAGAAACTGTACTGCGTTCTCCCAGGCCGACCTCAGCCGCTGTCCGACCTGGGAACGCGACGGCTTCATTCCCATGGTCAAGGGGATCCACGACGAAAAGGGTCGCCTCATGGTCATCATCAACTGGAACACCGACCTGGGCGACGCGTGGGAGTGGGCGGACGACCCCTATTACCCGTTTGTATACTCCAAGTACGCCTACGAGATGGGCGTCAATTTCATAGTCTATGCGATGAGTCACTGATGGCCCGGGGAGCGCGCTGATGGACACGATCTTCGAGTTCCTTTTTAAGTACAGGCTGCTCCTGTTCCAGGAGGGGGACTTCACGTTCGCCTCGCCTTGGCCGGTCTTGCTCGTTCTGGGCGGTGTGGCGGTGGTTACGCTGCCTGCCCTTTTGACGTATAGAGCGGCCAGGGGAGCCAGCAGCCGATGGGACCGAGGTGTGATGGCGGCGCTGAGGCTCGGGTTGGTGGCGATCCTCGTCTTCATTCTCTTCCGGCCTACGCTGATACTCACTTCGGTCGTTCCACAGCGGAATTTCGTGGGTATTCTGATCGACGATTCGCAAAGCATGCGCATCACCGATCAAGACGGAGTGGCCAGAAGCGACTTCGTCCAGGCGACCTTCGGCAGCGAAGGCAGCGAGCTTCTGACGGCTCTGGAAGAGAAGTTCACGCTCCGCTTCTTCCGTTTCAGCCGCGACGCGAGCCGTCTAAACGACATGGCCGATCTGTCGTACTCGGGTACGGCGACGAACCTCGGTAACGCTATGGTGCGGGCTCAGGAGGAGCTGGCCGGCGTTCCGATCTCGGGTTTGGTGGTCTTTTCGGACGGTGCCGACAATTCCGGCGAGGTCTTGGCCGAATCGCTCTTGCCGCTCCAGGCTGCCGGCATTCCCGTCTATACAGTGGGCCTCGGTGAGGAGGAACTTACGCCGGACGTGCAAATCAGCCGCGTGGAGATGCCGAGGACGGTCCTCGCAGGAACGTCGTTGGTGGTAGACGTCATCGTGTCACACCGGGGGTATTCGGGGCGGACGGTCCAACTCGTGGTGGAGGACACAGGCCTGCTTCTGGCCTCCGAGGACGTGACCTTCGAGCGCGATGGCGAACCGGTGGTGGTCAGGGTCCGGATCCAGGCCCAGGACGCGGGACCCCGTCTGCTCCGATTCCGAGTCTCGATTCAGCCAGGTGAGCGGGTGACGGAGAACAACGTTCGGGACGTCCTCGTCAACGTCGTGAGCGACGCGGAAAAGATCCTCTACTTCGAGGGGGAGCCTCGCTGGGAGGTGAAATTCCTCCGCCGTGCGGTCTCTGAAGACGAGAACCTCCAAGTTGTGCTTCTTCAACGTACGGCCGAAGGCAAATTCCTCCGTCTGGACGTCGACAACGCCGAGGAGCTCGCGGCCGGTTTCCCGAAGACACGG
Organism: Gemmatimonadota bacterium; assembly: GCA_022563405.1. Taxonomy (GTDB): domain Bacteria; phylum Gemmatimonadota; class Gemmatimonadetes; order Longimicrobiales; family Gaopeijiaceae; genus UBA822. Next base: position 43,642 of record JADFNK010000001.1, on the reverse strand, counting down.
GAAGAGCTGTTCCGGTACCGGGCGCTGATCCTCGGGAGTGTGGAGGCGAGCTTCTTCACGCACGATCAGCTCGACATGATCGCGGACTTCGTGTCCCGGCGGGGCGGCGGCCTCTTGTTCCTGGGCGGCCGCAACGCGTTCGCGGAGGGAGGTTACCAAGGCACGCGCTTGGCGGAGGTCCTACCCGTCTTTCTGGACGACGAACTGAGCTCAGGGGTCGGGCCTTACTTCGACGAGCTCTTCATCACCCCCACGCGCGCGGGTCTCACGCACCCCGCTACGCAACTCGGAGCCGACAACAGCGAGGCGGTCGTTGAACGGTGGGAAGCCCTCCCGTCCGTCACGACCCTCAATCCCATCACACGTCTCAAACCCGGTGCCACCAGCCTCTTGACCGGTGGTACGGAGGAGGACCGGGAGCGCCAGGTGGTACTCGCCTTCCATCGTTATGGCCGCGGCAAGGTGGTCGTGCTGCCGATCCAGGACTCCTGGATCTGGCAGATGCACGCCGACATCCCGCTCGAAGACCAGACCCACGAGACGTTCTGGCGGCAGCTTCTCCGCTGGCTCACGGACGGTGTGCCCGAGCAGGTCGGGGCCCAAACCGAGCGTGAGCTGGTGGAGCCGGGGCAACCCGTGAATATCCTGGTCGAGGTGGGAGACTCGGCGTATGCGGCCGTAAACAACGCCAACGTCGTCGCCGTCGTACGCGATCCATCCGGCGACTCCATGACCATCACCCTGGAATGGGATGTAGAACAAGACGGGCAATACGGCGGTCGTTTTCTGACCACCTCCCCGGGGCTGTACGAAGTCTCCATACTCGCGTCGCGCGGCGGAGACACCATCGGGACCGCCGTCACCTACGTGGAGGCGGCGCCCTCGGCCGACGAGTACTTCGACGCGAGCATGCGGGGGACTACATTGCGCCGGATTGCGGACCAGACCGGCGGGCTGTTTTACACGCCGGAGAATGTGGCGACCCTCGCCGAGGACATCAGCTTTACCGGGGCCGGCGTCACGCTCACCGAGGAACGGGATCTCTGGGACATGCCGATCCTGCTGTTTCTCGTCTTGGGATTGATGGCCGGTGAGTGGGGCTACCGGAGGAAGAGGAGTCTCATTTGATCTCCCCGGTGATGTCTAGGGGCACTCTTGGCATCGTCTTGCTCTTGGCGGCGACGGCTGTGGCTCGACCGGTAGCGGGGCAGGACCCCCACCTCCTCGTCATCACGGGTCTGGGCGGGGACCCAATGTACAGCGAGCGATTCACGGAGTGGGGCAGCGCTCTCGTCGCTGTGGCGAGTGAGAAGTTCGGCCTACCCGCCGATCACATCATCTACTTGGGCGAGGACCCGACCGCCGATGTGCGCATCCAGGACCGCTCGACCCGAGAGAACGTCGACCTGGCTTTCGCCAAGCTGGTTTCCAACTCCCAGCCCGGCGATCACATCTTCGTGGTGCTGATCGGGCACGGCAGCTACTCCACCGGACAGTCTCGCTTCAACCTTCCGGGGCCCGACCTCACCGCGGAGGACTTCGCCCTGCACCTCGATCAGCTGTCAGGTCGGCGAGTGGCGTTCATGAACCTCGCGAGTGCGAGCGGAGAATTCGTGAAGGCCCTCTCAGGAGAGGGACGTACGATCGTCACCGCCACGAGGACCGGGAGGGAGAGGAACGAAACGATCTTCGGGGGCTACTTCATCGACGCGTTCACCGGTGAAGACGCCGATCTGAACAAGGATGGGCGCGTGTCGGTCTGGGAGGCATTCGAGTTCGCGCGCTCCGAAGTCACGCGGGAATACGAGACGTCGAACCGGATCGCCACCGAGCACCCCGTGCTCGACGACAACGGCGATGGAGAAGGGAGCACCGACTTGGTGGACGCGCTGGATGGTGCTCTCGCACGGACGATGTTCTTGGCCGGCGACCCGACCCTCGCCGCGGCGCGCGCCACCGACGATGAGGAGCTCCGAGCCATCTTGGTGCGGAAGGCGGACGTGGAGCGGCGCATCGAGGAGCTCCTCCCGCTGAGGGGTCAGATCGACCAGGACCGGTACGATAACGAACTGGAGGAGTTGCTCGTCGAGCTGGCTCTCACCAACAGGGAGATCGAGGCTCGGACGGGCGGGAACGAATGAAACGCGGGTTTCTCCTGGTCGCGCTCGCCGCGTTCGGTCCATCCGCCGGTGGAGCGCAGACGCTGGACGAAGCCATCTCTGAACTTCGCTCGGGGGCCTATGAGACGGCCATCGAGTCCCTCGCGGAGATCTCCCGATCGGACCCGGGGCCGGATCTGAGCCGAAACGATCGCCGAAGAGCATACGTGGCGTATGTCTCGGCCCTGGCCGAGGTGGGCCGATACGAGGATGCGCTCGAAGCCTTGGCTCAGGCCCCGCCCGTTTTGGAGACCGAACTCGCCTACACCGCCGGCGAAGTCTATTACGAATTGGGACGGATCGACGAAGCCCGCGTCCACTTCAATCGAGCGGTCCAGGGTGGTGCGGTCGACCGGCACTCCGCCCGCTTGAAGCTCGCCATCATAGAATGGACGTATGGGGATCGTGAGGCCGCGTTATCGATCTTCGACTCCTTCATCGACATCTACAACGGCTCGACGCCTCTCTCCTCGGCCGACCTCACCGCCGTGGCGACAGCGGTTCGCTACCTGGGCTCCCGGGAGTACGCACTCTTCCAGGACGCCCTCAGGGCCTACGATGAAGCCATCGCCGCCGATCCGGGTAACCTGGAACCGCGCGTCCTGGTCGGGGAGTTCTTTCTCGAGAAGTACAACGGACCGGAAGCCGACGTGGCGATGCAGGAGGTGCTCCAACTAAATCCGAACCATCCACGCGCGCTCCTGGGTTTAGCCCGCGCGATGGAATTCAATGGCACGATCGGAGTGATGGATCAGGTAGACATGGCCCTCGAGCAGAACGAGAATCTGGTCGAAGCGAGGGTCTTCAAGGCCAGACTTCTCCTCAAGGCGGAAAATCACGAAGAGGCCCGATCCGAGCTCGAGCGGGCACTCGAGGTGAACCCCACCTCCTTGGAGGCGCTGAGCGTCCTCGCGGCCAGTCATTTTCTCCGCGGCGAGACCGGTGAGTATGAGGCGATCCGTGACCAGGTTACCGGGCTCAGCCCAACCTACGCCGAGCTGTACAACGATATCGCGCTCTTGAGCGTAGAGAGCCGGAAGTACCTCGAGGCGACTCGCCTGGCGGAAGAGGCCGTCAGAATAGACTCCCTCTCGTGGAGAGCCTACGGGATCCTCGGCGTGAATCAGCTGCGGCTCGGCTTGATCGAGGAAGCCAAGGCCAACCTCGAGACGGCCTTCGAGGGAGATCCGCACAGCGTGTGGTTTTACAACACGCTGCTGCTCATGGACACCTTCGAGTACTACGATATCGATGACGACGACCCCCGTTTCCTCTTCGTTGTGCACCAACGCGAGTCGGCACTGCTCCAGCCGTACATTGAACAGATCGCGGAAGAGGCATACGAGGCCCTGGTAGAACGGTATGGCGGGTATGAGCCGCCGCTGCCCATCCGAATCGAGGTCTATCCGAATTCCAGCGACTTCTCTGTCCGGACCATCGGGCTGAGTGGCATGGGCGCTCTCGGCGTGGCCTTCGGAAGCCTTCTCGCTATGGACTCGCCCGCCGCCCGGCCCGTCGGAAATTTCAACTGGGCGTCCGTCCTCTGGCACGAACTCGCCCACGTGTTCCACCTCGGGCTCACCGAGCACAACGTCCCGCGCTGGTTCTCCGAGGGTTTGGCCGTCCACGAACAGCGCCGCGCCCGCGAAGGTTGGGGCCACCAGCCCGACCCCGCGTTTCTCAACCGATACCGCGAGGGAATGCTGCTACCGGTAAGCGAGTTGAATTCCGGTTTCGTGCAGCCCGACTACCCCGAGCAGGTCATCGATTCTTATCTGCAAGCGTCGCTCGTGTTCGCCTTTATCGAGGACCGCTGGGGACTTCAGGTCATTCGGGACATGCTCCTTGGATACCGGGACGGACGGGCGACACCGGAGCTGATGGAGAGCCTCCTGGACATCAGCATGGACGAGCTCGACCGCGACTTCGACGAATATTTCCAGGAGCGTTTCGCCATCCCGTTGAAGGCCCTCGAGCCGCCCGCCGACAGCCCGGGCATCCCTGAGAACCCGCAGACGATCGAAGATTTGACGAGGGTGGTGCGAGAGAACCCGGGCAACTTTCAGGCGCGGCTGTCCCTCGGAATCATGCTGTTCCAGGAGGAACGCTTGGAGGAGGCCGAGGAGCATCTCCGCGCAGCGGTCGATCTCTTCCCGGAGTACGGAGGAGCGGGCAGTCCGTATTGGTATCTCGCGCAGATTCATCAGCAACGAGAAGAGACGGAGGAGGCCGCGGACGCACTCGCGCACCTGACTGCTTTGAACGAGAGCCATTACGAAGCGTTTCTCCAACTCGCCGAGCTTCGGACCGAGCTGGGCGACACCCAGCGCGCCGCCGAGGCGATGGACGCGGCCGTTCTCATCTACCCCTACGAGGTCGATCTACACGACCGCCTGGCGGAGGCTCATGAGGCCCGTGGGGACGCAATAGGTGAGGTGCGGGAGCGGAGAGCCATTCTCGCGCTGGAGCCGGCGGACTTGGCGGGCGCGTACTACGATCTCTCTCTCTCTTATGTACGGGCCCGTGATCCGGTTCAAGCCCGACGGACGATTCTGAGGGCCCTCGAGATCGCACCGAACTTCCCGGCGGGACTGGAGCTACTTCTCGACATCAGAAGCGGCGCGGCTGGCGGTGCTCCTCCGGCACGACCGGATGGCGGAGCGACTTCGCCAGGGACGGACGGACCGGTGGCCCCCCCCGGCGCGCGCTCGAGGTGAGCGGCGCGCTCCCTCTGCCCCTGCTGGGTTTCGTCACGGCTTCGGTGCTGACCGGATCGGTCGCGGTCGTACATTCCGGGCTCCACCCAGGAGATCCACCCGAGATCGAGGTGGTCCGCGGCGGCGGCAATTTACAGGACGCCAACGTGCCCTACGATGGCCGCTTCACGTTCGCGCGTATCCGCTTCGGCGTAGGTCTCAGCGCCGGAAGTTTTGGGCGAGGGCGAGGAGGGCAGCCGCCGTGGGCCCATGACTACCCCAGGGCGGAACGGAACTTCATGAACATCCTTCGCGAGACGACTTACCTGCGGCCCTATATGGACGGCGGGAATATTTTCACGACGGACGACCCGGAACTCACCCGCTTCCCCCTTGCGTATATCTCCGAGCCCGGGTATTGGAATCCGACGGAATCGGAGGTCGAAGGGCTCAGGAACTACCTGCTCAAAGGCGGCTTTCTGATCGCCGACGACTTCCGTGACGCCGATTGGTTCAACTTCGACGCTCAGATGAAACGAGTGATCCCGGGGGCCGAATTCGTCGAACTTGACGAAACCCATAGGATCTTCGACTCTTTTTTCCGGATCGAGTCGCTAAAGACCCTGGCGTCTCCTACCTACCGGGTTGTGCCCGTGTATTTGGGGCTCCACGAAAAAAACGATCCGGAACGGCGTTTGATGGTGATCGCCAACTATAACAACGACATCGGAGAGTACTGGGAGTTCTCAGACGTAGGGTGGTATCCGATCGACCTGTCCAACGAAGCGTACAAATTGGGTGTCAACTATGTCATCTACGCCATGACACACTGAGTGGTACCATAATCCACCCCGGTGGCATCGTAGCCGACCGGGACGGCAAGAAACCTCAACGATGAGCCAGCTGGCCGCGCGCCGGCCTCGACGGAGCACGAAATGGCATTCAAGGAAGAACAGGAAGTCGCCGAAGTCGCAGTTGAGGCCGAGGCAGACGACGGGCCCAAGTCGCGCGCTCTAGAGAGTCCGGATGACATCGATCTCGCCGATCGAATGAAGGCGGGGCGTGAGCAGATCATAAAGGAGGTTCGGAAGCTCATAATCGGGCAGGAAGAGGTCATCGAGCAGATGCTTCTTTCTCTCTTCGTGGGCGGCAATAGCTTGCTGCTCGGTGTTCCCGGGCTGGCGAAGACGTTGTTGATCCACACCGTCGCTGAAGTCCTCGATCTCAAGTTCTCGCGAATCCAGTTCACTCCGGACTTGATGCCGTCGGACATCACGGGCACGGACATCATCCAGGAAGACCCGAAGACCGGTCGCCGGAGCATGGTGTTCGCCCCAGGTCCCATCTTCGCGAACATTCTCCTCGCCGACGAGATCAACCGGACGCCCCCCAAGACCCAGTCGGCGCTCCTGGAAGCGATGCAAGAGCACCGTGTTACGGTTCAGGGCACGACTTACGTGCTCGAAGAGCCTTTCTATGTGTTCGCGACCCAGAATCCCATCGAGCTCGAGGGCACATACCCACTGCCAGAGGCGCAGCTCGACCGCTTCATGTTCAAGATCATCATGGACCATCTCGAGCTAGATGATGAGATGGAGGTGGTGCGCACGACGACCGGAATCCTGAAGCCCGACTTCAAGCACGCCGTCACGGGCCCGGATCTCGTCGCGTTCCAGGAGCTCGTGCGAAAGGTACCCGTCCCGGACGCGGTAATGCGTTATGCCGTCAACATGGTCAGGACCACGCGGCCGAGTCGGAACGGAGATAGTCCGGACTTCATCAACAAGTGGGTCGCCTTCGGGGCAAGCGTCCGGGCCGCCCAATATCTCATTCTGGGAGGGAAGGCTCGAGCGATAACGAAGGGACGTTACAACGTGAGCTTCGAGGACATCCGAGCGCTCGCCCACCCGGTCCTGAGGCACAGAATTCTCACCAACTTCCACGCGGAATCCGAAGGTGTGACGACGGCCGAACTGGTCGACCAGCTGCTCGAGATCGTGCCTGTGCCCTCCTCGGGCCTCTAGGCGGATTTCCCAATGGCTGTCAGAGAACGGTCGAGTATTCACGGTGCCGATACGCAGTTCCTCGATCCGGCCATATTGAGCCGAATAAACGGTCTGGATCTGTTGGCCCGCACCGTCGTGGACGGATTCCTCCAGGGCATTCACAGGTCACCGCACCTGGGGTTGTCACTCGATTTCGCGGAGCACCGCCAATACATGCCGGGCGATGACATCCGGCGCATCGACTGGAAGCTCTACGGTCGCACGGACCGTTTTTATCTCAAGCTCTTCGAGGCGGAGACCAGCGCCAATTTTGTGATCGCGCTCGACATCTCCAAGTCCATGAGCTTCGGTACACACGCGGTCACCAAACTGGACTACGCCCGTTACTTGGCGGCGGCTCTCTCTTTCTTCTCACAAAAGCAGAGAGACCGGGTGGGCCTCGCGACCTTCGACCACGAGATCGTGGAGTACATACCGCCGTCCACCCGCCACTTGCAGCGTATCCTACACGTGCTGACGCGCGCGGAACCGGGGCGGCCCGGCGTACTGCGGGACCCACTCATGCGACTGGGTGACAACCTCCACCACCGGGGGATCATTCTCGTCATTTCGGATTTTTACGAAGAGCCGGAGCAGGTGATCGACTCCATTCGACATCTCAGAGCTCGAGGCCACGACGTGATCGTGTTTCATGTGCTCGACCCGGCCGAACTGGAATTCCCGTTCGAGAGTGCGGCGAGTTTTCGGGATATGGAGAGTGATAAGATGATTCCCATCGTGCCCGATCGGCTCGCAACCGAATATCGTGCTCTCATTGGCGAACACACGGAAGAGTTGGCACGTCTCTTCACGGGGAGCCGTATCGACTACACGGTGCTCGACACCTCGAAGCCGCTGGATCACGCCCTCTTCCAGTACCTCTCGAGCCGCGAGAAGTTGGCCAGGGTGCGCTGATGGGTCTTCTCGCGCCCCTCTTCCTGCTGGGCCTCGCGGGTCTGGTGGTGCCGATCGTCGTCCACCTGACTGAGAGACAGCGCCGCCAAGTGGTGGACTTCCCATCTTTGATGTTCCTCAGGCAGATCCCCTTTCGGTCGAGCCGGCGTAAGAAGATCCACCACTGGGCCCTGTTGGCGATCCGGGCTCTGGCGTTGGCACTACTCGTGGCCGCGTTCAGCCGCCCATTCTTCGAGAACGATGTAGTGGGGATCGGCTCGACCGGAGGACCCCGCGAAGTCGTCGTAGTACTGGACCGATCCTACTCGATGGGCTACGGCGACCGCTGGGAGCGGGCCAAGACTCAGGCTCGAGAAGTGTTCGAGGGCCTAGGCGCTCAAGATCGCGCGAGCCTGGTCCTGATGTCGAGGGGTGCGGAGGCGGTCCTCCGGGCGACCTCCGATCGGGACCGCCTGCTTGCCGCCCTGGACACCACCAGTGTGAGCGCAGACGGGACTCTGTACGGCCCCGCCCTGAAGTTGGCCCAGACGATCCTGGATGAGTCCGAGCCCCAGTACCAGCGGGAGGTCGTGATCATCAGCGACTTCCAACGTAACGGGTGGAAGGGAGACGAGGGTGTGACGTTCCCCCCCGGAACGCTCGTGAGCCCCGTGCTGATTTCCGATGAAACGACTCCGAATGCCACCGTAGCGTCGGTGACCCTCCGGCGAGATTTCTTCTCCGGCCAGGAACGTATGACGGCGGAGGCCCGTGTGGTCCGCCGTGGCGGGGAAGCACCGGTAGACCTGTCCATAGTCCTCGAAATCGACGGACAGGAAGTACAGACGCAGACCGTGCACCTCGAGTCGACGGGCTCGGCGGTGGTGACGTTCGAGGCCTTCACACTCTCGGACGTGTACACCCGTGGGTCGATCCGGATCGACCCCGATGCACTTCCCCAAGACGACGAGTTCCACTTCGTGCTTTCGCCCGGAAGGGCGATGCGTACCATCGTGTTGGAGGGCGCCAATCCGCAGCAAGACGCCAGCTTTTACATCGAAACCGCTCATATAAGCGAAGAGGCGTCCTTCGACGTCGAAGTGAGGCGTTCCACTTCCCTCTCGGCGGCCGATTTGGCGTCGACGGACGTGGTCATTCTCAATGACATCCCATTCCCACAGGGCGCTGCTGGTGATCGCCTGCGCAGGTTCGTCGAGGAGGGCGGGGGACTCTTGCTCGTCCTAGGAGAGCGGAGCGCGTGGCAAACGGGGCTCGAAGAGATACTCCCCGGACGCTTCGGCCCCGCCAGGAACCACTCGAGGGGAGCGGCTCGACTGGGGCGCCTCGATCGTTCCCATCCTGTGTTCGAGGCGTTCGCTGGACCCCGGAGCGGCGACTTCTCCCGGGCGCGGTTTTTCCGGTCGCGGGACTTGGAGCTGGTTCCAGAGGGACGAGGGCTCGCGTGGTTCGACGACGGGTCGGTCGCGCTTGCCGAGCGGCGCCTGGGTGAGGGGACTGTGCTCGTCTGGACCAGCACGATGGACAGGTACTGGAACGATCTGGCGGTTCAGCCCGTATTTCTCCCGTTCATCCACGGGTTGATGCGCCACCTCTCCGGATACCAGGAACGAGTGCCCTGGTTCACCATCGGTCAGGTCCTCGACCTCGCGGATCCGGCCGGTCTGGTGTTCGTCGCGGACCGGGAGACCGAGCTACCGCCCGACGTGGATCTGGTCGCGCTGACGCCGGGCGGTGGAAGTGTGGCCTTGCCCGCGACGGCCGGACCTCGTTTCTTGGAGCTTGAGGAGCCAGGATTTTACCCGGTCCGGCCACCGGGTACGAACCCGGCACGTCCTTTCGCGGTGGCGGTGAACGTGGACGTAGCCGAGTCCGAGTTGGAAGCCATGGACCCCGAGGAGTTGGCGGCGGCCGTCGCTCCTCGGGAGACGGGCGTCGTGATAGGGGCCGGCGGAGAGACACTTTCGGTCGAAATGCAGGAGAGGAACCAGGAGCGGCGCCAGTCCCTTTGGCGGCTCCTGATGGTGGCTGCCTTGGTACTGTTGTTGATTGAGACCGCGATCTCTAACTGGATTTCTCGGACGACGACAACAAGATTTGAGCATGGGAGGAGTTATGTACCGAGCAACACATGAGGGCAATAACCGGGTCCTGGCCATGGTTCGCCAGATTCGCAGGCGGTGGCGCACGCGCATCGCGATCCGGGGAATGGCCATCGTGTTCGGAGCCGGTTTACTGGCGTTCCTCCTGTCGGTCTATGGACTCGAAGTCGCGCGTTTCAGCGCCTCGTCGGTCCTGTGGTTCCGGGGGATCCTTTGGGTCCTCGTGGCCGGACTGACAGCCCGTTTCCTCGTCTGGCCTCTAACGCGGCGAGTCTCTGACGAGCAGGCGGCCCTCTATCTGGAAGAGCACGAGCCCTCCCTGGAGGCCTCGGTGCTGGCAGCGCTCGAGACCACATCCGATTCGGACCAAACTTCCGAGGCCCTCGCACAGCGAGTCGTCGAGAGTGCGCTCCTGCGCGCGGGAGAGATCGATTTCGGGCGCCGGATCGAGAAAAAAGGTCTTCAACGGGCGTCAGGAGCGCTGTTTGCGGTGGCACTCGGCTCCATCGTGTTATTGCTCTTCGGACCCACTCAAGTCCGCGACGGGGCGGCCGCCCTCCTGTTCCCGACACGGGACGCCGGGGCGGTAAACCCGTATTCGATTTCCGTGAGCCCCGGTGACATCACGATTGCCCGAGGTTCCGATCAACTCGTCACAGCCAAACTCCTGGGATTTGAGACCGGGGAGGCGCAGATCTTCTTCCGTGGGGAGTCCTCGGACGCGTTCGACCAGCTCTCCATGCTCGCCGACGGAGGCGCCGGCTTCGAGCTCCTCCTTCTCAGCGTAGACGAGCACACGGATTACTACGTCGAATCCACCGGCATTCGCTCGCCCACACACCGAATCGAGGTGGCCGATCTCCCGTATGTAGAACATCTCGATTTGGAGTATGACTTTCCCGCCTACACAGGGCTCCCCTCCCGCACGATAGAATTCGGAGGTGACATCGCCGCGGTCCGGGGGACCGTGGTAACGCTGAGAATCTTTCCCACGATGCTCACACCGGGCGGGCAGCTCCTCGTCGACGGCGAGGTGGTGGCGCTCACGGACGAAGGGGACGGCACGTGGACAGCGAGCCTGACCGTCGAGCGCGAAGGATACTACGAGATCACGCTAGAGAGGGCATCCGGAGAGCTCGTTCCGGCGTCTCCTCAGTACGTGATCGACGTTCTGAGGGATCAGCCACCGTCTGTGTCGTTTTCCAAGCCCGGGCGTGATGAGCGCGCGAGTCCGATCGAGGAATTTTATGTAGAAGTGACAGCCGACGACGACTACGGTATCTCCGAGTTGCTTTTCATCTACTCGGTCAACGGTGGCCCCGAGGACACGGTCCGGTTGTTCGACGGCCGTGCGACCCCGGAGGTCACCGCTGGTCACACGCTCTTTCTCGAGGATTTCGGCCTCGAGTCCGGTGACCTCATTGCCTACTACGCCCAGGTTGAAGACAGCAACCAGGGGCCGGATAGCCGCACCGCGAAGAGTGACATCTACTTCCTGAAAATCCGCCCCTTCCGTGTGGACTTCCGCCAGGCCGAGCAGGGAGGCGGCGGCGGCGGCGGCGGCGGTGGGGACGACGGTGCTCTCTCCGAGCAACAGGAGCTGGTGGTTGCAGCCACGTACAACCTGTTGCGAGACCGTGAGAGTTATAGTGAAAGCGAGTTCCGGGAAAACCTACGCAGCATAAGCTTGGCCCAGGGCGCCGCGAGGGATCAGGTGGCCGGCATTTTGGACCGGCTGACGGCTCGCGGCTTGGGGAACGATCCTCAGTTCCAGAGCATTTCAGAGGCGATGCGCCAGGCCATCGTCGAGATGGAAGCCGCGCAGAAGATCCTCGATGAAGGGGACCTACAGGAAGCGATCTCTCCCGAGTTGAAAGCGCTCCAGAATCTCCAGAAGGCCGAGGAGAGTTATGAGGTAGAGGTCAGTCAAGGGCAGCAGGGCGGCGGCGGCGGCGGCGCGAGAGCGGACGACCTGGCCGATATCTTCGAGCTCGAGCTCGATAAGCTTCAGAACCAGTACGAGACCGTCGAACGCGGTCAGCGCCAACAGGCCGGTGCTCAGGTCGAAGAGGAGATGGAGGCCCTGAAGGAACTCGCCAGGCGGCAGCAGCAGCAGGCAGAACGGCAGCGCCGGGCCGCCGCCCAGCAAGGAGGCGCGTCGGGCGGCGCGAGTGCCCAAGCTCAGCGTCAACTCGCCGAGGATACCGAAGAGGCGGCCCGCCGCCTCGAAATCCTGGCGCGTGAGAACAACGACCAGCAGTTGGCGGACGCAGCTCGGCGGCTTCAAGACGCGGCTGCGGACATGCGCCGTGCAGCGGCCGGGTCCGGGAGCGCCGCAACCGCCAACGCCGAATCGGCGCTCGACCAGTTGGAAGACGCGACACGACGCTTGCAACGAGATCGTCAGGAGCGGCTCGCCACCGATGTCGAGGACGCCCGGTCGAGAGCCGAAGACCTGGCCCGCGAACAACGTGACATAGAGGCCGGCATGGACCGTCTCGCGGAAGCAAGGCTTGGGCCGGGCTCGGAAGCCGGAAGACGCCTATTTGAACGCAAGGAAGCGATGCACGATGAAATCGCCGACTTGGAGCGCGAGATCGACCGGCTGACGGCCGACGCCCGGGCGAACCAAAGGGACGCTGCGGAGCGGTTGGAAGAGGCCGGAGATGTGATCGAGGACGACAAGCTCAAGGAACGTGTTCGTTATTCCCGCGGGCTCATCGGCACGCAGGATCGTGAATACACGAGAGAGTTCGAGGCCGAAACCACGCGCATCGTCGAAGAGCTCCAGGAGCAACTGGAAAGAGCGAATGACGCGATTGGCGCCGACCAATCTGATCTTCGTGCGGAGGCACTCGATCGGGCAAGGGCCCTCCAGCGGGGTGTCGAGTCGCTCTCACGCAGACTCGGTGAGCGAGGTCAGCAAGGCCAACAGGGTCAGCAGGGCGAACAGGGCGAACAGGGCGAACAGGGTCAGCAAGGCCAACAAGGCCAGGGTCAACAAGGCCAGGGTCAGCAAGGTCAACAGGGTCAGGGTCAGCAAGGCCAACAGGGTCAGGGTCAACAAGGAGGCCAGCAAGGAGGTTTGGGTGGCCCGGACGGAGGAAATCGGGGCGGTGCATATGCCGGCTCCAGATACGGCCGTCTCTCAACGGGCGACATCCGCCAGTCCCGCAGCGAGGCTCGGCAGCGCCTCCAGGAGGCGCTCGAGCTACAACGCCTCCTCGAAGATGTGGACCTGAACCAGCAGCAACTCGGCGACGTGATCGCGGCTCTGAGGCAACTGGACCGTGAGGATGTCTACCTGGACCTGGCTGAGTTGGCCCGGCTCCAGTCGCAGATCGTCGAAGGACTGCAGCAACTGGAGTTCGGCTTACGGCGAGAGATGGAGGGAGAGAGCGAAAATCGGGTCTTCAGCTCCGGCTCTTATGACGTCCCCAGGGGCTTCGAGGACATAGTCGAGGAATACTCGCGGGCCCTGGCGAGGGGCTCTGGCAACTGAGTCCAGTTTCCTCTTCCAAGCCACGGACCGGAGCTTCGCGCACCACCACCCTTCCTGCCAGGGTGGTGGTGCGAGCCCGGTCTAGCTGGCTGATGAGTCGTCCGTTGCCCAGGACCGCTCCGTCGTCCCCGCACTGTCCGATACTGAAGCGGAATCGTTGATCGATGCAGATCGGTGTCTTGATACTCAATTTCGGTGAACCCGAAAATCCCACGCTCGAAGAGGTCATCCCCTTTCTGGAGCGTATCTTCGCCCGTAACTCGTCCCTGGAGTCTGGAAAGGGTAGTGGTCGCGCCCGAAAGCTCGCTGAGGCACGAGCGCCTGGTCTGATCGAGGAATACAAGCGGATCGGCGGATCCCCACTGAACGGACAAGCCCGAAAGCAGGTTCGCATGGTCGAGCGTATTCTCCGCCGCCGGGGTTTGGACCTGCGGTGTTATTCGGGCATGCAGTTCACGGAACCGTCCGTCGCTGCGATCGTGGCTGATGCGCAGACCGACGGCGTGGAGCAATTGGTGGTCCTCCCCGTCTACCCTCTGTGCGGCAGGTCCACCACGATCGCGGCTCTGGAGGACGTTCGAGCTGCCATGAGCGAACTCTCATGGGAGGTGCCTCTACGTGAGATTACGGGCTGGCATCGGCACCCGGCGTATCAACGACTCCGCGCTGACGCCATTCTCGACTACGTGAAGCGGGAGGGAGTCGACCTCCACGCCTCCGACACTACGCTCGTCTTTTCGGCCCACGGTACACCGCTCCAATACTTGGACGGGGGGCCACGGTACGTGACATACGTCGAGGAGGTGTGTCGTATGGTGGCTCGCGAGCTCGGCATCAGCAACTACGCGCTCGGATATCAGAACCATACGAACCGTGACATCGAATGGACGGCTCCCGAGGTCGCAACCGTAATTCGGGAGGTCGAAGGAGCTCGGGTCATCGTCGATGCGGTCAGTTTCATGCATGAGCAGTCCGAGACGTTGGGCGAGTTGGATGGCGAGCTCCGCGAAATTGCGGAAGAAGCGGGCCTCGAGTTCCACCGCGTGCCTATTCCCCACGATGATGCCACCTTCGCGGCGCTTCTCGCGGATCTCGTAGAGGACGTGCTTCGGCCCGAGCCGATCATGGGTGAGCTGGGTTTGCGCCGCTGCCTCTGTCGGGCCTCACCAGAAACGTTCTGCCTCAACGCCGCCGGAGACTGACCGGATATCACTACACGCACCACGCCCCATAGGCCCCCCATCGACGTCACACAGGCTTGTAGCCCGTCGGCTGTGCCGTCGCGGCGAGAGTGACCGCCAAACGCTTGGCCTCGGTGATCCTGCCCAGGATCCCCGGTCGGGCCGTGTAGTTGGAGCAAAAATAGAGGTCCGACGGCCACTCGACGCCCTCGAGGCCATCCCACGTCTCGTCCCATGCGGGAATCCGTGTTCTAGAAACGTGAATGGCCTCCGCCCGGTATCCGGTTGCGACCTCGAATTCTTTGCAAGCGATTTCCGCAATCCGGCCATCGTCCCAGTCGGATAACTCGGGGTTCTTCATTCCGCCCAGGTAGGCGGTATGAAGCCCGGGGCGTCCGAAAAGGCTCTCGTTCCAGGTCACACCCCTCGTCTCGAGAGACTCCCCGAAGGCCACTTGAAAACCGAGGCCACGGAGTCTTGTTTCAGACTTGAGGTATACGAGGGCGAGACGGTTGTACCGAAGAGCCGAGAGCCGGGCCGCTTCTTCCGGGTAGGCGCTCCCCAAGAGGCCCGCGGCCGTATCAGATGGGCAGGCCAAAACAACCGCGTCCACGGGCACGATGCCGGCGCCGTCCACGGTGACCTCCCACCCGACCGCCTTTTTCCGTAACATCCGCACCGGAGCTTCCAGCCGGACACTTCCCTCCAACTTTCTGGTGATCGCCAGCGGCAGCGCCCCCAACCCTTCCCGAAAGGAGCAAGGCGCGGATGCGGCCGCCTGCCCCGCACCACGGAACATCCGCCACAAGATACTCCTCCGAACACCAAGCTCCACCAGGGTCCTCTGCAGCGCGTGTTTCACCGGCATGCGATCCGGATCGGAGGCGTAGAGGCCGCCATAGAGGGGCCCCAGCAAAGCTCGATACGCGGCCCCACCGAACTTCCTCCGCAAGAACGGGCCCACGAGCTCACCTGCTCTGGGGCCCGCGGTGAACGGCTCGGCAAGCACGCGCGCCTTGGCCCACCATGGAAGAAGATCCGTGGTCACGGCCTGCGAGAGCGAGAGGGGAGCCCGCCGCAGTCGGCCTCGGTGATACATATAAAGAGGAAGATCCGTAGGCGCCGTGACCAACTCCTCGCTCAGGCCCACGCTCTCCACGAGCTGCCGGAAGGGACCGGTCAACCGCGCCCTCTGAGGGCCCAACTCCAACACGAGGTCCCCATGGAGCTGGGATCGCATGACACCACCCGGAACGCTCGCCGCCTCCCAGACAGTGACGTCGACGCCTAAACGGCGAAGCTCGTAAGCGAGGACCAATCCTGAGATTCCGCCCCCAACGACGCCAATCATCTGGATTCCCGCCCCCGGCCGTACTTCTTCAACAGCCTTCTAGCTTGCCCACGCATCCGCCCTCTTGTCCTTAAATCCGCCTTTCTTGTCCGCGAATCCGTCCTTCTTGTCCATGAGTCCACGCCTCCGGGTCGGCTCGCCTCCGGTCGAGTCTACATCGATTCGCCCCATTTTCAATGAGACACCCTTGACAAACCGCTCGTTTCTGTAAAAATTAGGCAAGACTAATTTTCATATTGGGGTATCCGCAACGAGGGAATTTGCATGGGAGACAAACAAGACGAGAAGCCTGGCCAGGCCCATGCCGGAATCTCACGCCGTGACCTTCTGAGATCAGGAGTGGCCGGAGCCGTAGGCCTGGCGGCCGGAGCGGGAGCACTCGCCGGATCGAGGCTGGGGAACGACGCGCCGACGCTCAGCGGAGCCGGGAGCGCACACGACCCGGGACTCGCCGGGGCCAAGGGCGATGTGGATCCGGAGGGATTCGACGCCACTGCGTTTCTCAAGAACTTCGACTACGGCAGCGTGTCAACGCTCCCGAGTGGACAGATTCAGAGAGAATACGAAATCACCGCAGTGGATCGAGAGATCGAGGTGGCGCCGGGCGTATACTTCGCTGCGTGGACCTACAACGGGACGGTTCCCGGACCAACCATCCGTTGTACCGAGGGCGATCGGCTGAAGGTGAACTTCACCAACGCGGGAAGTCATCCACACACGATCCACTTCCACGGTATCCACGCTGCAGAGATGGACGGTGTTTTCGAAATAGTCGAGCCGGGACAGAGCTTCGTCTACGAGTTCGACGCGGCGCCCATGGGCTTCCACCTCTATCACTGTCATGCCATCCCCTTGAAGCGGCATGTGCATAAAGGTTTGTACGGTGCGTTCATCATAGATCCGCGGGAGGGAAGACCGGAAGCCAACGAAATGTTGATGCTGATGAACGGGTTCGACACGAACTTCGACGGCGACAACGAAGTCTATGCGGTGAACACGGTGGCCTTCCATTACCAGAAACATCCCATCGAGATCGAGCAGGGGGAGTTGGTGCGTGTCTACCTCGGCAACATGACCGAGTTCGACGTGCTGAATTCGTTCCACTTGCACGGAAACTTCTTTCGCCTCTACCGCACCGGTACGGATCTCGAACGCTACGAATTCACCGACACGGTGATGTTGTGCCAGGGTGAACGCGCCGTCCTCGAGTTCACGTACGATTACCCCGGGAAGTACATGTTCCATGCCCACCAGAGCGAATTTGCCGAGCTCGGGTGGTCCGGGATCTTCGACGTCAAGCCGCCGACCCTGGTCTGATGGCGGACTCTGGTTTGACCCCCGCCACGCCGTGAGCGACACAAGTGACAGTCAGCCGGCCGACACCGTTCCGTCGGATGGGACTGCCCGTTCGGCTCCCCAAGGACGTATGGCTCTGGCAGCCAAGGGTGTGCTCCCGCTGCTCCTGCTGGCAGGCTTGCTGGCGTTGTTCGTTCGCGTCGATCCCACCGACGTGTTTCGGGCCGCGTTTCCACCCATCGAGGAGCTCACCTTCGAGCGGATCGCCTTTCCACAACCCGGTCTGATCCGCGTCCATATGGTCAACGGCGGCCCGGAGCCCGTCACGGTTGCGCAGGTGATGGTGGACGACGCCTACTGGGAGCACACGGTCGTACCCGACCGCGAGGTCGGCCGTCTCGAGGACATTGTGCTAGAGATCCCCTACCCGTGGGTCGATGGCGACCCGCTGATCGTGACGATCGTCAGCTCGACCGGAGTCACCTTTACGCAGGAAGTGGCCGTCGCCACGCAATCTCCGCAAATCAACCGGTCCTACGTCGTTACCTTCGCCCTTCTGGGCTTGTACGTGGGTGTCATCCCGGTGTTCCTGGGGCTGTTGTGGCTTCCGTTTCTCGCGGGCGTGAGCCAACGCTGGATCGACTTCTTCCTGAGCTTCACCGTGGGCCTGTTGCTCTTCCTCGGGGTGGACGCGCTGGAGGGGGCTTTTGAGTTGACGGGCCAGGTGGCCTCAGCCTTTCAGGGGGTCGGACTCATCGTCCTGGGAGTGGTCGGCACGCCCCTGGTGATTCACGCCGTGGGCCGCGTAGCCCGCGGTGACTCCGCGATCACTCCTCTGGGTATGTCCATGTTGATCGCCATCGGGATCGGGCTTCACAACTTGGGGGAGGGCCTCGCCATCGGCTCCTCTTATGCGGTCGGCGAAGTGGCGCTGGGAACGAGCTTGGTCTTCGGATTTCTGCTTCACAACACGACAGAGGGCCTCGGCATCGTGGCGCCGCTCGCCCGTTCGAGGCCATCGTACGTGAAGCTGGTGGCCCTCGGCCTCATCGCTGGGGTTCCCACGATCTTCGGCACTTGGATCGGAGGATTTTCTTATTCGCCGACGGCCAGCGTTCTCTTCCTGGCGATCGGCGCCGGAGCCATCGTCCAGGTCATCTCGGTTCTCGGCCGGAGTATGGGATCTCGTGGGCGAGAAGGCTTCAAGGATCCGCTGAACGCCGCCGGGGTGGTGGTGGGGCTGATCGTCATGTACACCACGGGGCTGTTCGTGGCCGCTTAGGCTCCCAGGTAGTGGAGTTGGGCCGGCAGGCAGCATCAGCGTTAGATTGTCCAGCCTGAAGTAGACCCCTGTACCATCCTCGGCCCCGGTGCTCCCAACACAGCCCGCCCCACTCCCTCAACAGCCTTCCAGACATGACCGATCAACAGTTCATCTATGTGATGAAGGGCCTCCGGAAGATCGTCCCGCCCAAGCGAGAAATCCTGAAGGGCATTTGGCTCTCTTTCTTTCACGGGGCCAAAATCGGCGTGGTCGGAGCAAACGGATCGGGTAAGAGCACCCTGCTGAAGATCATGGCAGGCCTGGACGAAGATTTCCTTGGTGAGGCCTGGGCAGCCAAAGGAACAAAAATCGGCTACCTGTCGCAGGAGCCCGAGCTCAACCCCGAGCTCGACGTCCGGGGCAACGTCGAGGAAGGCGTTCGGGAGACACGCAATCTCCTCAAGGACTTCGAGGAGATCAGCATGAAATTCGCGGAGCCGATGACGGATGAGGAGATGCAGGCGCTCATCGAGAAGCAGGCCCGACTTCAGGACCGGATCGATGCGTCCAATGCGTGGGATTTGGACCGCCGGGTCGAGATCGCGATGGATGCCCTTCGCCTCCCGCCTCCCGACGCGGATGTAAACACGCTGTCCGGCGGAGAGCAGAGGAGAGTTGCTCTGTGTACACTGCTCCTCGAAGAACCCGACATGCTTCTGCTCGACGAGCCGACCAACCACCTCGACGCCGAATCGGTCGCCTGGCTCGAGCGATACTTGAGTGAGTTCTCCGGAACCGTCGTCGCGATCACCCATGATCGCTATTTCCTCGACAACGTGGCCGAGTGGATTCTGGAGCTGGATCGCGGGGAAGGGGTCCCGTGGAAGGGAAACTACTCTTCCTGGCTGGAGCAGAAGAGCGAGCGGCTACGGGTCGAGGAAAAACAGGTGTCTGCGCGTCAAAGCTCCCTCGCTCGCGAATTGGAGTGGATCCGCATGGCGCCTCGGGCACGCCACGCCAAGGGTAAGGCTCGAATCGGCGCGTACGAGGAGCTTCTCGCGCAGGATGAGCGGGAACAGATCCGCACCGCGGAGATCCTCATCCCGAAGGGGCCCCGGTTGGGGAACGACGTCGTGGTGTGTGAGGCGGTCGAGAAGAGCCTCGGCGATCACCTGCTCATTCATGGGCTCTCCTTCGTCCTTCCCCCGGGCGCCATCGTCGGAATCATCGGTCCCAATGGTGCGGGAAAGACCACACTCTTCCGGATGATCACCGGAGAGGAAAAGCCCGACGCGGGTACCGTTCGGCTCGGACAAACGGTCAAGCTGGCCTATGTCGACCAATCGAGATCGGCTTTGGATCCGAACAAGACAGTCTTCGAGGAGGTGGCGGAAGGACTGGAGATTCTCCAGTTCGGCCGGGTCGACGTGAACCCGAGAGCCTACCTGTCCTGGTTCAACTTTCGGGGAGCAGAGCAACAGAAGAAGGTAGGTGTCCTCTCCGGTGGGGAGCGGAATCGGCTCCACCTCGCCAAATTGCTGAAGGAGGGGGGGAATCTCATGCTGCTGGATGAGCCGACGAACGATCTGGACGTCGATACGCTCCGTGCGCTTGAAGAGGCCTTGCTCTCGTTTGCGGGGTCGGTCATGGTCATTTCACACGACCGCTGGTTCCTGGATAGGATCGCGACCCATATTTTGGCCTTCGAAGGAGAGAGCCAGGCTATTTGGTTCGAAGGGAACTACCAAGAGTATGAAGAGGATCGGCGGAGAAGGATGGGAGCGGACGCGGACCAGCCTCATCGGATCAAGTATAAGAGACTTGTGCGGTAGCTCCAGAGTCGAAATACCGAGTCAGCGTCCGAACAAAACTGAGTGCGTTCGGGAATTTCAAGGGGTATCTTTATGATAGCTTTCTCCGGGGTTGGTCCTGGTGAAAGGGATGCCGATTCGAGTGATTCGATGAGCGATTCAATAGATTCGAATCCACCCCCGGATCCTTCGCCGGATCCTCCGGAGGTGGAGGTCAGTCAGGCCAGTGAACGGGACTCTGCCCTGGCAGCTGTTCTTCGTCACCAGACCGACCGAGCACAGGTCGAGGCGCACGCTCTCAAGGCACGCGTCGGTCGTCAGGGATTCGGGTTGCGGCATGTGGCCCTCATCATCGCCACGGCCGTGTCTCTGTGGATTTGGAGCTGGCCTCCCGATGTTCTTCGGATCACCTCTCCGGGTCCGCCCCCCGTGGAGGAGGAGGAATCGACCCTCCGTCTGGTAATGTATTTTCAGGCCCAAAAAATCGAGCAGTACCGGGTCGATACCGGGAGTGTCCCTCTCGTGCTCGATGAAGCAGGCCCCGTTTTTCAAGGAATGGAATACCACCGGCTCACAAACAGGGATTACCGCATAGTCGGGCGAACCAGGCGTGTGTCACTCTCGTACTCGTCGGTCGACCCTATCGATGTCTTCGTGGGCACGGGTGCCAGCGTGCTGAACCTGGGCGGCGTCTAATTGAGCGGCCCTTCTTCTCCCACCGACGCTCCAGACGTCGTCCCAAGAAAGCGGGGCGGCGCGACGATCGCGGAAGTGATGACCGTGATGCTGATCGTAAGCATCGTCGCCCGCATCGCCATTCCACA
This sequence comes from Gemmatimonadota bacterium, assembly GCA_022563405.1. GTDB lineage: Bacteria > Gemmatimonadota > Gemmatimonadetes > Longimicrobiales > Gaopeijiaceae > UBA822. The sequence goes on along the minus strand of JADFNK010000001.1, from coordinate 22,499 downwards.
GTTTCAGGAAATCTTGACCCGAGCCCGCGCGACGGAGATCAGAGCCACGTTCGACGTCGTCGAGGACGCGGCGAACCGCCTGATCGTTCAGAACAACCCCTGGCCCGAGGACGCGGTCGCAGGGGTCGTACCCCCGGAGCTCCGGGCAAGCCTTCCGCCGGGGTTCACGTTCGAGCGTGGTCGCTACCAACTGGACTGGGAGAACTGGGCCCTTCCCGAGGGCATGCCGGGTGACTCCACCGTGCGGAGATTGATCGGCATTTCCGTCACCACGTCCGATAGATCCCTCGGCCTGGCGCTCATGGAAATGGTCCCCCTGAACGCCAAGTTCACACTCGGCGAAACCTATACGTTCATTTTCGCCACTCAGTAGGCGCGCTTACCGCGCGGCCACCGAGCTGCTGCCGAGCTGTTGCCGTACGGCAACCCACCGGCCACTTAGTCGGGATTTGCGGTGGAGACCGGCCCGCTTATCTTTCTCGTGAACCGCCAGGGGTACCCCAGAAGGGTTGAGAGAGTCCCTTGGAACCTGACCCGGCTGACACCGGCGTAGGGAGCGCGGCATGAAGCCACTCGATACCACCGGAAGAGCCGCCCGGCCCCACACCGCGGCGGCTTTCGTATAGGGATCCACCAAAGATTTTCCCACCAAGGAGAACAACAGTGCCTCACCAGAACGGTGCCGAGCGTAACGGCGATCATGACATGAACGACGCTTTGGAAGGTGATTACGGCCCTGCTTTCCCGAAATCGAGGAAGGTCTTCGTGGAGGGCCGCACCGGGGTGCGCGTGCCGATGCGAGAAATCTCCCTCGGCGGCGGAGAGCCTCCACTACGCGTGAACGACACCAGCGGACCGCTGGGCGTCGATCCCCACTCCGGGCTGCCCAAGCTTCGGTCACCGTGGATCGAGGGCCGGGGCGGGGTGATCGAGGGCGCCACGACCTATCGGCCTCTCGACCCCGAAACAGCGGTCGCGATCCCGAAGGCACTCCGGAACCGCCCTCTCCGCTCTACCGGCGGCACCGTTACTCAGATGTGCTACGCGCGCCGAGGCGAAGTCACCGAGGAGATGGAGTTCGTCGCCATTCGCGAGGGGATGGACACCTCTTTCGTCCGGGATGAAGTGGCACAGGGGCGGGCGATCATTCCCGCCAACATCAACCATCCCGAATCCGAGCCCATGATCATCGGACGTGCGTTCCGCGTGAAGATCAACGCCAACATCGGCAACTCGGCCGTGGGGTCTTCGATCGAGGAGGAGGTTGAAAAGCTCAGGTGGGCGGCACTCTGGGGCGCCGACACCGTGATGGACCTGTCCACCGGCAAGAATATCCACGAGACCCGTCAATGGATTATCCGGAACTCCCCCGTACCGATCGGAACGGTGCCCATTTATCAGGCGCTCGAGAAGGTGAACGGAGTCCCCGAGGACCTCACCTGGGAAGTCTACCGCGACACGCTCATCGAGCAGTGTGAGCAAGGGGTCGATTATTTCACGGTGCACGCCGGGGTGCTGCTCCGCTACGTCCCGATGACGGCGAATCGTATGACGGGTATCGTGTCACGTGGTGGCGCGATCATGGCCAAGTGGTGCCTGGCCCACCACGAGGAAAGTTTCCTCTACACCCGCTTCCGGGACATCTGCGAGATCATGGCCGAGTACGATGTCTCCTTCTCACTCGGGGACGGGCTGCGGCCCGGGTCACTCGCGGACGCCAACGACGAGGCCCAGTTCGCTGAGCTGTACACGCAGGGGGAGCTCACCCGGATCGCCTGGGAGTACGACGTCCAGGTCATGTGTGAGGGCCCGGGGCACGTGCCGATGCACATGATCAAGGAGAATATGGACAAACAGCTGGATTGGTGCTCTGAAGCCCCCTTCTACACCCTAGGGCCGTTGACGACCGACATCGCCCCTGGGTACGACCATATCACGAGCGCCATCGGCGCCGCTCAGATCGGATGGTACGGCACGGCGTTGCTCTGTTATGTGACGCCGAAGGAACACTTGGGCCTACCGAACCGGGACGATGTGAAGGCGGGCGTGATCGCTTATCGGATCGCCGCCCACGCAGCCGACCTGGCGAAGGGGCATCCCCGCGCCCGGGAATGGGATGACGCCATCTCGAAGGCCAGGTTCGACTTCCGCTGGGAGGACCAGTTCAATTTGGCCCTCGATCCGGTGACCGCCCTGGAGTACCACGATGAGACGTTGCCTGCAGAGGGTGCGAAGGTCGCCCACTTCTGCTCGATGTGCGGACCCAAGTTCTGTTCGATGAAAATCACACAGGACATCCGCGACTACGCTGCTGCAGAGGGTGCGACCGAAGACGTCATCCAGAGCGGGCTGGACGCCAAGTCGGCCGAATTCAGAGAGAAGGGCGGGAGAATCTACGTGGACGTGAGCGGAGACTAGCGTCACCGCCGGTGGGGCAGAAGGCCTGCTGAAGGGGTACGGTCAACGCCAGCGAGACTGAAGCTCCGCCAGCACCTCGCTCCCCGGGCACAGCTTCTCGAATGGCACATCGACGAGGGGCTGATCCACCGTATTCTCGAACGCGTGCAAGTCCATGCTCGTGGGCTCGATGAAAAGGAGACCCGTCGCGACCTCTCCCTTCGCCTGGAGCTCCTTGAGATGGGCATACGCCGCGTCCCTGTCGGTCGGGTCGTAGCCCTCATCCACTGAGCGAAACCGCACGACGCTCCCGTCGTGCATCGTCACGGCCGTCGTCGATCCGTGATCTTGTTGAGCCTGAATCTCGTGCAGTATTGGAACGAAGTCCGTCTCGACCACCTCATGTCCGTGCTCGCGCGTGTGGGCATAGCTCTTGGTGGAGCCCTCGTGGTCGTTGAAAGTCACACACGGAGAGATCACGTCCACGAGAGCGAAGCCGCGGTGAGTCAGCGCGGCCTTGATGATAGGCACCAACTGCTTCTTGTCTCCCGAGAAGCTTCGTGCAACAAAGGAGGCACCCAACGTCAGCGCCAGCGACGCAGGGTCGATCGGGCTCATCCGGTTTTCCTCACCCCGTTTGGCCCTGCTGCCCACATCCGCCGACGCCGAAAACTGACCCTTGGTCAGTCCGTACACACCATTGTTCTCCAACATGTAAAGCATATTCACGTTGCGGCGGATCGCGTGGCAGAACTGACCCAGCCCGATGGACAGCGAATCGCCGTCTCCGGAGACTCCGATGTAAGAAAGGTCGCGGTTTGCCGCGTTCGCACCCGTGGCGATGGACGGCATACGGCCATGGACGGAGTTGAAGCCGTGCGCCTCGCTGAGAAAGTAGGTCGGTGTTTTGGACGAGCAACCGATCCCACTCAGTTTCGCGACTCGGTGAAGGGGCATATCGAGCTCGAAAAACGCCTGAGTGATCGCCGCGGTAATAGAATCGTGACCGCACCCCGCGCAAAGCGTCGACTGGGACCCCTCGTAATCTCGCTGGGTCAGCCCGAGCTTGTTCCGTTTGAGGCGTGGATGTCGGACCGACGGCTTGGCTGTCTGTGTCATTGAACCCTCTTACCCGGCTTCTACGGGGACGAGCCCCAAGCGATCCCGGACACCCCCGACGACCACCTCGGCGCTGAGGGGCGCCCCCCTGTAATCCAGCACAGAGCTGAGCTTACTCTTCGGAACAGCCGTCTCGAGCAGGAGCAACCTCATGAGTTGAGCGTCCCGGTTCTGCTCCACCACGATGTTCACATCGTGGGAGAGGAGAAACTCCTCGACGGCGGTGCAAAAGGGAAACCCCGTTACCCGTAGAAAGTCGAGGGTGATCCCTTCGTCCGCGAGCAGCTCAATCGCCTCCAAGACCGCTCCTCGACAACCACCCATCGTGACGAGTCCGACCGTCGCGCCATCGACGAGGCGCACCTCCGGAGGGGGCAGAGCCTCCGCGGCTCCCTCGATCTTCCTGGCGATCCGGTCCATGACGTCCTGGTAGAGATCTCCGTCTTCCGTGTAACGACCGAAGCGGTCGTGCCCCGAACCCCTGGTGAGGTACGCTCCCTTGGGGTCGACGCCCGGCAACGACCGAGCGGGGATGCCATCGCCGTCGACGTCGAGGTACCGATAGAACGCATCCATCCCCTGAAGATCCTCGGCGGATAAAACCTTTCCACGGTCGGGAACGTAGGCGTCGTCCCACTCGAGCTTCTTGCACACCCAGTCGTTCATACCGATGTCGAGATCCGAGGCTACGAACACCGGCGTCTGGAAACGCTCTGCCAGATCGAACGCCTTGACGGCAAAGTAGAAACACTCGCCCGGATCGGCCGGGAACATCAGGATATGCTTCGTGTCTCCGTGAGACGCGAACGCGATCGTGAAGAGGTCACCCTGTTGGGTGCGGGTGGGCATGCCCGTAGAAGGTCCCGTACGCTGTACATCGAAGATGACGGCCGGTATCTCGGCGTAATAGGCCAAGCCGAGCATCTCGTTCATCAAGGAAATCCCCGGCCCGCTCGTGGGCGTAAACGCACGAGCACCCATCCAGCCGGCACCCAGCACCATACCGATCGCCGCGAGTTCGTCCTCGGCTTGGATGACGCAGTACAGGTTCTTGCCTGTCTCTGGATCTTTACGGAGCTCCGCACAGAAGCTCCGAAACGCGTCCATGAGGGACGTCGCCGGCGTGATCGGATACCACGCTCCCACAGTCGCGCCGGCGTACACGCAGCCCAGGGCCGCAGCCATGTTCCCCGTCATCAACACGGAGTCTCGATTCGCGTCCATCGCCTCGAGGCGGATCGGGAGCAGGCAGTCGAAATGCTCCGTCGCGTAGTCGTAGCCCAGACGGATGGCCACGTTGTTCGAGTCCATCAAGTGCTGCTTGGCGCTGAACTTCTCCTCCAGCATCCCTTTGATCACCTCGAGATCGATGGACAGGAGTGCGGCCACGGCACCCACGTATGCGATGTTCTTCATCAGGATGCGCTCTCGGTCACCTTTGAAGTTCTCCACACACATGTGCGACAGAGGAATACCGAAGAACAGCACGTCCTTGCGAAAGAGCTCCTCGTCGAGGGGCCAACTCGAGTCGTAGATGACGGCGCCCCCGGGACGGACCTCGGCAATATCCTGCTCGTACGTCTTGGGGTTCATCGCCACCATCAGGTCGACGTCCGGGTTGCGGGCCAGATGGCCGTGCTTGTTCACCCGAATTTCATACCAGGTCGGTAGTCCCTGGATGTTGGAGGGGAACACGTTCTTTCCGGAGACCGGGATACCCATGCGAAAGATGGCCTGCATGAGCATGCCGTTCGCACTGGCAGAGCCGGTACCGTTGACCGTGGCGACTTTTACGACGAAGTCGTTCGTTACGACGAAGTCGTCAGTGCGGTCTCGGGAGTCTCGATCCACGTCGGTTTTCCGGCATAAGGGATGTGCAAGTCGAACTTCTGCATGTCCCACGCGGCCGTGGGGCAGCGCTCTGCGCACAAACCACAGTGCACGCACAGGTCCTCGTCTTTGACCATCACGCGAGCGGTTTGCGGAAGATTCTGCGATACGTAGAGATCCTGATCGGTGTTTTCAGCCGGCGCGGTGAGGTGAAGCCTGAGCTCCTCCTCCGGCTCGTTCTCGGTCATCGTCAGGCAATAGACGGGGCATACGTCGATACACGCGTCGCACTCGATGCAAAGATTCGACGTGAACTCGGTCTGTATATCACAGTTGAGGCAGCGGGCCACCTCGACGGCCGCCTGCTCGGGATCGAAGCCCAGTTCCACCTCGACCTCGAGAGCCTTGAACCGCTCTACCAGATCGACATGGCTCATCCTGGAGCGCTCGGATTCATCGTAACTGCTTCCGTAGCTCCAGGAGTGAAGCCCCATTTTCTGTGAGACGAGGTTCATGCCATACGACGGTCGGTCGGTGAGCGATTCTTCTTCACACAACGCATGAATCGAGATGGCCGCTTGATGGCCATGCTCCACGGCCCAGATGATGTTCTCGGGGCCCCACGCAGCGTCTCCACCGATAAACACGCCGTCTCGCGTGGTCTGGAAGGTGGTGCGATCCACGACCGGCATGTCCCATTCGTTGAACTCGATGCCGATATCACGCTCAATCCATGGAAACGCATTGTCCTGCCCGATCGCCAAGATCACGTCGTCGCAGGGGATCACCGTCGAACCGAGCGTCGTGCTGACGAGCCGGCCACTCTCGTCGGGCGCCCATTCGACGAGGTCGAACTCCATGCCCACCAGCCGTCCGTCCTCGATCACGAATCGGGTCGGCGAATGGTTTTCGACGATCTCGATGAGCTCTTCTTCGGCGTCGTCGAGCTCCCACGACGAGGCCTTGAAGTGAGGGCGACCCTTTCGCGCGATCACGCGGACGTCCTGCCCTCCGATCCGCTTCGACGTCCTGCAGCAGTCCATCGCGGTATTGCCGACCCCGATGATCAGCACCCGCTCCCCGATGGAGTCGGTGTGTTCGAAGTGCACGGACTCCAACCAGTCGATTCCGATGTGGATGTTGGCGCCACCTTCGTCTCGTCCGGGGATGCGGAGCTCTTTGCCCTTGGGCGCACCCGTGCCGACAAAGACGGCGTCGAATCCGCCCTCGTCCAGAAGCTTCTTGAGGCTGTCGATGGGGTGGCTATAGTGCACCTCCACACCCATATCGAGGATCACGTTGATCTCTTCATCCAGCACGCTGCCGGGGAGCCGGAAGGATGGGATGTTAGTCCGCATCAGGCCTCCAGGCCGATCCATTCTCTCGAACAGCACGCACTCGTATCCCAACGGCAACAGGTCGTTGGCCACGGTCAGTGAAGCGGGGCCGGCTCCGATCAGCGCGATGCGCTTGCCGTTCTTCTCCTCGGGTATCTTGGGGAGCAGGTCCGTAATATCGCCCCGCAGATCGGAAGCCACGCGCTTGAGCCTACATATGGCGACGGGCTCGTCTTCGACACGGACACGGCGACACACCGGCTCACAGGGACGGTCGCATGTTCTGCCCAGAACACCGGGGAAGACGTTGGATTCCCGGTTCAGCATGTACGACTCGGTGAACCGGCCCTGGCCAATCAGCCGGATATACTCCGGAACCGGCGTGTGGGCGGGGCATCCCCACTGGCAGTCTACGACCTTGTGGTAGTAGTCGGGGTTGGAGGTGTCGGTGGGTTGCATATTCAAAACCGCTCCAGCGGCTGATTCACGGAATTTGCGCGACCATGATTGGAGTACCGATCCGTTTGCGCAAGGGTGGGGATTTCCTAGTCAGAAGCCTGACTCAGATTCTTGGACAAAACATCCCTCGCTCGGCCATGGCGATCGAAGAAAACAACGTCGTCTCCGGCATGGACCTGCATTCTCTCGGCGGTTGAATGGGCACAGTTCCGGTCTCTCTGCGGTTGAATGGTCACCCTTCCGACCCGTTCGATCAAGATGTGTCCAGCACATGTTGGGTCTTTAGGACTCCGACGTATTCAGTTGCAAGAAACGAGCCTCCAGCTACCCGTATCCACATGGTGAAATATTACACACTTTCGGTCACGGGTGGGTGTGAAATTTTGAGGCCCTGGGCGGACTACACGGCAGCCGGACCGATCCCACAGGCTCCTCCCGCGCCAATACCTGGACGCGGGAAATCTCACCCGCGCATGTTACCCGGCATAGCCCCGAGAATTCGCGTTCCGTCGGTGATACTCCGGCGGCGACGTTCTGGCGGCAGCGCTGATAATTTCACCTTGCCACTGCGGGCTGTTTCCTGCCGAGCCAAACTCGGTGGGGACCGGCATCGAGCAGGACCTCGACCGTGTTGAAGGTCGACCCCATCAAAGCAGCCAGGGGTAGGCGTCGCTGTGTGACGAGCACGAGTGACCCGTCGGTTTCGAGATGGTGCGGCGCCCCACGAACGAGACGCTCGATCACTCTACCGCTCTGTTCCTTCCCTTCATGGTACGGAGGGTTACTGACGATCAGGTCATAACGCTCATGGTCCAGCGCATCGAATCCGTCCGAGGGAATCAGGCGAGCCCCGGGGACGTTTTCACTGACGGCTACGAGGGCCACCGCATCGACATCGAGAAAGTCCAAACGGGCTGTGGGCTCCAACGCCGATAAGTACGCTCCGATCACACCCGAGCCGCACGAAAAATCGAGGATTCGTCGCCCCGCCGCCGGAAGCCGCGGCATTACCTCGAGGAGCGTGCGGGTTCCCGCATCCAGTCGGCCATGGGAAAAAATGCCGGGGTAGGAGATCCATTCACGAGGCCCGCCCGGAAACTCCAACGACGTAGACCGCCGCCACTCCGCCAGAGTCCCTCGCGGGCTCAGGGCATCCACCGGCCTAACCGCTTCGAGAACGCGACAGCGGCCACCGGACCCCACGGTCCTGACCGGACCCATGAGCGGCTCGATGATCCGGCTGGCGGACCCCGCACCCTCGTCGTTGGCTCCGTACACCCAGAGGGGCGCACCGACATCGAGAACGGACGCGGCGGCATGAACGGCCATGTCCAGCTCGTCCTTGGCCTTGGGGAGCCTCAGGGCTGCCGCCCCGAACGGACCTTCCGGAGGCCACGCTGAAGCGGTCCTTCCTTCTCGCGCGAGCCGGTGCCAGGAGTGAGCCCGGCCTCCGCCCTCTCCCACGGCAGTGGCGACCGTCGGCAGGTTCTCGAGCATGACGAGCACGTCTCCCGGGATCGACGCGCGGCGCAGGACACCGCACATCAGCTCCGCAGCGGCCTGGTTCCGCCAGTCGGCACCGCGTTTGAGAGACATCTCCGCTCGGTGTGAACGTCCGACCGTCCCGACCGTTGCCGGACTGCTCTAGCTGTCCTCGTTGGCCTCGATGATCTCCCCGAGGCGCTCCAACCCTGTGGTAATCTTGTCCTCGGATGGCCCGAACGAGAAACGGACCCACTTCTTGAGCTTTCTCATGGGTGGGTGTGTCCCGCCCGGGTTCACGTCGAAGAACCGTCCCGGAATGGTGACGACCTTGCGGCCGAGCCCGGCCTTGAAGAACCCCTCGGCATCATTCAGCGGTTTGGGCAGGCCACTGATGTCGGCCCACACATAGAAGGTGCCCGAGGGCCCTTCTCCACAACGAATTCCAAGGGCCTCGAGCCCCTCCACCATCACGATCCGCTTTCTCGCGAACAAGCGCCGAACCGCAGTGGTCTCTTCGTCTGCCCGCTCGGGATCCAACGCCTTGATCGCCAACCGCTGTGCCGGCAAGCTCGGTCCACCGTCGAACCCGGTGGCAGCCCGCTCAAGGTTCGCGATCACACTCGACGGTCCCACCGCCCAACTCAGCTGCCACCCCGGATACCGGAAGTTCTTGCTAAGGCCGTCGACGATGAGCACCGGGTCTTTCTCCACGTTCCGGACGTAGGAAGCCGCCGATACCGGGCCACTCCCTGGCGCACCGTCCTCCCCATAGACATAGTGCGAGTAGGACTCGTCCAGGATGAGCGTACACTTGTTCTTCCGAGCGGCCGTCAAATAGGCCTTCAGCTCAGCGTCACGGATGAGGTCGCCCGTCGGATTACACGGGTTGCCGATGAGAAAGGCCCGAAGTTTTCCGTCAGCCATGGCCTTGCTGAGTCGGGCCGGGTCGAGGTGGAAGGACTCATCCGGACCGGCCTGTACAGGCACCGGCTTGACCCGACCGAGATGGTGGCTGAACAGGTCGTGGTATGCCGGAGATTCCGGAAACTTGTGCCCCACCGAAACCGAATCGAACGTGGCGAAAATCCTCGCAAGCATCAGGCGGCCACCCGACGCGATCGAGACATTCTCCTTTTTATACCTCGAGTCCTCGCCCGTGCGATAGAGGCGATTGTAGTGGCCGGCCACCGCTTCCCGGAGCTCTTCGATGCCTCCAGGCGGCCCGTAGGATTGGTCGTGGGGCTCTAGTGTGATCCAGGTGAGGCGGTTGGGGGCACCCTCGATTCGTCCGACGTCAGGCTGTCCCTGGCCTAGATTACACCAATCGGGCCGTCCGTTTCGGTAGCCGAACTCGGCGGCGTTGACCATCGCTTGAGCGAGGCCCATGTAGGGTATGTCGCGGAAGGTTGTCTTTCTCTTTGCCACGGATGAAATCTCTTCAGTTATGGCGACTGGGCTTCACCGAGCCACGGACGGACTCAGGTCCATTCGGGTGACGCCGGCGACGATCTCCAGCACCCGGAGCCACAGTACGAGGGGTGTCGCACCGACCTTGATCCCGGCGACGGACACGCGCATGCGGGGGAATGTAGCGAATTTTGGTCGGATCTCACACCCAAGGCCCGACGGACTCCCGTCTCTTCCCACTTGCGGCGCGAGTCGGTAACCTGGGACCCTGATGAGTTCTCAAGGAAGCCACGAAGAGGCACACGGCCGTTATTTGGCGGCTCTGTCCCTTACGGCCCTGGGCATCGTGTTCGGTGACATCGGTACCAGTCCCATCTACGCGCTCCGGGAGTCCTTCCATTCCGCAAACGGGATCGACCCCACTCAAGCCAACGTCCTCGGCATTTTGTCGCTGATCCTGTGGTCCCTGATCATCGTCATATCGATCAAGTACCTGACCTTCGTGATGCGGGCCGACAACAACGGCGAAGGAGGGATCATCGCGCTGACGGCGCTGGTCACCCCGCCCTCCCAAGCCGCCGCACAAAAACGCATCGCGCTGGTGATGGCCGGGCTTTTCGGGGCTGCGCTCCTGTACGGCGACAGCATGATCACCCCGGCGATTTCGGTTCTGAGTGCCGTCGAGGGCCTCGAAGTCGCAACGGATCGATTTCAGCCCTATGTGATCCCGATTACCATCGTCATCCTTATCGCGCTCTTTTCCGTCCAGCGCAGGGGCACGGCGGGTATTGGGATGCTCTTCGGCCCCGTCACACTCGTCTGGTTTCTCACGTTGGCGGTGCTCGGCGTTCTTGGAATCACCAAGCACCCGGGGGTCATGGCAGCCGTAAATCCTCTAGAGGGTGCCGCATTTTTTGCTCGTAACGGCTTGGCCGGATTCCTGGTGCTGGGATCCGTCTTTCTGGTCGTGACGGGCGGTGAGGCTCTCTACGCAGACATGGGACACTTCGGCATCAAGCCGATCCGTCTCACTTGGTTCATCCTGGTCCTTCCCGCCCTCGTACTCAACTACTTCGGCCAGGGCGCCGTCATTCTGGAGGACCCCACCACACTAGCCCATCCCTTCTTTCTGATGGCCCCAAGCTGGGCGCTCTACCCACTCGTAGGCTTGGCGACACTCGCCACGATCATCGCCTCGCAAGCAGTGATCTCGGGCGCGTTTTCTCTGACCCAGCAAGCGATTCAGCTAGGGTACCTGCCCCGCATGAAGGTGGAGTATACTTCGAGCCGGGAGATAGGTCAGGTCTACCTTCCCGGCATCAACTGGGCTTTGATGCTCGCCTGCCTCGGGCTCGTGATCGGCTTCAAGACGTCCAGCAACCTCGCGGCGGCGTACGGAGTGGCGGTCACGACGGATATGGCCGTCACAACGGTCCTCTTCGCCGTAGTCGCCACCAAACGCTGGGGGTGGAGTCCGAAGTCGATCGTGTTGTTCCTCGGGGTACTCCTGATCGTCGACCTCGCGTTCTGGGGAGCGAACCTGCCAAAGATTCCGATGGGCGGCTGGTTCCCGATCGTAGTTGCCGCCGTGATCTTCACCATGATGACCACGTGGAAGAAGGGTCGGGAGCTCGTGGCCGCACGCCTGGAGGTCGGCTCACTCCCCATTGAGCTGCTGCTCGCCGACATCCGAGAAAGTAATCCGACCCGGGTGGCCGGAACCGCAATATTCCTGCACAAGGATCCCGACGGCACACCACCGGCCCTCCTGCACAATCTCAAGCACAACCGGGTCCTCCACCAACGGGTCGTGTTACTCAGTGTCGTGACGTTGGACGTGCCGCACGTAGCGGATGACGATCGCCTCAGCATTGTGAAGGTTGCCGACGATCTGTATAAAATCATCGCCTCCTACGGCTTCGCGGAGTCTCCCGACGTCCCGTCGATCCTGGAGGGCTGCGAGAAGAAGGGACTCGCGTTCGACATGATGCAAACCACCTTCTTTCTCTCCCGTGAAACTCTCGTCGCACACAAGAAAGGTGGAATGTCGAGATGGCGGAAGCGGCTCTTCAGCCGCATGTCTCGGAACTCACTTGAGGCCACGTCCTACTTCGGGATTCCCCCGAACCGGGTGGTGGAACTCGGGATGCAGGTCCAGTTGTGAAGAAGCAGAAGCTCAAGAAAGAGCTGGGCCTGTTCGGCGTCTACTCGATCGCCACAGGCGTCACGCTGAGCGCCGGATTCTTCTTGCTTCCGGGTCTGGCGGCGGCCGAAGTCGGCTCGGGCCTTCCACTGGCCTACCTGCTGGCGGGGCTCCTCATCACTCCGGGCCTGGTCAGCATGGCGGAGTTGGCCACCGCCATGCCGCGCGCCGGGGGCGTATACTATTTCCTCGATCGCAGCATGGGACCGTTGATGGGCACGATCGGAGGGTTCGGCACGTGGATCGCCCTCAGTCTGAAGGCGGCGTTTGCGCTGATCGGAATCGGAGCCTATCTGGGGCTACTTTTCCCCGAAGTGAGAATCGGCCCGATCTCCGCCGGGTTCGCGATCGCCTTCGGCGTTCTCAACATCCTGGGAGCGAAGAAATCCACGACCTTTCAGTCGGTGATGGTCGTGGGGCTCTTGATGCTTCTCGCGTGGTTCACAGGCGTCGGGCTGACGCAAATCGAGCCGGCAAATTTCACAGGCATGTTCGGGCCCGACCCCGGATCACTGGTGTCGACGGCGGGGCTGGTCGTGGTCAGCTACATGGGCCTCACCCAGGTGGCCAGCGTCGCGGAAGAGATCCGAAACCCCGAGCGTAACATCCCGCTCGGAATGTTCCTGGCCTTCGCGACCGCCATGATCGTCTACACGGTCGGCACAGGAGTCATGGTGGGTGTCGTCTCGGCAGATGTCCTTGCCCACGGAGGCGCCCAGGGCGGCGCAGATCTGACGCCCGTGGCCACCGTAGCGAACGCCCTGGTGGGTCCTTGGGGTAGGAACCTGATGATCGCCGCCGCCGTGCTCGCGTTCATGTCCGTCGCGAACGCCGGCATCCTCGCTGCCTCCCGCTACCCTCTGGCGATGAGCCGGGACCATGTGCTTCCCAGATTCTTTTCAAGAATCCAGGGCGAGGGCGCCCCGATCTACGCGATCTACGCCACGGTAGGCCTCATCGTCGTGTTCGTTCTGTTGTTCGACGCCAGCAGGATCGCAAAGCTGGCGGGTGCGTTCCAGTTGCTGATGTTCGGCCTGAGTTGCCTGGCCGTTATCGTGATGAGGGAAAGTCGAATCGAATCGTACGACCCCCGCTTTCGGTCTCCTTTCTATCCCTGGTTACACATACTGGGCGTGCTCGCCCCCTTCTGGCTCATCGTCGAGATGGGGATCCTCCCAAGTCTCTTTACCGGTGGGCTCATCACCTTCGGTGCCGTATGGTACAACTACTACGCACGGAAGCGTGTGGACCGGGAGGGCGCGATCTTTCACGTCTTCGAGCGTCTGGGGCGGCAACGTGATACCGGACTAGACCGGGAGTTGCGCCAGATCATGAAGGAAAAGGGTCTCCGTGACGCGGACCCCTTCGAGGAAGTCGTAACGATGGCTTCTATTATCGACGCACCGGCCGGCACCGGATTCCGAAAGGTGATCTGGGAGGCGTCGGCTCATCTCGCGGAAGCTTGTGATGCCTCCGCAAAGGAACTCGCCGAGGATTTCTTGCAGGGCACTATCGTCGGCATGACACCCGTCTCTCACGGAGTGGCGCTCCCACACCTACGTCGACCAGACCTCGAATCCGCCCGTATGGTGCTCGTTCGGTGTCCAGGCGGAATGCACATGGATGTAGACCTCGCCGAGGGACGGGAGGGTCAATCTGAGCCGGTCCAGGCCGTATTTTTTCTCATGAGCCCGCTTGGCGACCCCGGCCAGCACCTTCGCATCCTGGCCCAAATTGCCGGACACGTCGACAGGGAGGACTTCATGGAGGCCTGGCTCTCGGCCTCCAATCATCAGGAGCTCAAGGAGGCGATACTTCGCGACGACCGGTTGCTGACGCTGACCCTCGAGCCTGGCACCCCTTCCGCGACCCTCATCGGACAAGCGCTCAAGGACATCCTCTTGCCGGAGGGCACCTTGATCGCCCTGGTTCGCCGCGGGCCTGAGGTCATAATCCCGAGGGGAGCTACCGTGCTCGAGTCCGGTGATCGGCTCACGATTATCGGAGAACCCGCGGGCTTGGAAGCCCTGGGGGGACGCTTCAAGCCGCAGTCGCCGGAGATTCTCTAGAAGAGTGATCGGAACGGGGGGTGGGCTGCGCGCTCCAAGCCCACGCCACGAATCGACCGTGATGGGAGAGGGATAGATCAACGGGCAACCTCCGGTCGCGCCACAGCACAACCGGGATTCCCCGGTCGGCCGCGATCCGGACCTCCCCAGTCGGCAGGTTCATCCGCAAAGCGATAGCCGCACGCGCGAACTCCCTCACGGCCTGACTCGGGTCGGCGCCGGGCACCCCCAGTCGCTCGATCCCCGAACCGACGTGGGTCACGGGGTCATCCGCCGCCACAGGTGCCACCCCACGTGTGGTTACCGCACCTACCCACTCGTCCGTTCCGTACAGTCGAACGTTGAACGGACCGGCTTCGTGCGTGACTACGGCCCGTCCCTCGCCGATCAGTCGCACCACAAAGTCCCTAGGCAGAAACCTGACGGCGGGATCGAGCTTCTTGGCGACCTTGTACGCGCTCTCCTTGGCAGCCCAAAGGGTCCACCGGAGCGGATGGGCAGAGGCCGAAGCGCTCAGGGTCTCCCGCTCATCGGAGGTGAACACACGGACATCGAATCTGTCGTGAAGCGCCTCGGGTCGGCTTTCGGGATCGTGGAGATCGACAACGTCGTTACCGACTAGCAAAGTATTCCTCCTCCATGCCGACGAGCCGATCGACGATCTGCCGGGAGAAGTCCCTGGAACGCCGCATCCCCGAATGGTCCGACTGCGGTTCGACGACCTCGAATTCGATATAGAAGGAGTCCCCGCGGGCCGGTATGGTCGACCAGGTCCGCTGGCGGTCGCCACGTAGGTACACGCAGAGAGGCTGGCAACCCGGTACCGAAGTGAGGATGCGACCCACCGCGTGTGCTACCGAGTCGGCCTCCACTCTGCCACTCCGACTCCGCCCGGCCTCGGGAAATATCAACGCCGTCTCACCTCTCGCGAGAAGGTGTTGTACGCGCTTGATCACCCTCGAGACGTCCTCTCGGCGTCCCCCACGAATAACGGGAATACACTTGGTGATCCACGCGCCAATCCGTGTGGGCCACTGGGAAGCGAAATTATTGTACTCGGGCAGGTTCCAAGGCATCCGAGAGTAGTGGAAGACGTACCACCAACTGCCGCCCAGCGCCCACGCGATGACCGCAGAATCCATCATCGTGAGGTGGTTGGGGCAGATCAGGAGGGGGTGCTTCCTCTCCTTTACCAGAGCCCGGTATCGCGTCCGAACCTGTGCCACGTCCTTGATATGATACCGCATCAAAACGCGCATGATGAACGCAATCGGAACAACCCAGAAGATGGCGGCCAGACGAGTCACTTCGCGCTGGATCGCATGGGCAGCCCGGAACCTGAACGGGAGCTGGCTCAAGAAGGAAGCCTCAGGAAAGCTTCTCCTCGATGAGCGCCACAGCGTCGCCCACGGTATTGACGGCATCCGCGTCTTCGTCCTCGACCTCGATGTCGAACTCATCCTCGAAATTCAGGATGATGTCCACTAACCGCGCCGAGTTCACCTTCAGATCCTCGAGGATGTTGGTCTCGTCGTTGACGGCCGCGAGGGCGTCTTCATTCTTCACGAAGGGCTTCACGATCTCGACCACCTTCGCGAAGATCTCGTCTCTCGTCATGGGTACTCCCTTTTTAGTCGGCCCACCTGCGGAAGATCACACAGGCGTTCACATCGCCAAAGCCGAACCCGGCTTTGATCATGGTATTCAACTCAGGCATCTCCCGCACCACATGAGGGATCGAGCCGCCATATAACTCGATCTCGGGATGTACATCCTCACAGTTGATCGAAGGATGTACAAATCGATCACGGAGCATCAAAACGCAAGCCACGGACTCGAGCGCGCCGGCAGCGCCCAAGGCGTGCCCGATCATCGACTTCGTGGAGGTAATCACCGGGAAGGTCTCCGGGGAACGCTCGAGGCCCTTGGCCCAGGAACCTATTTCCTTGGGATCCGCTCCGGTTGCGGTCAGGTGGCCGCTGATCGCGTCGATCTCGTCCGGATCGATCGCTGCGTCGGCCACCGCGGCGCGGATACATCGCTGTACCCCGTCCGCATTAGGCGCCGTCATACTGCCCCCGGAACGGTGCCCACCGCAATTGATGGCGCCACCGAGTATCTCCGCGTAGATGCGAGCGCCACGTTCCTGCGCGCTCTCCAGGCTCTCGACGAGCATCATTCCCGCTCCGCTGCCCGGGACAAACCCACCCGCAGAAGCACTCATGGGCCGTGACGCCTTCTCCGGCTCGTCGTTATGGGCACGGCACAGCACGCGCATCGCATCGAAACCGGCCCACGTGTAGTGGCTGGAGCCTTCGGTGCCACCACAAACCATCCGCTCGGCCAACCCCGCACGGATGCGCTGGCAGCCCTCGATGATGGCTTCGGTTCCCGTGCTGCAGGCGCTGGAGTTGGCCGTCACTTGATTGCCGAGAGAAAGCAGGCCGGCCACCCGAGCGGAGACCCCGCTGCCCATCACCTGCTCGACCATCGTGCTTCCCAGACGCCTTGTGCGCCCGGCGTCCACCATGGGAATGAGCCTTTCGCCGGCCGTATCCAGCCCGCCGATTCCCGTCCCGATTATGGCGCCAGCCTCCCAGTGCACCCGGTCGTCGTCCGGGTCGGGCCTCTCCAATCCCGCGTCCGTCCAGGCGTCGATCGCGGCGATACAACCGAAGCGATGGCTCGTATTCATCGCGAGCAACTCGTCGGGCGGGAAGTACGCTTCGGAGATCTCGTCGACCCCCTCGGGGATCCCCCCCACGGTGCAACCGAACTTCAGCTCTTCGAGCAACGGGATGTGTCGAATCCCGGATACGCCCCCCCGTAGCGCCTCTGTGTACCTCTCCAGGCCGCATCCGTTGGGCGCCACCACACCCAGACCCGTGACGACAACCCTGCGCGCTGCCTTCTCCCCGCCGGCTGACCCATCTCTCATCACATCATCACTCATCGTTCCACCCCGAAGCCCGAAATCGACCCGGTGCATACCACCGTCCCGTCGTCGAGAGCCATGGATGCCTCGGACCGGAGCTTACCGCGCCGAAAAAATGTCTTCTGAGCCGATACGGTCACCCTCTCACCTGGCCTCACGATGCCGGAAAAGTCGATGCTCGCATCGGTGAAGAGGGCGATCCTCCTTTTCACCCCTTCCCGCCCATATTCGAGGGCGTAAATGTAGATACCCAGGGCCACCACTCCAACTTGAGCCAGAGACTCGAGCAGAATCACTCCAGGGGTGATGGGGTCACCGGGGAAGTGCCCTCTGTAGAAGTCGGCGTCCTCACGGAAGCGGTATCGCGCCACGATATGGTCCTGGTCCACCTCGAGAATCTCGTCCACAAATCGGAACGGCTCCTGTTGGGGAAGGAGTTCCAGCACCTCATCCGGGCTCAGCCGAGCGGCGTCGACGTCGACCGCCATCACTCGCCCATCCTTCCACCCCGCGAACGGTCGCTGGGCCACGGGTAGTCCACATAGTCGATGTCCCGAAACACGCCGACCTTGGCTCGCTTGATCTGGTAGATCGCCTCACCGTCCACGAGGACCGTGGCGTCTCCGATGGTAATCGCCGAGCCGGATTGTGGCAGATCCTGATATCGAACGATGTCGATCTCGTATCGCACGACCCCATCGTGCGGCCTGATCTGGCCGGAGAACTCGATTTCTGCGCAACCCAATGCACGTCCACTACCCAAAGCACCCCTCCAGGAGCAGTACAGTCCGAGCAACTGCCACACGCCATCCACGCCGAGGCACCCCGGCTGAACCGGATCCCCCAAGAAGTGGCACTGGAAGAACCAGTCGTCGAGCCGCACGTCGCGCTCCGCGACCATCCGTCCCCGGTTCCCCTTGCGTGAGACGTGCTCGATACGATCGACCATCAACATGGGAGGCAAAGGCAGCCGGGCCTTGCACTCGGGTGGAGCATCATCGATGAGACGCCCGTAGGCGATCGCCAGAACCTCCTCTTGGGAGAAGTGCGAACGCGCCTGAAACTCCTCGTACGTCACGTCTGATCTCCCCTCACGTCTGTTCGCCAAAGCGTAGAACATAACTCGCCCACGTCAGTCCCGAGCCGACGCCGATCACTGCTACATCGTCTTGGTCCGTCCACCGATCCCAGTCCATCGAGATGACGGAGGGAGCCCCGGCCGCGCCCGCGTTCCCGTAATCGATGACGTTGCTGTGGTGCTGATCCTCTTCGATTCCACACTGCTTACAGACCGCCTCCAGCATGCGGAGGTTGGCCTGATGTCCCACGAAGTTGAGGGTGCGCCCAGGTGGGGGGTAGCTCTCCTGGATTTTCCGGAGGCACCGTATGGTCTTCTTGATCGCGAACATCTGAACGGTGCGGCCCTCCTGTCCGAAGTGGCCGAAGAGGGGCACCACCACCTTTTCGTATCCCGCAGGGCTGGACTGGAGGGTGTTATCGAGTATCTGAATACGGGACGGTATGCGAGTGGAGACGATCGCCGCCGCCGTGCAGTCGCCCCACAGCACCGAAGCGGAGCGGTCGTTGTAATCCACGGTGGTCGTAAGGCTCTCCGGTGCCACGACGAGCACGTAGTCCGGTAGGCTCTCCGGGCGCATGTTCGAGAGCATGTACAGGGCGATCCACATGCTCGTACAAGCCGAATTGACGTCGAAGGCGGGCACTTCCATCCCGAGTGCAGCGGCCATGTAACATGCGTCCGCGGGTGACGAGAGCCCCGGACGGCTGGATCCGGCGATCATCATCCCGATCGCGTCCCTGGTGATGCCCGCGCGCTCCAGAGCCATCTCGGTGGCGAGCACGCCCGTATCCGCGTGCGTGTACAGTGCCGCCTCCATGGCCTGGCTCGGATCCCGATTTCGGGTGTCGCGGATGTAGTCGAGAGAAAGCACGGTTCGGCGACTCCGGATACCGACACGGTCCATGATCCATTTTTCGTCCGTGCCGATGTCGAGATCCTGGAGAAAGCGATTCGTGATCTCGTTTTCGGGATGGAAGTGGCCTAGGCCGTGCAGGTACAGGGTCATCGCGAAGCACCCGAGATGCGCTCGCCCCCGTCGACCCTGAGGACGTTGCCGTTGATCCAAGCGGCTTCCGGTAGCGAGAGCAGATAGATGGCGTCGGCCACATCCTCAGGCGTGGTCAGCCGGCCGAAGGGATTACGCGTGCGCGCCTGAGCCTTGAGGTGCCCGCTCCCCGGGATCATGCGCAGGGCCGGCGTGTCCGTGACCCCCGCCTGCACGATGTTCGAACGAATCCCGAACGGGGCCATCTCCACGGCGATCGAGCGCGACACCGACTCCAGCGCCACCTTCGCCGCCGCAACGGCCGCGTACCCCTTCCACGCAACGGCATTACCCTCGCTGGTCAGGCCCAATACCCTCGCGTCCGGCGCGAACATGCCTCGCTCCCGGAGCGCTTGGGTCCAACCGAGAAGGCTGGTCCCCATCGAGTGGATGGTCCTGGCCATGTCCTCTTCTTCCAGAAACGCGTCGGGGGAGTACTCGGGGGGGGTGGTAAGTCCCTGAACCCCGTCACAGCCCTCGGCGAAGAGTTGGTCCGCGGCCTCGCGTAACACAGCCTCATCGATGCCCAGCTCCTCGGCGAGACGCTGCCGGGCGGTATCGTTCACGGGCGCTTCCGGCCCGATCAACTTGAGGTTGCCGAAAGCGATGGAATGAAGAACCACCCGGACTTTCCCATCCGTGCCCAGCGCTTCCGCGAGCCCATCCAGAATCTCCGAACGCACGTCCGCGTTCAAGGCGTCCTTGTTGAACGTCACGAGAGACACACCGCGATCCCGGATCTTCTCGAATTCGGGCTCGATGCGGCTCATCGCCCCTCGTCGGTCCCGATGGACCACACAAACGTTGAGTCCGTGACGGGAAAGCTTGTGAGCGCTCGCGAGTCCGAACCCACTCGAGCCTCCGAGAATCAGCGCCCATTCATCAGGGGGAAACGACGTATCAGACATCTTCAGCGTGTTGGCTTGCAGACATTACGGAAGAGCGTTCAGGTCTCGTATGGACCGGGCGTTCCCTCTCGGGATCGCACCCGAATCGGCACATCTGCCGGGACACAAGCATACCCAAGGGGAGCGGTCCTGACTAGAAGGCTGAACGGCGCCGTTGACACCCTCTTGGTCTCCTCCTAGGGTGTTATGTATGATGAGCGTGCTAGGTAGGATGAGGAAGAAAGGGCGGGATCGTTTTACCACCGCCTTGGCAGTCTGGATCTTGGCTTTCGGCGCCATCATCCCATCGCTGGATCGGGAACTCGTTGGCTCGGGCGTCTGGATCGAAGCGGAGCACGACGAGGCGTGCGCGCGTCTCCGCCACGACCACACGATCTGCATCCAGTTCGGGAAGCAGGACTGGACTACGGATTCTTCCCTCCGGTTGCGAGTATTTCAACCGACTGCCAGGGAAGCTCCTCCGGTGGTTTCCGATGTGCCCCTCGAGGTCGCGCGTCTCATTCCCACCCGCTCCCGCGCACCACCGCACACTACCTGAGACGGCCCTCTACGTGCTGTAGAGGGATCGTTGAGCACCGTCGACGCGGATTTCGGGCAACAGCTCGAGAGCGCCGATGGGATTTCCCGCTCGAGTCGTCCGGTTTTGCTACCGGTCCACTCGGGTACTCAGGGAGTGACCATGCGAAACAGTCCTGTACGAATCAAACCATATGGATGCGTAGCCTTTCTGGCCTTGGTAGGCGCTCTTGGTGCGGGCCCGGTCCTGGCACATGCCCAGGACTTGCCGGCCGCGCAAATCGATTCTCTCCGGGCGGAGCTCGAAATGCTGAGAGCTCGGCTCGACAGCCTCGCGGGCGTCGTGGCTCGTGGCCAGGTGGCGCCGGAGGCCGAGGATCTGGAGGAGACGACGACAGACGCCATCGCCCGGCTCCGGGCGGCGGCCGAGGCGGCGGCAGGGGATGCCGCAACGGACACGGTCGCACAGGGCACCCAGGAGTTCGTTGGCCGAGCACGGTCGCTTCAGGCGTTGAACCCGGAGATCAGCCTGAATGTGGACCTATTTGGGTCCATTCATAGCGACGATCCCGGCTCGGAGAACTTCGTTCCTCGAGAGTTCGAGTTTGCGTTCGTCTCGGCGCTGGACCCCTACACCCGTGCCAAGGTGTTTTTCAGCGTGGAGGAGGGCGGGGCGCGAATCGAGGTGTTCCCGGAAGACCAGCAGGAGGAGAGCGACGAGGTGGAGATCGGGGTGGAGGAGGGCCACGTCGAATGGGTCGCGCTACCGGGTGGGATCGGCCTTAAAATCGGGCGTTTCTTCCAGCAGTTCGGGCAACTCAACCGCTGGCACTCGCACGCACTTCAGTTCCAGAGCCGGTCGCTCCCGCACCTCGCATTTATCGGGGAGGGGGCCCTGGCCCAGGACGGTGCATCGGTTCACTGGCTGCTTCCGACCGGCGGATCCGTAGCGTATGAGGCCACTGTGGAGGTCACCCGGAGTCGTAACGAAACCCTGTTCGGGGAGTCCCACAGGCTGAGCTATCTGGGCCATTTGAACGCGTTTTTGCAGCTTTCTGCTTCGACGGACTTGGATCTCGGTGTGAGCGCTCTGTTCGGCGACTACGAGGACGTTGCCGGACGACGGAGCCAACGCTTGTTCGGTGCTGAAATGTCGTTCAATTGGGCTCCACCGGAGCGATCGCTTTACCGCGGCGTGGTCGTACGAGGCGGAATGATGTGGTCGGATCCCGGAGTCGTTTCCGGGCTTCCCGAACTGGACGCGGCGTTGGGCATCTGGTCCCTTGCCGAGGTCAAACTTTCTCGCAGCTGGATCGCGGGGGGGCGATATGAGTGGGTAGAAAATCCCGAGGACCCCGCCGAATCGGCGTGGTTGGTTTCACAGACGCTGACCTACTGGCAGAGCGAATATGTTCGGTTGAGGGTGGAGTACGACGTCCTGGGAAATCCGGGCAACACCACCGGGCAGTTCACGCTTCGGGTCACGTTCGCCATGGGTCCGCACAAACACGAAACGTATTAGAAGGCTGTTGAAGGAGTACAGCGGGTCGCGCACATGGCGCTTGTGCGCGTTCAGACAAGGACCGACTAGGAGGTGACACGATGCTGAAAATCGTTGCCGTAGTTACAGCTTTGGGATTGATGGCGGGGGAGGGGGCGGCGCAAGGCGATCCCGTCCGGGTCGTTACGACGCTTCCGGGCTACGCGG
>JADFNK010000059.1 GCA_022563405.1 Gemmatimonadota bacterium | reverse complement strand
GGGACCCTGGAGCTTGAACCACACCACACGAAGCGGGATACCCTCGGAGTTCCGAAAATCGTCGGGATCCCTCTCCGAAATGTCCCTCGCGTTGATCGAGAGCGTGAGCGGAGATCCTACCGAGACGTTCAGCGTACGTTCTGCCACGATGCCCGGCGGTCCCCGGCCCTCTTCGGCATCCGAGTCGAAGGAGACCCTGGGATGGAGCGAGCCGTGCGGCCTGGCATACCAGTCCAACTGGTAGGCATTGGAGCTGACCCGGCCGGGAACCCTGGTGACCTCGCCGTTCTCTTTGCGAAGCGTCCACCAGACGTCCGTGTCCTTCATCGCTTCCGGAAGATCCACCGTGAAGAGTCCCCGTTGGTGTCCGGGGAAGAACGTCGTGGGCTGCATCCCGTCGAACTGAGCGGGCTCGATGAAGTTATCCGGTCCCAAAGGAATCCGTATCGTGTCACGGTTGGCATTGAGGTACCCGAAGGAGATGCTGAACGTCCCGTCTTCGTTCGCGTACCAGCCCTCCATGAAGGGGGCGAGGTGTCGATTTCCGGGAGACCTGGGCTGCAGGGGCCAACGGCCATCCGGCCCGGGCCCCGTCACCTGGGCCACGAGTGCCGCTGGACCCGCGAGGGCGGCTGGACCGGCCAAAGCACCCCAGAGAAGCAGTGCGAACGACAGTCCACCCACGGTCATACGAGTCTCCATGATCGGCTCCTTCTCGACTATTCGAGAATCTAGAAGAAGGTGGGATGGCCCGTCGGTGTCCCCAATCGTCATTCTACGGCGTTACGTTCACCCTGACGTAACCGTTGGTAAAGCAGCAATTGTCGTTATCGCTGCTGTCCGGCGCGCTGAAGTTGTCCACCCGGGCTCGCATGACGTACTCACCCGGCACGGAGAACGTAACAATCACACTGGCGGTGCCATACCCCTCCGAAAGCGTGATAACCTGGGGTCCGGGGGGCCGACGCCCTCGTCGAAAAGCTGCTGCTGCCGCAGGACCCGCAGCAGCAATAGCAGCAGCGGTAGCGGAGTCCGGCTCCTCCTCCTCCTCCTCCTCAGGGAGCCGGTTAGAGTCGTGCCGCGTGTACTCCACCCTTCCGGGACCCTGGAGTTGGGACCACACCACGCGCAGGGGAATGTCCGCAGAACGGGCATCGTCCGGATCCCTCTCCGAGGGGTCCGTCGCGCTGACCGAGAGGGTGAGGGGAGATCCTACCGCCACGGTCTGCGTACGTTCTGCCATGATGCCCGGAGGCCCCCGGCCCACGCCGGACTGCGAGTCGAAGGAAACGCTGGGATGTAGACCTCCGTGAGGCCGGGGCATCCAATCCAATTCGTAGGCGTCGGCACTGGTCCGGCCGGGCACCCTCCTAAACACGTCATTCGGTTTGCGAAGGTTCCACCAGACGTCCTGGTCCTTCATCTCTGCCGGCAGAGTGACGGTGAAGATCCCGCGGTGGTGTCCGGGGAAAAAGATCGTGGCCTGAACCCCGTCGAACTGAGCCGGATCGAGGAAATTATTCTCTCCCACAGGTATGTACAGCGTGTCCGTGTTGGCATTGCTGTACCCGAAGGAGATGGTGTACGTCCCGTCTTCATTCGCGTACCAGCCCTCCATGAAGGGGGCAAGGACTCGATTCCCGGGGGAGTTGGGCTGCAGGGGCCAACGGCCATCCGGTCCCGGCCCTGTCACCTGGGCCTTGAGTACCGCGGGACCGGGCAAAGCACCCCAGAGAAGCAGCGCGACGGTCACTCCGCCCACGGTCGTGCGAAACTGGTGCATCATGCACTCCTTCCTGCATGCTCAAGGATCGTACTGAAGGCGGGCCTGAAAGAAGCGATGGGGACCGAAGGAGCCACGTTAGGAGCCGCGGCAGGAACCGCAATTGCTGCGAAGCGTCCTTCGATCCCCATCAGTAAAGATCCGCATGTAAAGCGACTTAGGTGATCAGTTTCTGGTAGCGATCCTCTGCTCCTCCTCGGCCGCCTCCCTCTCTGCGACAAGCCTCTCGTAACCTTCCTCATCGAGATGGGTCACGCCGAGCCAAAAGTGGGACATCTCGTCGGCGGTCCGGCTTCCGTAGTCGACCCACTGATCGGGATCCGGGTTGTTGGGATTGCCTGATGTGTTGTCGAACCACTGCTTCATTATGAGCATCGCGCCGGTCGGGATCAGGGGCGCCACGTGATCCTCATAGATGTGACTCTGGTGCCAGGTGGCGCTCCAGTTGGAGACCATGCTGATGATCTCCGTCCGTCGGGTCTTCGGGTAGTAGATTTCCAGGGACGCGGACCGCAAGCGTAGATGCCCGTGCGGCTGGAAGCTGTCGATGCGAACCGGATGGTCCCACGAGCGGAAGCCCTGAGTCATGAGCGACCCGTTCGGCGGGATGAGGAGGTCACGCTTACCCTCCATGAAGTTATAGCTGACCAGATCCTGCTTGTACTCGTACTCGTAGTCGGCCGGATGGAGCCAGATGGCCAAATCCACCACGTTGGCCTCGATCACGTCGTTCACGGCAGTCTTTCCGAGCCCACCGGGGTACATGTGGATGTCCCAGCGAATATAAGTATCTGCTGGCAG
The DNA here is from genome assembly GCA_022563405.1 of Gemmatimonadota bacterium. Lineage (GTDB taxonomy): Bacteria > Gemmatimonadota > Gemmatimonadetes > Longimicrobiales > Gaopeijiaceae > UBA822. The sequence goes on along the minus strand of JADFNK010000059.1, from coordinate 17,618 downwards.
CACTCGGCACACGCCTTCGGGAATGATCTCACCCAGCTTGCCCATGGCGTACTCGGTTGCACGGTCCCCCGTCCCCCGGAAGCTTCCGTCGTCCTGCAGGCGCTGGAAGGTCGAGTTGGCGTGGTGGACCACCGTCACGGCCTTACCCCGGGGCTTCACCTGAAGGGCTTTGATGCAGCGCTCGCCATCAGGCACGCCCACCATCTTGACGACTGGACGGTGCCACAGGTCGAGGCCGGACGCCGGCACGTCGATCGGCGTCGAGGGGGCGAGAATGTCCGGCGGGCCGAAGTCAGCCGCCAGCGACCACTCGTCTGTGGCACGCAACTCGACGGGCGGTGGCATGTCGTCCGGATTGCCCAGAGGCGCCCCCTGGTCTACCCAGGCAGCGATGGTGTTGATGTCTTCTTGGGAGAGACGCCAATCGTGCTTGAGCTCTTGGATGCCGATGTCGGTGTCGTAGTAATACGGCGGCATTATACGGTTGACCACTTTGATCTTGATGAGGGGCGCATACAGCCGGACGTCCTCGTAAGTCACGAGCTCCATCGGCCCGATTCCACCGGCGCGGTGGCAGACCTGGCAGTTGTTCTGAATGATGGTGGCCACGTCCGCGGCGTAGGTGACGTCCGCATCACTCTGCGACGATGCGAAGGTTACCTGAGCGTGTGCCGCGCTCCCATAAGCGAAGGTCGCGACGAGTGCGACGGTAGCGGCGGCGATCCAGGGCCGTTTCTGCAGGTCCATGATGGTCCTCTCCCTCATGCGAGTGAACTACACATAACTACGTCTAAGCCACCCAGGTCCCTTTTCCTGGGGATTTACACACCTACGAATCTACGTGCCGATCCGAAGGGATACAATACGTGCATCGGCACCAGTTGGCCCCTGGTTCGCCAGTCTACGGCGTTACGGTCACCCTGATATAAGCGTTGGTCCAGCAGCATTGGTCCCCCCCGCTGCTGTCCGCGGAATTGAAGTTGTCCACCCGGGCTCGCATGAGATACTCACCGGGCTCGGAGAACGTCGCATACACGGAACCGGTCCCGTACCCCTCCGTAAGCCTGATACTCTGAGGAGCGTTACGACCACGACGGCCACGGCCACCAAAGCCGGCTGCCGCCGCCGCTCCGGCACCGCCAGCAGCAATTGCAGCGGAGTCCGGTGCAGCGCCACCGCCGCCACCACCGCCGCCACCACCCCGACCACCACGGCCTTCAGCCGGCTCAGGACGGGGGTTGGATTCGTGCCGCGTGAACTCGACCCGTCCGGGACCCTGGAGCTGGGACCATGTCACGTTGACGGGAGTGGCGTCCCTGAAACGGTAATCGTCCGTATCCCTCTCCGAAGGGTCCCTCGCGTTGACCGCGAGTGTGACTGGAGACCCTACCGAGACAGTCTCCGTACGTTCTGCCATGAGCCCCGGAGGCCCTCGGCCCTCACCAGTTTGTGAGTCGAAGGAGACCAGAGGGTGCATACTGCCGTGAGGCCGGGGGACCCAGTCCAACTGGTAGGCATTGGAGCTGACCCGGCCGGGCACGCTCGAGACGTCGCCGTTCGGTTTGCGTAGCGTCCACACCACGTCCGTGTCCCGCATCGACGCCGGCAGCTCTACGGTGAAAAGTCCCCGCTGGTGTCCGGGCACAAAAATCGTGGGTTGCATCCCGTCGAACTGAGCCGGCTCGATGAAGTTATCCGGTCCCAAAGGAATGCGGATCGTGTCCTGGTTGGCATTGAGGAACCCGAAGGAGATGCTGAACGTCCCGTCTTCGTTCGCGTACCAGCCCTCCATGAAGGGGGCGAGGTGTCGATTTCCGGGAGACCTGGGCTGTAGGGGCCAACGGCCGTCGGGGCCCGGCCCCGTCACCTGAGCCTCGAGTGCCGTTGGACCGGCGAGTCCGATCGGACCTGCCAAAACACCCCCGAGCAGCAGCGCAAAAGCCGCACCCACGGTCACACGAATCTGCATCATGAACTCCTTCTCGAATGATCGAGGGTAGAACGCGTACCTGCGCGCACTCAATGCGCGTACTCGGAAGAAACGATGGGGACCGAAGGAGCTACGGCTGCTGCGAAGCGTCCTTCGATCCCCATCAATACCTCAGTAAAGATCCAGAATCTAAAGCGATCTAGCGATCAGTTAGAGGCGATCCTCTGCGCTTCTTCGGCTGCTTCTTCGGCCGCTTTCCTTTCTTCAACAATCTTTTCGTAGCCCTCCTCATCGAGGTGGGTCATGGCGATCCAGGCGTGGGACATCTCGTCTGCGGTCCGGCTGCCCCCGTCTACCCACTGATCCGGGTCCGGGTTGTTGGGGTTACCCGCAGTGTTGTCGTACCACTGCTTGATGATCATGACCGCACCGGTCGGGAGCAGAGGCGCCACGTCGTCCTCGTAGAGGTGGCTCTGGTGCCAGGTTGCGCTCCAGTTGGAGATCATGCTGATGATCTCCGTCCGTCCGGTCTTCGGATAGAAGAACTCCAAAGACGCAGACCGCAGCCGCAGATGGCCGTGGGGCTGGAAGCTGTCGATGCGGACCGGATGGTCGAAGCTGTGAAAGCCCTGCATCATGGTCGTCCCATGGGGGGGCATCACGAGCTCACCTTGGCGGATCCCGTAGAGCGACAGAGTCTGCTTGTAGTCGTACTCGTAGTCCACCGGATGGAGCCAGATGCCCAAGTCGACGATGTTACCCTCGACCACGTCGTTCACGGCACTCGCTCCGAGCCCGCCGGGATACATGTGGATGTCCCAGCGAATCCAAGCATCGGGCGGGATCACCCGGCAAACGCCATCGGGAATGATCTCACCCAGCTTGCCCATGGCGTACTCGGTTGCCCGCCCTGACCCCCGGAAGCCAGCGTCGTCGTCGGCGTCAGCGTCGTCGTCGCTCTCCCGCGAGAGCTGGAACGTGGAGTTGGCGTGGTGGACCACCGTCTTGGCGGCCCCGCGGGGCTTCACCTGAAGGGCCTTGATGCAGCGCTCCTCGGTACCGATGTCGCCCAGGATGGGAACGATCGGACGGTGCCACATGTCGAGCCCTGCGGCCGGCACGTCGATCGGCGTCGAGGGCGCGAGCAGGTCCGGCGGGCCGAACAGATTCGACAGCGACCAGTCGTCGCTGTCGTGCAAGTTCAACGCCGGAATCTCGTCTGCATTACCCAGAGGCGCACCCTGGTCGACCCAGGCAGCGATGGTGTTGATGTCCTCTTGGGAAAGACGCCAGTCCTCCTTGAGGTCCTGGATGCCGATATCGTCGTCGTAGTAGTACGGCGGCATGATGCGGTTGACCACTTTGTTCTTGATGAGGGGCGCATACCTCCGCACGTCCTCAAAAGTGACCAACTCCATGGGCCCGATTCCACCTGGGCGGTGGCAGACCGTGCAGTTCTCCTGAATGATGGACGCCACGTCCGCCGAGTAGGTCAACGCTGGCGCGTCATTCGACGACGCGAAGGTTGCCTGGGCGTGTGCCGCACTCTGGAAAGCAAAGATCGCGGCCAGCGCGATAGTGGCGGCGCCGATCCAGGGCCGTTTCTGCAGTTCCATGATGATCCTCTCCCTCAATACGGGTGAACTACACTTCCCAATTCCCGAAAACAATTACCGAAAACTAACTGGTATCCTTCGAATTTACCTGCTGACCCGAAGGGTACACAATATATGCCCGATCACGGGGCTTCGCGAGCCCTTGGTGACGAGATGATATACGAATGCCTGAGCGAGGGTGCAAGTCCTTTGTTTTTCAAGCTTTTTATGGCTGCATCCTAAACGATAGTACCCGATTCGATCGGGAGGCGTTCCCCCCCCCCGCCTGGAAGTGTGATGCCGGTGTTATTGGCGCTACATCTTCTTGCGGAGACTGCGAAAATTCTTGCGGAGACTGCGAAAAGCGATACAGTGCGCGAGTGGTGTCAACGCGCGAGCGGTATCAACCCCGACCAACAACAAGGGAGCTTCCCATGGCGGCATACACCTGTGACAAGTGCGGGATGAGCGTGAACATGACTTGTGGTCAGTGTGGGCAGGACCTCGTACATGACACGATCACTACGGACGCCGGCAGCACCGTTGCGGTATCGAAATGCCCCGAAGGACACGGCATGATCAAGTCGCCCCTGTGCTGCGCGCAGGACATGGCCTGCGCGCTTTGATCTACAGGCGACCCTCGGTCGGGTCTGATCCGATGTTCTAGTCCGTAACGCCCAAGCCTTCGACCAGTATTCCGGGGATCACGTGGTTGACCCGGACGCCCCATATGCCGTCGGTGCGGGCAGCCATGCCGGTTTTCGGCGCTGTAAATACCACGACACCGTTCACCACGAATTGTGTGGCGTCGGCCCCCACACGAACCTCGAGAGCGTTGACCGACCTCCCGCTCGCGTCGGGCGTGGCGATCGCTTCGTGCTGCGTGCGCCCCTGAATGTCGTGCGTGGTCTCGTCGCCCGCACGGTGCTTGACGATATACGTTCCGTTCTGCGCCACCAGGAAGTAGAGATAGTTCTGCCCGGATCCCTCCATCCCACCCGCTCCGTACACGAGGCCGTAGTAGTTCACGTGGCTACTAGGCGCGATCATAGTGAAGGTCCCGCTGAGCGTGTACGTACCGCTCGCCGTGTTGTCGGAATTCCATGCCGTGACCGCGGGTCCGGTGTTGATCTGGAACCCACCGCCCACATCGGCCACCGTCACGTCGGGAACGTCGTCCGGGTCCGCGGCGTCGGTGCTTCGATCCAGGCGCAACTGGAGTCCGGCCGAAGTCTGGGCCGCCAGAGGCGCGGCGATCATCACGGCAAGGAATGCCATTAAAATGCGACGGGTCATGACTCACTCCTGTGGCTTTTAGTCTTTCGAGAATCACTCTTTATAATTAGAGGCGAACGGGCATTATAGGGCTGTCCGACGCGGGGGAAAAGAAGGACGGCCGGCGAATTCCTTCAGGAGGCCCCGGTCCTTAGGAGGCCCCGGCCTCCTGCGTGGCGTGGGTCCGGGCCTTCACCTCGCGGCGGCGCGCGTGCAGGACGGTTTCGGTGTAGCCGTTCGTCTCTCGGCGTCCAGCGAACACCAGCTCCAGGGCGGCCTGGAACTCGGGGCTCGACGAGAGGTCGGGGGACATGGGCGTGTAGTCGGGGTCTCCCTCGTTCTGACTGTCGACTACGGCAGCCATGGCCTCGAAGGTGCTCGTCACCTGGTCCGCGGTAATGAGACCGTGATGGAGCCAATTCGCGATGTGCTGGCTCGAAATGCGCAGCGTCGCGCGGTCCTCCATCAGGGCAACGTCGTTGATGTCCGGGACCTTCGAGCAGCCGATCCCTTGGCCGACCCAGCGGACCACGTACCCCAGGATGCCTTGCGTATTGTTCTCCAGCTCGTTCTGGATTTCCTCGTCGGCCAAACCACGATCCCCGAGCAGGGGGAGCGTCAGAATGGCGTCGAGGTCGGCGCGCCCTCGGCCGGCCAGCTCGGACTGAACCTCACGGACGTTCACCCGATGGTAGTGCGTGGCGTGTAACGTGGCCGCGGTGGGCGACGGCACCCAAGCCGTGTTGGCGCCGGCGCGGGGGTGGTCGATCTTCGCATCCATCATCGCACCCAAGATCTCCGGCGCGGCCCACATACCCTTGCCGATCTGCGCCACACCGGGGAGGCCGCACTCGATCCCCACGTCCACGTTCCAGTCCTCGTACGCGAGCATCCACGGGCAGCTCTTGATCTCCGGTTTGGGGATCATGGCCCCGGCTACCATGCTCGTGTGGATCTCATCTCCGGTGCGATCGAGGAATCCCGTGTTGATGAAGATCACTCGATCCGCGGCGGCGCGGATACATTCCTTCAGGTTCACCGTGGTCCGGCGTTCTTCGTCCATGATGCCGATCTTCAGAGTCCGTTGCCGCAATCCCAGCGCCTGTTCGACATGCGCGAACAGTTCCACGGTGGCGAGAACCTCCTCGGGACCGTGTAACTTGGGCTTCACGATGTACATGCTGCCCGCACGGCTGTTGCGCACGGCGGCGCCGTTGCCGCGGAGATCGTGAAGGGCGCCCCAGGCCGTGATGAGGACGTCCAGGAACCCCTCCGGGATCGGCTCGCCGTCCGTCGTTGTGACGGCGTCGGTGTACATGTGGATCCCCACGTTACGCACCAGCAAGAGGCTGCGTCCCGGCAGCGTGAGCTCTTCGCCGCTGGGGTCCTGATACGTGCGATCCTCGTTGAGTGTACGTGTCAGCGTCCGGCCCCCCTTCTCCAAGGTGGCCGTGAGCGTCCCCTTCATGATCCCCAGCCAGTTGCGGTAGACCAGTACTTTGTCCTCCGCGTCGACCGCCGAGACCGAGTCCTCGCAGTCCTGGATGGTCGTCACCGCGCTCTCGATCACGACGTCGCAGACACCCGCCGGATGTACCTTACCAACGGCGTGATTACGATCGATCCGGAGGTCGATGTACAGGTCATGGTGGCGAAGGAGGACGCTGCTCACCCGCCCGTCCTCGAGCTGGAAGCCGGCGAAATAGGATGGGTCGGCAAGCCCCGTCCTCCGTCCGTCGGCCAGCACGCATACGAGCCGGCTCGGGCTGTCGTCGGGGCTCGCGCCGTCGTCGGCTTCGAGCAGGAACTCCGTGACCTCTGAGTAGAGGCCCTCCTCCAAGGGAACGACATCGTCGAGAAAGCGCTCGGCCCACTCGACGACCCGGCTTCCCCTCACCGGATTGTATTCGGTGCCTCGTTCGGCCCCGTCCTCCTCACCGATGACATCGGTTCCGTAGAGGGCGTCGTAGAGGCTACCCCAGCGCGCATTGGCCGCGTTCAGAGCGTACCGGGCGTTGTCCACCGGCACGACGAGTTGCGGCCCCGCGATCGACGAGATCTCAGGATCCACATCGCTCGTGGTGATCGTGAGCGGATCGTCCTCCGGGAGCAGGTAGCCGGTCTCGATGAGGAATGCCTTGTACGCACGCGGGTCGAGCGCTTCGCCCGGATGTTCCCTGATCTGTTCCTCATGCCACGCATCGATCTCTTGTTCGTGACGGGCCCGTACCTCGAGGAGACGGCGGTTCTCGGGGCCGAGATTCTCGACGATGGCCCCGAACGAAGTCCAGACCGTGTCGGGATCGAGACCTGTACCCGGTGCGATTTCCGACTGCACCAGATCGTACAGCGACCTCGCGATCCTGAGGTTCTTGATGGTGACGGGCTCGAGTGCGCTCATGGCTCAACGAATTAACTGCCGGGGCGCTCCGCGGCAAATGGGATTCCACGAAGGGCGTACGTATTTATGAATACGAAAGATACGTACAGCCGTGCATCCCCGGTCCCGCCCTCTGGCGAAACCGACGGCTCAGCCGTGGCGCAGCGTGTAGATCGCATATCCCAGGTCGAAGGGATCTCCGTTCCAGAGGGGGATGGCAGTCTCGGGACCCGGGCGGATCCCCAATTTGCTGTGCTCGGCTTCCAAGGCCGCGATCGGGTCATGGGGTAGTCTCGATGCCGGTGGTACATCCGGAAACGGCCGCCCGTCGGGCCAGTGGAAGCGGAGACTTCCTCCGCCTCCACCTCTTCTCCCTCTTGCTTCTCCTCTTCCGCTTCCTCTTCCTCCGCTTCCTCTTCCTTCTGCTCGTCCGCCTCCTCCCTCCGTACCCTCCGTGCTCTCCGCGATCTCGACCCTGAAGCCCTCTTCGTGCACCGCCCGGTGATGGCGCCGGCAGAGTAGCACCAGGTTGTCGAGCCGTGTCTCGCCGCCGTCGGCCCAGTGCTTGATGTGGTGCGCATCGCAGAAGCGGAGCCCACAGCCCGGGAAGCGACAGCCTCCGTCCCTGTGGTCGAGCGCCCTACGGATGGCGGGCGGTACGGTCCTGGTTTTTCTGCCCACATCGAGCACGGAACCGTCCGGGCCATGCGTCATGACCACCCGGCCCGCATCACAGGCGATGCGCCGAGACGTTCCCGCGGGAACGCGTCTGACCCCCTCGAGCATGGAATCGCCCTCTTCCGACAACTCCACGAGCGCCTCAGCGTCCACGTGCACGACCACCTGGTAACGGTCGGCGCGGCCGACGGTAGCCGGCTCATGGGTCACCGCTTTCCGGACGCCGGCTTCTTCGCTGGTGGCTTCCCCCAGTCCACTCTGTAGCGCCCGCTCAGCGAGCAGTCCGATGGCGTCCGCACGCATCTGCTCACGGGTGAGCTCCGGATCCTCGGGAGACACCACAGGACTGAACGGTCCGAACCCAGGGTAGAGGGCATCATTTGCGGCCTCGATCGCACGCCTCAACAGGGCGCCCACCTCGGGATCCAGTCTGGCCCGGAGCACGTACATACCGTCCTCGTCCGGGAATAGGGAGAGCGAGCGGGTGCTATGACGTGCTCGCTCCTGCGCCTCTTCCTCCCACCGATCCACCCGCCGCCACGCACGTACGAGCCTTTCGACATGGGAGGCCGTGCCGGCGCGGGCGAAGTCCATGAGCTCCTCTTCGTTCTCCGGTGTGGCCACGCGCGTGAGCGCACGGGCTTTCGAGTACGACAGCTCTGCGCTTCGCATCATCCGGCTCAGACGAGGCAGGTGCTCGAGCGCACGGGCCACGCGCACCTTCTCGCGGGCGGGGCCTATGGCGATGCCGGTGCGCCAGCTCAGCCAGTGGGCGCACGTCTTGAAGCCCACGGCCCAGCCCTCTCGCTGGTCGAACTCACGGATCAGCACCAGCAGACGGTAGGTGGCGGCATCGATGTGGGCGGCCAGTTCGGCGATCTCGTCGCCGAGTCGCTCGAGGTCGGCGAGTGGCGTGGGGGCGAGAGCTCTAGGCGTGGGGACGGTGGGGGTAGAGGTGGCGGTGGCGGCGGCGAACTCGATCATACGAGCATCCTCTGTTAGAAGGCGGCTTTCCGGGAGCTGATCCAGTGAAAAACTCCCCTCAATCTAATCGGGGGTTTTGCTAGGCTCTGGCTGGATTCTGGGCGGACGAGGGAGGGAGTTTAGGCTTCGACGGGACCGTGCAGGGGCTGCTGTCGAGCACACGGCGGGTGGGGCTCGTTCAACACGCCCTCAGCCCTCGAGTCCGGACTCGGGCCGTTGCGGATTCTCAAATCTGTCCATGGCTGGATGGGACAGATTTCACTTGCCGCATCACTTGAAGTCACTCGCCGCATCGAAGTCGCCTCGGCCATCGCCGGAATTCGCTTGCCGCGTCACACGGGTTACGTGCATCTTGTCCGCCATGTCCGACGCCATCGCCCGCCTCAACGCGGCCCTCGAGGGCCGCTACACGATCGAGCGTGAGCTCGGTGAGGGCGGCATGGCCACGGTCTACCTTGGCCGATGACGTCAAACATGAGCGCAAGGTGGCCCTCAAGGTCTTGAGACCCGAGTTGGCCGCCGTCGTCGGCGCCGAGCGCTTCCTTGGCGAGATCAAGACCACAGCGAACCTCCAGCACCCGCACATCTTGCCGCTTTTCGATTCCGGGGAAGCAGACGGGTTCCTCTTCTACGTAATGCCCTATGTCGAGGGCGAGACCCTCCGCGATCGAATCAACCGCGAGAAGCAGCTTCCGGTAGACGAGGCGGTGCGTATCACCACGGGCGTGGCCAACGCCCTCGACTATGCACATCGCCACAAGGTGATCCATCGCGACATCAAGCCCGCCAACATCCTGCTCCAGGACGGTGAGCCGGTGGTGGCCGATTTCGGGATCGCTCTGGCGGTCGGCGCGGCAGGAAGCAACCGCCTCACGGAGACCGGCCTCAGCCTGGGCACGCCCTACTACATGAGCCCGGAGCAGGCGACCGGCGATCAGGTCGTGGGATCGTCCACCGATACGTATGCGCTGGGCTCGGTGTTATACGAGATGCTGACCGGAGAGCCGCCGTTTCCGGGATCGACCGCCCAAGCAGTGCTCGGCAAGATCATCGCCGGCGAGCCGGTATCGGCGGCAAAATATCGGCCGGCCGTCCCCGCCAATGTGGACGGGGCCGTCCGGCGGGCCCTGGAGAAGCTACCGGCGGATCGTTTCACTTCAGCACAGGAGTTCGTGCGGGCACTGGGAGATGAGCACTTCCGGTATGGGGAGGCCGGGGTAGGAGTGGCCGGAGCGCGCCTGGCCGGAGCAGGAGGGGGGCCGGTCACAGGTCCGTGGAATCGGATTTCAGTCGCGCTGGCTGGAGCTACACTCCTCCTTGCCGTCGCTTTGGGTTGGGCCTTGTTGCGCGCTCCAACACCCGGCCCCGTCGTGAGATCGTCACTGACTTTCCTGGAGGGTCAAGAACCCGGTGAAGCGCCTTACCTCGTGAATCTGACGCTGTCCCCCGACGGATCGACCCACCGGTGGCCGCTGGCCGGTCTGGGCGAATAGCGGTCTCGAACTGTTCTACACGAGTCTTACCGACGAGCTTGTTGCCGTCGGAGTCCAGACGACACCGACATTTGTCCGAGGGGAGCAGGACGTGTTGTTCAGCACGAGCCGATTCAACCTCTTCGCGAGCACCCGCGCTACCATCTTCGCCAGTCCTCCGTACGACATCAGCCACGATGATCAGCGCTTCGTAATGCTCCAGAGCGATGGCACCGAGGCTGATGAACCCGAGTTCATCCTGGTTCAGAACTTCTTCGAGGTGGTGAGGGAGCGGGTGGGGAACTAGAAGCTCCTCTCACTGAATCGACCTCAGCGAGCCTCGAGAGGAAAGCGCTCTGGCTGCTCGATCGACTCGATCCCCAGATCCACGTCCAGGTCGGGCCAGAAAAAGTGCCCCGGTGTCGGCTCCTCTACGTTGAGCACTTTCCCTATGGGAGCGTCCCTGAACCACGGGAAATCATCAAAGGGCAGGAACAACTCACGATCGTCCGTCAACAGCCATAATCCGTGAGCGGACACGTTGGTCACTTCAACCTTTGAAGTGTGTTCTCCAAGCCTTCGTGAACTCATCGTAATGTGCCTCGATAATGGATTCTGCCTCCGTTAACTGTATCCTAGTCAATCGGTGATTGCGAGCCAGAGCGATCTTCGGCTCCAACCAAAACTTGGCCTCGCCGGTGGTGGCGGAGACGTGGATGTGCATTCTCGATTCTTCACGTGAGAAGAAGAAGAATCGGTACCCCTTCTCGCGAAGCACCGTGGGGCTCATGTCATGACATCCACAGCTCTAAATCCCTCGAGCCTCGCGACATCGGCAAGGCGAGCGCCCAGCGTACAAAACGGATGCCCCGTGGGTCGGTCATCCGCCCAGATCATGGCCGCTCCGATCTGCAGGGCGTCTGCCGCCCGTAGAGGATGGCGGAGCAGAAGACGACCAGCGTGCTCGCGTACGCCATCCGTGGGGAGCACCTCGGTCCAGGAAGAAGCGAGGGTCTGGAGAAGATCCCGGGCCACGTCTACCTGCCGGGCGGAGATAATACCATCGCGCCCCACACGGGCTAGGGCCGAGGCGCACTCGACGGAGGTCCCCCACCAGACGACCATGCCGGAATCCCGCTCCCATACGGCACGTAGCGGTTCGGTGTTCGGCTCATCGATGATCAGCGGGATCACTGCAGATGTGTCCCAGAAAATCACCAGCCTTCGGCTCGCTCCTGCACGACCGCGGCGCAACAGCAGCCTGAGGGATCCTTCGGCCGGGACCGGATCCAGAAGTCCTCGGAGAGCGCGGCAATCGGCGGACGAACCAGTCCTTGTTCTACGAGTGCGTTCATGGCGCCTTCATACTCGCCCTCCGGAAGGGGCGCGACGATGGCTACAGGAGCCCCCCGGTCCGTAACCACGAGCGTGTCGCCGGAACGCACTCGTCGGAGGAACTCGGAGAGCCGAGCTTTGAGGACTGAGACCGAAACCGTAGCCATATGACCAATATAGTCATAATGAGATGACTTAACTAGTTAACTTAGGGAACATGTTGGCGAACGGTGCGCCGAGCGCGGCCCCCTCTTGCCCTTCCCCGACCCTCTACCCTACGCTATTCCCCACGGGGGAACCGGGTGCTTTGTAGGGCCTGGTGTTTCGCCCCGCTAAAGGTCACCAAAAGGAGCCATTCCATGATGCAGCGTCCACTTCGAAAAGATCGGTCCTCGAAGGATCGGTCGTTGGTTATCGCCTTACTTGCCTCGCTCGCGGCCGTTGTTATGCCACTCGAGCTGGTGGCGGGGCTGCAGGCCGGCCAGCAATCCGGTGGCCCGGGAGCCCTCGCGTTACAGGAGGCGGCTCCGGCGGAGTGGTTGAGCTACGGTAGGGACCAGGCTGAAACGCACTACAGCCCGCTCGATCAGATCAATTCCGACAACGTCGACCGGTTGGGGCTCGCCTGGAGTTGGGAGATCCCCAAGACCGGGGCCAGACTCGAAACGACGCCCCTGGTCTCGGACGGTGTGATGTACGCGACGGGAGCACACAGCTTCGTCTTCGCCCTCGATGCCCGCACGGGGGAGAAAATATGGCAGTGGGACCCGGGGATTCCCGACGAGAGAAACGGGGGCCCGAGCGTCTGTTGCGGGGATGTGAACCGGGGGCTCGCGATTTATGAGAACCACGTGTTCGCGGGGCTGTTGGATGGACGGCTGGTCGCGCTGAACAAGGAGACTGGCTTGGTGGAGTGGGTCCAGCAGACCACACCTCCCGGGCAGGATTACAGCATCACCGGCGCGCCGCGAATCGCCGCCGGGAACGTGATCATCGGCAATGGCGGCGCGGAGTACGGCATTCGTGGCTTCGTCACGGCCTACGATACCGAGACGGGCCGGCAGGCCTGGCGCACATACACCGTGCCTGGTAATCCAGCGGACGGATTCGAGAGCGAGGCGATGCGGGTGGCCGCGGAAACTTGGTTCGGCGAGTGGTGGGTGGTCGGCGGTGGCGGCTCGGCGTGGGACACCTTCGCCTTCGACGCGGAGGCCAACCTGGTGTACGTGGGCACCGGCAATGGTGCTCCCTGGAGCCGCGACATCCGAAGCCCGGGCGGCGGGGACAACCTCTATCTCTCCTCCATCCTCGCCCTCAACGCGGACGACGGTGAGTTGGTGTGGTACTATCAGACGACACCGGGCGACGACTGGGACTATACGGCCACCCAGCCCATGATGTTGTTGGATCTGACGATCGACGGGCGGGAGCGCAAAGTCATCGTTCAGGCGCCGAAGAACGGCTTCTTTTTCGTCATCGACCGTCTGACCGGCGAGTTTATCTCCGGGGAGGCCTACGCCGACGACGTGACTTGGGCATCCGGAATCGACCAAGCGACCGGACGACCGATCGAGACGCCTGAGGCCCGCTACGGCATGAACCGTCAGGGGGCTTATCTCTCACCCGGTCCGACCGGCGCGCACAACTGGCGCCCCATGTCGTGGAATCCGACGACCGGCCTCGTCTATCTTCCGGTCCAGAACACGCAGTCATACTACGAGATGGTCACGGATTTCCGGTACACATTGGGACAGTGGAACACAGGTACCACCATCCGGGGTGGGGGCGGCCCGAGGCCGGACCGGCCGGAGTTGACCGGACCCAGGACGCTGCTCTCGGCGCGCGACCCTGCGACCAACACCGAAGTCTGGCGCGTTCCCTCCGAGGGAGCTGGAGCCGGGAACGGCGGCACGATGTCGACCGGCGGCAACCTGGTGTTCCGTGGCTCGGGAAATCAGCTCATCGTGCATGATGCGACCACCGGCGCGGTGCTTTGGCAGACCGAGATCGGCGGGGGTACCGCGACACCCATGACGTATTCGTTGGACGGTGTTCAGTACGTGTCCATCGCGGGGGGAAGCACCCGCGAGGGGCCCCGGATGTGGACGTTCGTCCTGGACGGAACGGCGGAACGCCCGGGCGGGAACTAGACGGCTGACGGACCGCTTCGTGACCCCTTGTTTCTGCATCGTACGCGGATCATTGTGGCGGTTGAGAAAGCTTGACTCTATCGGAGACATCCAGTGAACAGCGACCATCCCACCAGCGCCGTCGATTTCGACCTGAGCCGGCGCGAAATGCTGAAGCAAGCAGGCCTGGTTTCGGTCGGACTGGCCGTAACCCCGGTGCCCGGGTGGCCCGCGAAATGGTTCTCCCAGGAAGTCACGGTGGTGCCATTCACGGATATGGGAAACTATCGAGGGGCGAGCCGGATGGCCCAGGACCTGCGAGAGCTCACTTCGTGGTTGACTCCCACGGAAGACTTCTTCTCCATCGGCCACTACGGGACTCCCGAAGTGGACGCTTCCGCGTACCGCCTCCAAGTGACGGGCCTCGTTGAGCGACCGATTACCATGACGCTCGACGAGCTCAAGGCGCGGCCGAAAGTCGAGCCCACCACGGTGTTCGAATGTTCGGGAAATTCCAGGGGGCTGATCCACGGTATGGTGGGGAACGCCACCTGGGCCGGAGCTGCACTCATCCCACTCCTCGCTGAAGTCAGGCCGACGGCTGATTCGCGGGAGGTCTATTTCTGGGGTGCCGATACCGGAACGGAGGAGATTCGAGGCCAGGAGTACGAGCAGAACTTCGCTCGCTCCATGTCCCTGGGGCATGTGAACGAGACGGGCCCGATTCTGGCCTACGAAATGAACGGCGAGCCCCTGCCCGCCGTCCATGGCTTCCCGGTGCGCCTCATCGTTCCCGGGTGGTACGGGATCGCCCAGGTCAAATGGCTCCAGCGGATCGAGTTGGGCGTCGATCGACTCATGACACGTTTCATGGCCAAGGATTACGTAACCCTCATGGGTCGGGAAGAGAACGGCCGGACCGAGTGGCTGGAAACGTCGGTTACCCATCAAAGGGTCAAATCGGTCATCGCCAGAGTGACCCGCTCCGCCGATCAATTCACGATCTTCGGCGTGGCCTGGAGCGACGGAACGCCTTTGGACAGGGTTGAAGTCCGCGTCGACGGCGGCGCTTGGCGTGCCGCGACCATGGATCGGCCGGACGATCCGCACACGTGGACGTTCTTCAACTTCGAGACCGAGGGACTCACGCCCGGAGAACACACATTGGTCTCACGCGCCACCGATGTGGATGGGCGTACGCAGCCGGTAGACCTCAACATGAAGAGGACTCGCTGGGAGAACAACGAGTTGTTCGAGCGTACCATACAGGTGTCGTAGCCGGTTGACTTCGGCTTTGGGCGAGAGAGGTCGACCCGGTGTCCTGACGGAGTCCCGATGAAGAGACTGAGACGCACACTGAGACGCACACTGAGACTCCCGTGCGTGTTGGTCGCCCTCCTCGTAGCCGCGGCTTGTGTGCCGGATCAAGGCCCGGGCGCCGGGTTCATCCTGCGTGTCGACCCACGTTTGGACGACCTCGTTCCCGCCGACGCTCGAATCGAGAAGCTGGCCGATGGGTTCGTCTTCATCGAAGGGCCTGTTTGGATCTGGGACGCATCGGTGCTCCTGTTCACCGACGTCCGCGACAACATCATCTACCAGTGGACCGAGGAGGGGGGAGCAAGCCCCTTCATCGCCCCGGTGTTCCTGGGCGACCCCACCGGGCTCCGGTCGGTCAGCCCAAACGGCCTGACGCTCGACGCGAGCGGACAACTCATTATCGCCGAGCACGGAAATCGCCTCATCTCTCGGCTCGAGGCGGATGGCACACGGACCACGCTCGTCGACAACTACCAAGGAAGACGGCTGAACAGCCCGAACGACGTAGTCTACGGTTTGGACGGCTGGCTGTATTTCACCGATCCGCCCTACGGGCTGGAGGGGCTAGAGGAATCGCCGTTGCGGGAGCTCGACTTCAATGGCATCTACCGGCTGGGTCCCGCCGGTGAGCTCCAGCTGCTCAATAGGGATCAGAGCCGCCCGAATGGCATCGTGCTCTCGCCCGATGATCTGACACTCTACGTGGCGAACTCCGACGAGAACCTGATGGTCTGGTACGCTTACGACATCGTCGAAAGCGGCCTGTCAGAACCGCGCGTCTTCTACGACGTGAGCGACCAGCTGGCGACCGGGGTTCCCGACGGCATGACGGTCGACCTCGCGGGCAACCTCTTCGCGACTGGGCCGGGCGGCGTATGGATCTTCGCGCCCGACGGCACACATCTGGGAACCATCCAACCCGATGAGGTGCCGGCCAACGTGGCTTGGGGTGATGACGGATATACGCTCTACATGACGGCGCGTACGGGTCTGTATCGAATTCGGCTGAATACGGAAGGGCGGATCCTTTAGGTCTACCTCCGCTCGGCCTCCTCCGCCTCCACACGTTCCTCATAACGAGCGCCCCTCAGAATGTTGCCGAGGGCGTAGTTCCCCTCGTGGCAAGCATACTCGTAGATGAGGCCGTCCAGCGCCTTCATCGGTACCTCGCCTCCCCACTCCGCGGTGTAGGCCCCGGGGTCGTTGACCGTGAACTCGTAGTTGATCGTCGTCTCGTCCACCCGGGTGAGGCGCTCGGTCACCCTCATCTCGTCGGAGCCACCAGGGAAGACCAACGTCCCGTTCGCCTGCTTCGCCGAAAGGTTGGTGGTCTCGATCACGAGCGTATCACCCTCCCAATGGCCCCAGGAGTCGCCCATCCAGGGACGCATATGCTCCGGCATCGGCATGGGCTCGCCCATTCGGATGATACGCACGTCGTGGACCTGTTCCGTGAAGATCATGATGTGGTCGGCGGTCTGCACGATCGTGTAATTGTTGTTGTAGAACCCGTTGGGGAGCATCGGCGGGCCGGCGTTGGAGCCGAACGACATGATACAGCGCAAGGCGAGGTCCAGATTCTCCGGATGGTCGTACGGGCCGAATTGGCTATTGAACTCCCTTGTTTCGGCGCGCCGTTGCTGATATTCGGGCGTAAAGGCAGGAAGGCGGCCGGATGCGGGGTTCGTGACGAGCGAGCTTCGCGGCTCGCCGTTGTAGATGGCAACCCGGTCGCCCCCGTCGATGTAGACGTAGTTATAGGTTCCCGTTCCGACGTCGAGCACGTTTCCGGTGAAGCCCGCACCACCTACCGGGGGCGGCCCGCGATCGGGATCACTGGCCGCGGCAGCGTTGTCGATGAGCTGCTGGCGACCCCCCTCGATCGTCGCCACCTGTTCCGCCGTCAGTACAGCGTCCTGCCCTCCCGGGCGCTGTAACGGGGTGATCGTTTGGTTGGTCCAGTTCCCCTGGAGGTCCGGATGACCGTCGGGTGTACGAGGCATGACCCACTGCTGCGCGCCAAGCGTAGGCTCCTCGGCCGCCGCGGACGACGGGGCCACTGCCGTGAAAGCACCTGCGAAACAAAACACCAAGAGTGAAGCAGAATAACGCGCGATCATCGTATCCTCCTGTGAGCCAGCCAAGGTTACCCCGATAATGTCACGCTCGACCCGATCCGGCCACCTAGTTCTGGTTCTCGGCCTCCAAACGCTCCTCGTAACGCGCACCGCTGAGTATGGCCGCCAGGGCGTAATTCCCCTCATGGCAGGCGTACTCGTAGATGAGGCCGTCCAGCGCCTTCATCGGTACCTCACCTCCCCACTCAGCGGTGTAGGTCTCCGGGTCGATGACCGTGAACTCGTAGTTGATCGTGCTCTGGTCCACCCGGGTGAGGCGCTCGATCACCTTCAGATTGTCCGAAGAGTTCCCGTTGAACCACTGAAGGGGATGGAGGTTGGTGGTCTCGATCACGAGCGTATCACCCTCCCAACGACCCCACGAGGCGCCCATCCACGGACG
>JADFNK010000058.1 GCA_022563405.1 Gemmatimonadota bacterium | reverse complement strand
GTGGCAGATCACGGCGGTACCGAACGGGACGGCTAGTCCGTTCAACGCGATTGCGACGTTCTGAGGGGGAGTTCTAGCGACGTAACATGAAGTCGGACTGACAGATACGCTCGTGGAGCGCCCCTACCGGGCTTCCAAGGGCCGCGCCACCATCACGCCGTCCTGGCCGGCGATCCGCTGGATCCGCTCGGCCAGAGGCACTTCGCTGATCTGCACCACGCCGCCCGCGAGGGGCGCGTGCAGGAGGTGCAGGCGCCCGTCCTTCCAGAGCGCGATCCCCGTGTGGGCGATATCCAGCCCTGCCACGGTGCTGGTGGCCGCGATGATGTCGCCGTCCTGGATCCGGTCCTCGACCAGGGCGATGCGATCCTCGGGGATGTAGTAGCGGGGCTCCGCGCTGAGACGGGCCTCGACCTCCCTCAGCTCCGTGAGGAACGCCGGAGCTTCGCGCAACTGACGGTAGGCGTCCGGATGAGTCGTCATGAAGTCGATCGGCTCGTCGTCGGCGACGCCGCCCAATTCCTCCGAGACGTCACGCACGAGACCCATCTCATCATTGTCCCTGATCCACTCGCTGAAGTAGTGCAAGCGGCTCGGATACTCCTCGAGCACCCCGCCTCGGTAACGGATGTCCTCAAGGAGCGAGGAGAACAATGTGCGTTGGCGATCCCCGTAGCGGGCGACCAACAACTCGTCGGGGACCGTCTGAACGAGGCGGGCCAGCGCCAAGACGTTTTCCACGAAGGTCACGCAGTCCAGCTCCTCGAGCTCGATTACGAGGCTCTCTTCGCCGGGCGCCTCCAGCGTATAAGGAGCATAGGGCGTTCCCACGAAGGTTTCGCCGATCCGAACGACCAGATCGCCGATGCTCAGCCCGGAATATCCCTGCTCGACCGCCCAGCGGGCCTTCTCCTCGACGATGGCCCAGTCGGCATCCGTTCCGGGCAGTGTGGTGGGGCCCACCTGGGCATCGGCAGTGCCAGTGTTCGCACCCGCCGGAGCATCGGGGGTGCCAGTGTCCCCGGCCGTGCTCCCGCCCGGTCCCGCCCCGGCCAACTGGGCGGCCCCCCCGGAGAGCGCGGTGCCGGACGAACCTTCGGGGTCTCCGCCGCATGCGCCGAGAACACACACACCGAGAACCGCGAGCCAGCGCCGCACTGTCTGCACTGTCTTGGCCCTCGTCAGCACGCGCGATCCTCCATGAATTGCTCACCTTCCGGCACCGGAGTCTCCTGCTTTCCTACTTGCATCATAAATCGAATCGATGGCGGCGGGAATGGATACACCGACGTTTCGCCGTTCAGGTGTACGTCCCGGTACTATGGAGGGACGCCCTTCGTGGACACGTAACTCTAGGTCGGACTACGAGTTAGCGGCGCAGGCCTGCCGTCCCCAGGCGTAGCTTCCGAGCGCCCGCCGGCCGACGGTTGTACCTTTCGAGTCTCCGCGGATGGCTAGGTTGAATTCCCCGGGGTAGTCATGGCGGTTCCAAGATGTGATTTTGATTAGAGATTACGCACCGATCATTAACGTACCGAACGTACCGATCCAGAAACGCCCGTGAGATCGACGGCCCCGCGAACGGATCGAGAACTCAGTAACCACAGGAGCGCATGATGCCGTATCCAGAAGAGTTGCTCGCCCCGATGAGACAGGACCTGCTGCAGCTGGGCTTCAAGGAGCTCAGAACCGCCGACGAAGTAGATGAGGTCCTGGGGACGGAGCAGCGCACGACGGTGGTGGCCATCAACTCGGTCTGCGGTTGCTCGGCGGGAGGCATGCGGCCTGGGATAGCGGCTTCGTTGAGCAACGAAATCAAGCCCGACGTTCTCGTATCCGTTTTCGCTGGACAGGATCTCGAGGCCACCGAAAGGGCCCGCGAGTACTTCACCGGATACCCCCCGTCGTCCCCCGCGATAGCGTTGATGAAGGACGGCAAGCTGGTCTACATGCTGGAGCGCCACGAGATTGAAGGGCGCCACCCGCTCGAGATTGCCGATACCTTGAAGGCGGCATACGAGGAACACTGCTCGGTGAGCGAAGAGGCGCCCGAGCTCCCTGCGGTGTGATTCGTTGGGGTCACATGCTCACGCGGGGGATCAGTAGTCCCGCCCGGACCTGAGTCTCCGCCGAGCGTCCCTCCGCTCCAAACGACGTCGTTTCTTCGCTTCCCTGGAGGTTTCTCCCGGAAGGCGAACTTCGACGTGTACGCCGCCCAGGATCGCGAGTCCTCGGACCCGTAGCATCGGGAGATCCGGATTGCTCCGGAGCGGCGAGTCCGTCTGATACTCGAAGCCGCCGAGCACGGCCATACCGTCTACCTCCACCGCCATCTCGGGCGGGACGATGATCTCGATGCCGCCCAGAACCGCCAGCACGTTCACGTCCGTTACGCCCGATCCGAGCACCGCTTCCCGAAGGTCGAGCGAGATTCCGCCCAAGATACCTAGTGCGAAGGTCTTTCGGGCCGGGATCCAACGGCCGGCACGGGTGGTGCTGCCCAGGACGCTGACCAGGAAACCGTGAGGCCTGACACGATCGGCGTCTACCACAACCGGCGCTCCGCCCGAGGCGGGCATCAGGTCGGTAGCGGGCTTGGACGACTCCAGAGGCGGCAGCTTGGAGAGAAGCTCGCGGAGTTCCGATGTTGTCGAGCAGCGATTCACCGCGTCCAGGAGCCCCTCGAATTCGTCCAGCTCCATGACGTTCCTGGAGAAGTGCTCCATGAGCACTTCGACCGCCTGCTCCCGGGCCGCCTCCATATTGGCTGGTCGCACCGGATAACCGTCGCTCATCCCACCTCCGCAAACACGTCGGTCACCGTCTCTCCCCGATCTCCCTGAAGGAAGTGGTGTGAAAAACGCTCGAGAACGGCCGCGCAGGTTACGATCTCAGCAGGATCGATCCATTCGTCAGCGCAATGCGCCTGGGCGATCGAGCCCGGCCCGAAGCAAACGGAGGGTGTACCCGCTTGGTTCAAGAAAGCCCCATCCACCCATGCGGTCATGCCGGCCAACGTCGGATCGACCCCCTCGGCTGCACAAGCGGCCGAAAGCCCTGCTACCAGAGGGGAATCGTTTGGTATCTCGGTAGCAGGACGTGCCAGTCCCTGAGTTAGTTTCACCTCGAGCTCCGGCAGCTCGGCGGCCAACTCGTCCAGAACCGCTCGGAACTCGTCCATGACGTCGGCTGCGCTTTGCCCCGGTAGTGTTCGGCGCTCCAGAACGAGTCTGCACACTTCGGGATAGACGGACGGAGCCGAGCCGCCGTCGATCGTACCCGCGTGGAACGATCCGTGACCCAGAAGCGGATGAGGCTCCGCTGCGCGCAGCCGATTACGCAAGGCGCCCAACGCGGTCAGGTAGCGGCCGGCATGTTCGATGGCGTCGACGCCGACGTCCGGCTGCGACCCGTGGGCGGCCCTTCCCCGGAAGGTGGCCTCGACCCACACGAAGCCTTTGTGAGCCGGCATGACCGCCAAGCTGGTGGGCTCGCACACCACCGCGGCGTCGGCCCTCATCCCGGAGCGGACCAAAGCCTCCATTCCCAGGCTGGCGTGCTCCTCGTCCGCGGTGAGGGCCACCACCAATACCCCGGGAAGCGGGTCCCGAGCGACCTTGGCCGTGGCAGCCAGCAAGGCCGCCACGCCCCCTTTCATGTCGCACGATCCCCTACCCCAGAGCCGCCCATCCTTCAGTTCACCTCCGAAAGGCTCGACGCTCATTCCAGCCACCCCCACGGTATCGAGATGACCGTTGAGGAGGAGGGTCGGGCCGACGCCGACGCCCTCGAGGCGACCCACCACGTTCCAGCGGCCCGGCGCTACCTCGGACATTTCTACAGACAGGCCCCAAGCCCGTAGCCACCCCGCGGTCAACTCCGCGACGGCGGCCTCTCCCGTACCCGACTCTTCGACCGCGGGATTTACGGATGGAGTGGCGACCAAGGCACGAGCGAGGGCCACGGGGTCACCCGCTTCGGCATCCTTCAGAATCCGGCCCTTTTCCTTTGACATGCTTCACCCCACGACGCTTCACCCGATGCCTCATGCACAACAGATGGTGGAGGTCCAGACTCCTTGGGACAACCCCGAGCGGAGCCCGGAAAGACCAATGAGCCCGCCCTACTTGCCAGAACGGGACTAATTCGCCCTTTTGCCGGTACTGGGAAACATCTGTCGCGAGGACCCTATGCACCTCGTGGCAGGTATACGTACTCCACACAGAACGAGCCAGGAGGCGACCATTCGCAAATTTACGTTAGGCTTAGTGGGCGTCGCGGCAGTGGCAGCGGGCCTACTGTTGATGCGACAGCAGACTCAGCCGAAGGAAGCCGTAGCTGAAGCCGAAAGCGCTTCGGGAACCATCACGCTGGACCGGATGCGGGAGCTAGGCCTCTAGCGCTTATAGGCCTCTAGTCCTCAAACGTCGTCGAAGTGGTCGGAGTTCTTTGCGATGTAGCTGGTCCATTCCGGAGGTACGTCCGTATCCGGGAAGATCGCCGTGACGGGACACTCCGGTTCACACGCACCACAGTCGATGCATTCCACCGGATGGATGTAGAACATGTCCTCCCCTTCGTAGATGCAGTCGACGGGGCAGACCTCGACGCAACTCGCGTCTTTGGTGTCGACGCAGGGCTCGGCAATGATATAGGTCATGGGCTGATACGGGTGGTAGCGTGATCAATCCGGGACTCGACGGACAGACTCTGATTAATGCAGAAAAAAGTTGGGCCGTCAAGGTTCCGGCGCATTACTCAGGTACCCCTCACTGAAAGCACGGCACCAGTGGGTGTAACGTGCGGCCAGGAGGGTATGGGTGCGCTCCGCCATCTTCAGGTAGACGTCGGACGCCTCTTGGTGCGCCGCCCGGGCTTCGGCCAGGTCTCCCCACATGTGTGCATGCCGGACCTGGTCGAGCCTCTCAGCCAAGGCCACAAGGATAACATCGGGTTCACTCGCCAGCAGGTCCTCGAGAAGTGTGTCGGACCCGGGGCGAGGCACCGCGCTGCGGAAGGCCGTAACGTCAGCGCTCACCCGTTCGGTGACCTCACGATCGGGCGGCTCCAAATCGCCCCGGCGCGTATCCAGAACACAGGCGGCGGCGAGCGCCAGCGGGTCCGCTAAACCGACGTCGTCGAGGAGGACCACCACGGTACGGCCCGGATGCAGGTAGTCGGGATCGTGGTCGTCATGGATGACGGCCAAGCGCGGCTTCTTCGCCGCCTCCATCGCGGTACCGATGAGATCCCTGCCCGAGCGGTCAACGCCGGCCGCGACTGCCGTCCGGTCGACTCGGTCCGCCATCTGGTCCCACCGACTCACTTCACTCCTTACTCCAGGGCACGTCCTCGTGCCCCGCCCGGAGGTTCTCGAGACGAGCCCAAACGAAGAGTAGATCGGACAGTCGGTTGAGGTAGGGGACGATCCCATCGTCCAAAGACTCCTCTCGACCCAACGCGACCACCATGCGTTCCGCCCGCCGGCACACCGATCGGCATACGTGGAGCCTCGCGGCTGCCTCGGTACCGCCGGGAAGCACGAACTGACGCAGCTCCGGGAGCTCGTCGGTGGCTCGATCGATCCAGCGCTCCATCACCTCGATCCTGGCCACAGGGACATCGGGGGTCTGGGGTCGCGGCCTCGAGCCGTCCCCCTCCGGCGTCGCGAGGTTGGCGCCGAGCGAAAAGAGGTCGTTCTGGATCTGGAGGAGTCCCCGCCGGACGTCGTCATCCGCGAGGGACGTGAGCGCGAGGCCGACAAATGAATTCAGTTCGTCTACGGCTCCGTAGGCTTCGACCCGCTTGTCGTTCTTCGGCACGCGTCCACCGCCGAACAGCGCGGTGTCGCCGCCATCCCCAGTCTTCGTGTAGATCACCATGGGATCAACGCAGCCGAGTCAGATTCCGGAGTTGCTGGGCCTTCTCCAGGAGAGACGACGTGGATTTTTCGTCCGCGGGTGATTCGCCCAGCAGATCGCGCAAGTCGAGCAGGATCTCCAGGTATAGCTGGTCACGCTGGAACTCGAAGTCCAGGCGGCCTCCATCGGCACCCGCAGACCCCGCGCTCCGGTCCAACTCACCGCGATAGAGTTTCTCCAAGTTGTCGAGGATGCGCTGCCGATCTCTCATCCGATGTTCCCTCCTATGACCTCGCCGCCTGGGCCGTTCTGGAAATATTCGCTCAGCACGGCCTTCATCTCGTCGACGTGCCCCTCGAAGTAGTGGTCGGCTCCCGCGATTCTGGCCAGCGTCACGTGGGTGCCCAGGGCGGCGATGACCGGCTCCACCTCCGGACCCGAGCCGAACTCGTCCTCCTCACCCTGAACCACAAGGATGGGCTTCTTCACGTCCGCAAGAAATCCGTAGTCGTACATCCGAATGGGAAGCCCAACGCCGAAGAGGGCGACGACTCTTGGATCGTCCGCCGCGGCCGAGAGCGCGACCATCGAACCGAACGAAAAACCCCCCACGACGAGCGGCAGCCCAGGGTGCCTTTCCTCGAGCCAATCGAGCGAGGCCAGCACGTCATCCTTCTCGCCGTTCCCCCCGTCGTAGCTGCCGGTGCTGGTCCCCACGCCACGGAAGTTGAAACGCAGAGCAGCGATCTTCACATCCGCGAGAGCCTGCGCGGCCCGGAATACGGCCTTCGTGTGCATGGTCCCACCCTGGAGGGGGTGCGGGTGACCCACGACGCCGGCACCTCGGAGCGTTCCGGGTGGCTCGCGGTGAGCCGCCTCCAAATGCCCATGGGGTGCGGGAATGTTCAAGTGTGTCTCCTACGGCTATCTTGGCCCATTCGGGGCCAGAACGGATTTTCCAGGACACCTTATTCGTCCGATGACATCGAAAAAAAGCGACGACCGGAAACTCGCGGATCAAGCCAACGAATTGTACTGGCGGTCCGAGCAGAGCGTGAATCGGATCGCCGAGGGGATGGACCTCTCGAAAAGCGGCCTGTACGCGTTGATCCGTCCATTACCCGCCGAACGTGCTTGTCCCGAGTGCGGCGAGGGGCTGGTCTTCCTCAACCGGACCACCCAGCAAAAAGCTGTTATGTCCTGTCCGGAGTGTGAAAATGTGGTCGAGGGGTCGGGCTCCAAGGTGCGAACCCCCAGGAAGCAAGCCGCTCGCCGTTCGACTGCTTCCACCAAACCCGACGGGGAGCCGGTGATCGAACTCGCACCCGGGGGCCACGAAACCGCCCCGCGTAAGACCAGCCCCCGCCACAGCTGGAAGTCGAGTCGGGTCCTGTGGGGGTCGGTGCTTCTGGGTGTGGCCGCCGGACTGTACCTGACTCGTCGCTCCCGATGATCAACCTCCGGCTGTGGATCAAAATGGAATCGTGATGAACCGAATGTACGTAGCGCTTTGGGTGACGCTGAGAAGCCGCCGAGATGTATGGCGCCTTCTGCTCCTCATATGGGTCTCGATCGGTACCGCCGCGGCGTGCAGCCCGGGCGAATCGGGTCAGGACGCGGAAACCGATGCCCGCCTGACCACGAGAGGTGCGGGTGACCTGCTTTCCGGCGGCTATGACACGGAAGGTTTTAGCGCCATAGACCCGGGAAGACCCGGCCTGGCGGGGGTCCTGCGGCAAGCCCCCCCGGGGTCGACGCCCGAGCGGATAACCATCGATTCTCTGGGCGTCGATTTTGGATCGCTCGAGGCGCCCCTTCGCTTGGTCGAGTTCTTCGACTACGGTTGCGGCTACTGCCGGCTCTTCCACCAAAACACCCGCGCACTCCTCCACGAACAGTACGTAGATTCGGGACTGATTTACTGGAAAGCGCTCCCGTTCATCACTGGAAATTGGGCAAACTCCGTGCCCGTGACGCTCGCCGCTGAGTGCGCGCGCGACCAGGGACGTGACTATTTCGAGGCAATCAGCGGGGTCATCTTCGAGCGTCAGCGAGACTGGAAAGCCGCCTCCGCCCCCGAGGAGTTGGCGGACGGGTTCGCCGAAGAGGTGGGGCTCGATATGGAGAGATATCGGACCTGTTTCGAGGACGACGAGCTTCTTTGGCGGGTCCAGGCGCAGACCAGCTTCGCTGGGGAACTCGATGTCAATGGGACGCCCACTTTGTTCGTCGTCGGCGTTGGGCCGCTCGTCGGTGCTCTTCCCCTGGAGACCTTCCAGCAGATGTTCGACACCGTACTCGTCGTGTTGGCAGCCCAGCAGCCTTGACCATGAAGCGGTGCCCAGGTGCTTTGGCCGGTGTGGCACAGGGCGCTGCCTGGATTACGCTACTCGCGGTAACGGCTTGCGAGTCCTACTTGGCTGAGGAATCGCAGTGCCGTTTGGACGGGCCCTCCGTTGCGCTCCCGAGCGATCTCCGCGAAACGAGTGGCGTCGCCGTGGGCATCCGCAACCCGAGCCTAATCTGGACCCACAACGACCGGGGCTACGGGCCATTCCTTTACGCGGTCGACCGGGACGGCCGGGTGCATGCCCGAATCGAGTTGAACCAGTCCAACGGTGATGATTGGGAGGATATCGCTCGCGGACCTTGTGACCTCGGCGCCGCCTGCCTCTATGTCGCGGGCACCGGAGACAACGAAGAGCGCAGGGACATCATTTCTTTATACCGTCTGGCCGAGCCGGAGGGTGAGGGTGACCGGAGCGTGGAGGCGGAGCGGTACCAAATGGTGCTGCCCGACGGACCTCGTGACATCGAGGCGATGTACGTCCTGCCCACGGAGCGGATCTTCTTCGTCACGAAGGGAAGGAATCATCCGGTCACGGTCTACCGTTATCCGTCGCCGCTCCGCTCCGAGGTGGTTGTCACGCTGGTCGAAGTCCAGCGCCTCACGGACGGTCCCGCGGCCCCTCCACGGCAGCGAACGGGTGCGTCGGCGACACTCGACGGAAGCACCGTCGTCATCCGAACGTATCAGAGTCTCGAGTTCTTCGACGTCACCGAAGGAGACCAACTCCTGAGGAGCCGGGAGGAGGTCGTCGATCTTCGCACGCTCGGAGAGGCACAGGGGGAGGGCGTCGGGTTCGGGGACAACGGGGCGATCGTCTTGAGCTCGGAAGGCGCCGGTGGGTCTGGCCCCACCTTCACGTTCCTGAGTTGCGAGCCGAACTGAAGCGGGCGCCCCGCATGAGCTGAAGGGCCCCTCCATCGACAGGCAGCGGGACAGATCCGTCAATCCGCGCCGAGCGCCGTTACCGGATCGATCCGCGTGGCTCTTCGTGCGGGAATGGCCGCCGCTCCCGCGGCGGTCGCCATGAGAAGGGCCACGACGCCGATGAGCGTGAGCGGATCGAGCGGGCTCACCTCGTACAGGAGTCCGCGGATGAGACTTGCCGCGAACGCGGCGCCTACGACTCCGAGAACACCACCCAGGAGTACGTACCTGAGCGTTTGACCCACGACCAGACGGAATGTGGCCGACGCGTCGGATCCGAGCGCCATACGGACGCCGATCTCACCGGTGCGGCGCACCACCAAGTACGAGGTCACTCCGTAGATCCCGACCGTCGCCAAGACGAGGGCGCACAACGCGAAGCTCAAGAGGAGCGCCATGTTGAAACGGGGTTGGGCAAGCGACTCCGAGACGAGCTGCTCCATGGTGACGAGGCGGGTCCCGAAAAGACCCGGCCACGAGGCATCGATCTCGGTGCGAATCGTTCTGGCCAAGTCGGCCCCGCCCGTGGGACTGTGGACGACCAGGTGCATGTCTGCGGCGGGGAAGTTCGCGAAGGCCACGAACATTTCCGGGCTCGGCGGCGCGTCGAGCCCGGTGTGACGGACGTCCGCCACGACCCCGACGATTTCGATGCGACCGGCCATCGGTACGCCCAGCAGGTGGCCCACCGGATCCTGACCGGCAAAGAGCAGCTGCGCGGCACTCTCGTTGAGCACCACCACCGGACGTCCCTGCTCGCGATCGAACCGGTCGAGCAAACGCCCGCGGATCAGCGTCATCCCGATGGCCTCGAAGTATCCGGGCACGGTTGCGCGGTATTGCACCCTCGGCTGCTCCGCCGGGGCTGCGTCGCGGCTGAGAATGCTGACGGGCAAGTCGAAATCGGCGCCGTGCGGGCTCATCGGAAGCGCGGACACCGCCCCCACCGCTACCACGCCGGGAAGTGCGCTCACCCGATCCACGAGCTGGCTCCAGAACCCCACCTGCTTGAGTCCCATCTGCGCTTGGAGCTCAGGGTCGGTGAATCCGTAATCCGGAATGGACACCGTGGCTACCATGACGTCCTCGGTGCGGAAGCCTGGCTCGATCTGGAGAAGTCCTGAAAAGCTCTTGACCATCACTCCCGCACTGAGCAGGAGTAGGAGTGCGAGCGCCACCTGGGCGGCGACCATCCCGTTGAGCATACGGCCGGACATTCGCCCTCCCGTGCCGCCACGCCCCCCATCTTGAAGGACGTCGGTCACGCGCGGGCGCATGGCGCGGATGGCCGGATAGAGTCCGAACAAGACACCGGCGAAGAGCGACGCGACCACGGCGAATCCGAGGGCCGCCCCGTCTATTCCGATCTCGTCGACGCGCGGTATATCGGCCGGCAAGAATCGCCGCAGGACGGCCACTCCGGAAAAGGCCAGGAAAAGCCCGAGTCCACCGCCCAGAAAGACGAGCGTCAAACTCTCCGCCAAGGACCTACGCAGCAGCCGGCCGCGGCCGGCACCCAGCGCGGCCCGGATCGCGAATTCGCGTTGGTTCGTCGACGCCCGAGCGAGCACGAGATTGGCCACGTTCACGCAACCGATCAGGAGCACGAGCGCCGCCGCCCCTGCCAGAACTCCTACGAGCGTGCTGAAGCCGCCCACGAGCTGCTCCAACGCCGGCGTGATGTTGACGCCCCAGCCCCGATTGCTCTGCGGGTTCTCCCGCTGGATGCCCACCGAGATCGCCGCCATTTCGGAACGCGCCTGTTCCACGGAAACGTCGTCGTTCAGCCGACCCACCACGTTGTAGACGCGCATTGCACGAGGATCCACGAGCGCCGGGTCGATGGCCAACGGCTTCCAGATTTGCACATCTTGGGCCCCGGGCGGGAACTGGAAATCGGGCGGCATCACACCCACCACCGTATAGGGGCTCTTACCCAAGTAGAGGACCGTGCCGATCACATCCCGGTCGGCTTCGAAGCGCTGGGTCCATAAACTGTTGGACAGAATCACTACGAAGTCGTTGCCCGGTGTGGCTTCTTCCTCCTGGAACGCCCGGCCCAACGAGGGCTGCACGTCCACAACCTCGAAGATCGCGGGCGAGATCTGGGCCCCGGTGACGGGCAGAGGCTCGCCTTTTCCTACTCCGCCCAGGATGTAGGACTGGAAGCTGTAGGCGCCCAGTGAGGCGAACGACTGTGATCGCTCGACCCAGTCCAGGTACGTCGCCGCCGCCACCTGATCTTGGGCGATGTCGAGCTGCGGGTTGGACTCCCACAACGTCATGATGCGGTCGGGTTCGCTGTAGGGCAGGGGCCGCAGGAGAACGCCGTTCACCACGCTGAAGATCGCGGTGTTGATTCCGATACCCAGCCCCAGTGTCGCCATCACGACCAGCGTGAAGCCGGGGTTTTTGCGGAGTGTCCTGAACGCGAAGCGGATGTCTTGCATGGGTGGAAGAATGGGGTCAACTCCGCTGAGTCGGCAAGGCTACTGGGGCAGCTCCAGCGGCGGTTCTGCGGCGCCTCGGGGCGGAACGGCACTGGACGGGCGCCCCTCCACGTCCGATGTTGACCCCGATCAGTGTCGGCTCGTGACCCTACTGTGTGCCGGCGGGGGTACTACCCCTATCCGGGGTGCTACCCTATCCATCGATGGATGTCGAGTGAACTGGAGGAGAGTCGAATGAGGCCTTCACGGAATTCAAGCTTTTACGTGGTCGCAGGATTTCTGGTCGCGGGCGCACCCGCCTTGCTCTCCGGGCAGGTCGCCGATCCCGATGCCACTCGCTTTGAAAATGCGATGGCCACGTTCGCTCGGCATGACGCCAAGAACAGCTTTCCCGCTGATGCCACGGTCTTCGTGGGCAGCTCGAGTATCGTGGGCTGGGACACGGGGGACCGCTTTCGCGGCATGCCGCTCATCAACCGCGGGTTCGGCGGCTCCCAAATGTCGGATCTGGTTCATTACGTCGAGGAGACCGTCCTCAAGTACTCCCCGAGGACCGTCGTCGTCTACGAAGGCGACAACGACACCAGCGCCGGAAAACGGAGCCAACAGCTCTTGGAGGACTACCGGGAGTTCGTCGAGGCGGTCCTTGCGGCCCAACCGTCCACCCGCATCATCATCCTCTCGATCAAGCCCAGTCTGGCTCGTTGGGACGTGTGGCCCGAGATGCAGGCTTCGAACGCCGCCATCGAGGCGTACGCCCAGATGGACGCTCGCGTGGACTTCGTGGACATCGGCACGGCCATGCTCGGGGCGGACGGTCTGCCGAGACCTGAGCTCTTCGTCGGTGACGGGCTACATATGACGCCGGCCGGATACGACGTCTGGGACGAGATCCTGATGGAGGCTTTGATGCCCGGAATGCATGCTGCTCATCATCCGGGGGGCGCCGGGCACTAGGAACATCACTAGGAACATCGCTGGGGACGTGGCTAGGGACGCCACCAAGTAGTCAGTTCGACGCGGCTCTGGCCCGTTGGGCACTCCCCAAGTAGCGCAGGAATATCGAGGCGAGCTCTCCGGCGAGTTGCTGGTCCTCGATTCCGTCGGGGCGATCTCCCCAGGCGAAGATGAATCGGCTCCTGAGCGTGGCGAACACCTGAAGGGTGGCGAGTCGGATGGCCTGCTCCGGGTCGTCGTGTATGAACTCCTCCGCTCGAGGTAACAAGAGCCGAGTCAGATGATCGGCCACCGTGTTGTCCAGCTCGGCCGTCTGGTCCAGGAGATCGTACGCTTCGTGTGTCATGGCGTGAACCAGGAAGGCACGTAGCAGAGAGCCGTGCGCGCGCGTCCAGACGACCGCCATTCGGGTGAACTGCGTCACGATCTCCTTGGGACCCGCTGCCGCCCATCGCGACGGGGAGAGCACCGTCGCCCAGCCCTCCTCGGCTTTAGCCCAAAACCGGATGGCCAGGTACGCGAGTAGCGCGTCCCTTCCGTCGAAACGTGCGTAGAACGTACCCGAGCCCACCCCGGATCGCTTCAGGATCCCCTGCACGGTGGCACCCTCGAGGCCCGACTCTGCGATGAGGTCATGGGCAGCGGTGATCATACGCTCGAACGAGATCCGGCTGCGTGGCTGGCGGGGAAGTCGCACCCCGGGCGGAGGGTCCAAGGCGTCTGATGGGGACGAGCGCTCCTGACCGGCCGCGGGCTCAATCCTGGGGGGCGTGGTCTCGATCCTGGACGGTCCTTCCACGGCTCACTCCACCTCGACTGAGATTCGAACGGTAGACCTCGACGTATCGCGACGTATCGCCCTTCTCGAAATTCCACATAATAATTTGAATTCCAATTCCAATAACGGGAGAAAGCCTTCAGTCCGCAAGAGTTTTCGGTCTCAGCTCCAGATGTCGAAGAATTCCACGGGCGCCCCAGACGACGAAGACGAGTCTCGATTCCCAACAAGGTGCGAAACCAGAGCCGCGCAAAGGTCCTCGAGGGATACCGGTTCAAAGAGGCTCGCCGCGCTCTCCAGCGTCCGGCAGACCGTCTCCACCGCGAGCTCGGGGTCGGAGTGTACGATCGACTCCCTCTTTGCCAGCA
This sequence comes from Gemmatimonadota bacterium, assembly GCA_022563405.1. Classification (GTDB taxonomy): domain Bacteria; phylum Gemmatimonadota; class Gemmatimonadetes; order Longimicrobiales; family Gaopeijiaceae; genus UBA822. The sequence continues at coordinate 6,580 of JADFNK010000058.1, read as the reverse complement.
GCAGACGCTGTGAATCCTCCCGCACGCGTGCCCGAATCCGTAGCGCCGCGTCCGAGGGACCGGCCCAGGGGCCCCGTAACGCCTGGCCGATCGCATCCCTGGCGCTCCTGTGCACAAGGTCCAAATCCGCATAGAGCCTCGCCAATCCCCTCACCAGCTCGTTGATCGGGCGGTCGGCCAAGCCGTCAGCGAGGGCTTCGGACCACTGCTGCTCGACCGTCTCCCAGATGCGCTCGTCCAGGTAGTGAAGGAGGTCACTCTTCCCGTCGAAGCGAGCGTAGAACGAGCCCACCGACGATCCTGCCCGTCTGGTGATGGCCCCGACCGTCGTGCCCTCCACACCGTTTTGCCCGATCAGCTCCAGTGCGGCGCGTGTGATTCGCTGCAGAGTCTGTCGACTGCGGTGCTGCTTCGGCGATCGAGCCGCGGCCTCTCCCATGGCATCCTGCGAAGGGGCGCCCCTCTTGGAGGCGGGCGCTCGAGTGAGCATGGAAATAGAATGGACGTTCTAAATAAGCTCTCGGGAGGCGGATGGGCAAGTGGGGTCCTAGCTTGGCCCCCGGCCCCGCGGGCGATGATAGAACGATGATAGGGGCCGGGTATCGTGATCACCTCGACGTCCTGGTATCACGCTACTGGAGGAAGCTTCATGAAAGCCCCGCTAGCCCAAGCCCTCCCCCTTTCCCTGTTCAAGCCGCCTTACCATTCGCTTGAACCAGTGCGCTGGGATGACCGTCGGTTCGTACAACCCATCAGCCCCGGCACAGGACTCGTGTGGCAGCTCAGGCTTGGAAGCTGGAGCCAGGTATTCGAGGTCGTCCGTCGTCGTCCACCCGGAATGGCCCTTATCGTCATCCTACCGGCGAAGGTCGATCTCGACTCGGCGCCGGAGCTGCTACGGGTGGTCGAGGCATGCCGCCCTCACAGCATCCTGCCTTTCCATCATGAGCCACACGTCGAGGATCTCACCGCGCTCCTCCGGCGGGAGCCAGAGGACCTCTCCATCGAGGTCATGGACTATCTCCAATGGCGCGGTATCAACGTGGACATCGAGGTCCGCCAGTTGATCCGGAAAACCATCGACCTCTCCTCAGAGTTACGCAGCATCACAGCGCTGGCCCGATCCCTCTACCTCTCCAGACGAGCTCTCGGACGGCGTTTTCTCACCAACGGCCTTCCCGTGCCTTCGCATTGGCTCCATTTCGGTCGGGTATTACGTGCCGCCCTGAGGCTCCAGACGTCGACCATAACTTTGGCGGAGGTCGCCAGCCGATTCGGGTATCCCGATGGTTTCGCCTTGTCGAACCAAATGTACCGGCTCGTGGGCGTCCGCCCTTCCGACGCGCGGCGTTACCTCGGATGGGATTGGCTGGTCGAGGCATGGATTCACACGGAGACGGCCGGCGGTGGCTTCTCGAGCGATATGCACCGTACATTAGCCAGAGACATCCGCTTAGCCCCACTTCCGCAAGCCAACGCTGACGCTGAAGAAACGAAAGAGACTGGAATTTCGAGCAGGCCTCCCCCCCGGCCCCCTCGGAAGGAGCGGTCCCCGGCGTAAGACCCGGTGTGATGAAGTTCGATACCTCGCTGATGAGTCGAGTCAAGTGAGCCCTCATACCAACTCCGATGATCCCCGGCACATCGAGGTCCGTCTCTTCGGTGGCCCGATGGTGCTCGTGGAGGGCGAGGCAATCAAGCTATCGAGGTATCAGTCCTACGTAGTTGCCCTCGTATTCGGACACGGAGAGGAGGGGATATCGCGTGCTCGTGTGATCGAATTCCTGTGGGGTGAGGCCGACGGAGCTCACCAGCGCCATCGCTTGAGCCAACTGTTGTACGGCATCAACAGGAAATGCGGTCGCAAGATCATGCGGGACGACGGGGCATTTCTACTGCCCGACGCCACCAACCAGTCGTGTGACCTGACGCGAGTCCTGGAGTCGGTCGGAAACGAGGAATTTCACGGGCATGATACGTTCCATCTGAGTGATTTTCTCTCCCGTATCGAGACGGCACCCACAGCCGCCTTCGAGCACTGGCACGAATCACGAGCTCGACAGATTGAGGATCGCTTCACGGATGCCCTATTGAGAGCGTGTGCGAACGCGGAAGCGGAGTCGAGGTGGTCCGACCTGTCTGCCCTGTTGTCCGTGGCGGTCACGGCCTGCACGCCCGCCGAAGATTTTCTGCGGCATTCAATTCGCCAGCTGGTCATGGTGGACAACGCCGACCAGGTCCCGAGAGCGGTTTCAGATTTCGCAGGCCGGTGGGAAGTGGCCTACGGTGGGTCGTGGATCCCCGAGCCTACGACCTCCGAGCTGTGCAAGAAGGCCGAGGAGCTGGGCCATTCGAGAGGGAATGCCAGTGTCACGGTCGGCAGCACCCCCATGGTCGGTCGAGAACCCGAGTTGAAGTTTCTTCACACGCGGTTGGCCGCACACAAGACAGAACCCCAGCTCATCGTTGTGCTGGGAGAAGCGGGCATTGGCAAGACGAGGCTTATCGACGAGGCGATGAGGAGAATTCGTCTGGACGGCGTGCGGACCCTCGTGGCCCGGGGAGCCGAGTTCGAGGACTGCATTCCTCTCAACCCGATCATCGACGTACTCCAGCAGCTGTCGGGAGAAGATCTTTCTGCGCTCGGTGAGCCGTGGGTAACGGTGTTGAGAGGCCTCATGCCAAGGGCGCACGGGGCACCGGAAAAAGTCATGCCGCCTCCACTACGTCCGTTGAGTTTGTCGCGGCGTTTGATGGAGGCCTTTCTTCTACTGTTCGAACATCTCTCGAGACATCAGCCCCTTATACTATTTCTCGACGATGTACACTGGATGGACGAGACCTCACTCGCGGTCATTCAGTTTGTGAGGCGGCGGGCCAAGGGTGATCTGACGATAGTCCTCGTGTTGACCACCGAGCTGGTCCAGAAGCGCGCTTGTGTGCAGGAATTCATGACTTCGATCAACGGGGAGTACGAGCACCTGGCGGTGGAAGAACTCGATCCAACGGCTGCGCAGGCGATCGTAGATCACCTCACACAGGGATCTTTGCCGTCCCGGACGCTGGAGTCGATCTGCGCTCTGGGCGCCGGAAACGCTTTCTACCTGACCGAGCTGGCGACCGAGGCCAACGCAGGAAGAATGGAGTTCACCGCCGAGCCCAATGAGCCCGCGCTTCCTCCCTCTGTGCAGAATCTCCTCCAGCCCAGACTGTCGGAGCTTTCCACAGATGCTCACAACCTCCTCGCAGTTCTCGCCGTCTCGGGACAGAGGCAACCTCTTGCCGACGCGGCCAAGATGCTCAACAAGGCACCAGCTACCCTCATCGAGGTGAACGAGGAGTTGCTGCGTTCCCGGCTGGTGTCCGAAGACGAAGCAGGGTGTCGTATCGCGCACCCTCTCGTTCGCAGGGCCGTCTATGATTCTCTCAGCACGGCACGGCGGCAGATGTTGCACGAACGAGTGGCCCGATCTCTCAGAGCGGACGACGAAGCGAACTGGGGGGCTTTGGCGATGCACTTCGACAGAGCCGGCAAGGCCACCGAGGCCGTCGAATACTCGCTGCTCGCCGCGGGATTCGCCGAACAGTCGGGTGCGATTCCCGAAGCCATCATGCACCTGTCCATCGCTCGACGGAACGAAACGGACGGGGAAGCGGCGAGCGAAATCCTATGGAGGTTGGGGCACCTCCACTACCTCCGCACCGACTTGGCGACTGCGGCTCCCATTCTCAAGCTCGCCTGTGAAGGCTTGAGAGCCACCGGCCGGCGTAGTGAGGCTTGGGAGGCCGAGCTCGAGCAAGTGGATTGTCTGCTGCGCCTCAATCCAGCCCTGATGACCGACCTCTTGGCTAACCTACACGAGATGGAATCAACGCTCAGCGCCGAGGGGGAAACCGAGGCGTACGCGAAGGCGTTGGATATCGAACTGCACGCATTGGACCGAAAGGGTGACGCCCTTGCGATTCGAGCAAAACTCGAGGAGGCCGATGCGCTGAGCCGAGTCGGCACGCCCCGGGCACAATGCAGGGCGCATTGCACGTTGGCGTTACACCAACTCTACGGCGTACCCGAGCAGGCCCTCATGAGCGCTCGGAAAGCAGTCGAGCTGGCTGAGGCTCACAACTTTGTCGCTGAGAGTCCCATCGCAATAAATCGGCTGATCTTCGTCCTAAATTATCAGGGCCTATTGGCCTCCACCGGAGGGTTGGACCTCATCGCGGACGCGGAAGCGGCGGCGGCGCTATCGGGTGATTTACTGCCTCGATTCCACCTTCGGCAAAACCGAGGCGTATGGCACCTGGATACCGGAAACTACGATGCCGCCGAGATCGCCTTCGATGAAGCGAGACAACTCGTCGAGAGCGGAGACTCCGAAGCTGGCTTCATTCTCGACTCAAATTGTGGCGAGCTGAACTTGGGACTGGGAAAAATCTCCAACGCCGTAGAGTGTTTCGAGCGCGTAGTGAATCAGGATCCGGCGTCCCTACCCGGGAACATTTCCCTCATCGCTGAAGGCGGGTTGGGAATATGCGAACTTCACGCGGGCCACTTGCGCCAAGCGGTCAAGAGGAACGACCTCCTGCGATTCCCAAGCTTCTGGTCCTTCGATCCAACACTACCGGTCACGTTCCGCGCCCGCGTGCGTCGGTGCCATGGTGACGTGCAGGGTGCGTTGGGAGTGCTGCGGGCGACCGCCGAACAAGTCGAAGCCAGGTTCCCCTTGTGTTGGATCAAACTTCGTATGGAAGAAATCCGGCTCTTACAATCGACCGACCAGGCGTCGGCAACGCGGCTGGCGGGGGAGGTTTCCATGAGGGCCTTGCATCTGGGGCTGACCCATCAGCACAAGAGAATTCAAGCCCTCGTGTAGACGCGCGACGATCCGCTTAGGGCTGCAAGGCCCGCCGCTGGCGTGTTTCGGTTTTGAGTCGGTAAGCCCCCTTGGAGGGGCTTCCATGGATCGTCTCTGGCACATTCAATCCAGATTCTATGATCTCGTCGGCGTGATCGGAGAGAATCGACTTCGACAGTGTCGCGTGGACCACACCGGGATCGAACTGCGTACCGCAGAAGTCGAGCAGCTCCTCCCGAACCACCGCCAACGGAAGCGCCCGTCGATAGGGTCGGTCGGAGAGCATCGCGTCCACCGCATCCGCCACCTTGATGATTCGAGCACCCAAAGGGATCTCGTTCCCGACTAGCTGATGGGGATACCCCGCGCCGTCTACGCGCTCATGATGGTGTCGAACCGCACCGAGCACGTCTTCCGGGAAGGACGAAAGTGACTCGAGTAACTCCACGCCCATGGTTACATGAGATTGGATCATCCTCCGCTCGAGCACGCTGAGTGGCCCCTCCTTGCGGAGGATATCCATATAGATCTCGTCGATCTTTCCAATGTCGTGAAGCAACGCAGCCGTCTCGACATTCTTGACCTGCGCGCCCGAGATTCCCATGGCTTCGGCAATTCGACGGGACAACATGGAAACGCGTTGCGAGTGGCCGGACGTATAAGGGTCCCGCACATCGATAGCTTTGACGAGAGCCTTCAAGAGGTTGGCGCTTACCTCTTGAAGCTGGGAGGCCCTGTGGTAGGCCATTCGAATCAGCAGGAGGGGGAGGAGGATGATAAGGAAGCCAACAAAACCGTATCCCTCATAGAGAATTGCCATTACGATCGCAACCGGACTGATGAGAAGATCGTAAAACACGTTCGTACCTGAGCGCCCTACGACAAGTGCCCAGACCTTCGAGAAAGGCAATCGCTCACTGACAGCAATGGCAATGGCCACAGTGCCCTGATTGATGGTGAGGAACACCAATCCGAACGCGATCAGTTCCCAACCCTGTATCTCCAAAGGGGCGCCGGTTAATTGCTGTGCATCACCGCCAAGCGCTGTAAAGACCAGGCCGGCCACAGCCGTCGAAAGCAGGTACTGACTGATGTTGAACGTGGCCTTGATCGGCTCGTTTCGGCGAATGATGAGCTCACCAAACGCGCCAATGGCACCCTGGAAGATTAGGGCGGGAACGGGCCCGAAGAGCAGGACACACGCGAGCAAAGGCAAGAAGCTGATCGACGAACTGCCTTCGTTTCCCGCGACCTTGACCGGAAGCGAAACGGATTCTGAGACGAGACCCAGTATGATGAGGGATAACAGGCCCGTCCAAACCTGCGGATCAAGGGACTCCAGGCTCGCCCAATCCACAAAAGCAAGGGCGACCATGGCAAGTGCCGTGACGACCCCAACATAGATCCGTATGGAGGTGCTCTGCATGCGCGAAAGTCCCCCCCGACCGGCCGGTTACCAACTGGAAACGCCTTCTAAAAACAGGTCTCCAATGAAATCCAACATCAAAAGCAGAATAGCGCTCATCGCGGCACCTCCTTTCGTCGGTGTCTGGTTCTACCGCTCTAAGAAAACTGCGGTCGCTTCGCTCGCTTTCCGCTCCGCTCGTGGCCGGTCGAGGGGGTCTCCCTTTTTATTGTGAGTCCTACGGGTATCCGCTCAAATTCTGCCTCGGACCCACCGGTCCGCGGCTTGTAGCGTACCCAAGATGACAGCCCTATCGACTGTG
>JADFNK010000007.1 GCA_022563405.1 Gemmatimonadota bacterium | reverse complement strand
GGTGGGCACGATTGGTGGAGGAAGGGCTGTAGGGCACATGTGCCGAGCCTCTCTCTCCGCCCCTTGGGTGAGTCATCGACGAGGCTGCGTAAGTCTAGAATTCTAGACCCCTGGTGTCCACCAAACCATGGGCGGTCTCAACCGGTGACTGCAACATCTTGGCATTGGTTATTGGATTGTCAGGAGGTATGCGATGCGCCGACGGGAAGAGCATGGGAGGCTGAGCGAAGGGGATCGGCTCGAGGTCGGGGATCGGATCAAGAGCGGGCAAACACACGCGGAAGTTGCTGTGGCGGTCGGGTGTTCGACCAAGTCGATCCAACGGTTGTTGATCCGTACCGGTGGACTGGCACCTCGAGGTCGAAATCGTTCACCACTACACCTTACGACCGCCGAGCGAGAGGAGATCTCTCGAGGCTTGAGGGCAGGAGATTCGTGTAGGGCAATCGCCAGGCGTCTGGGCAGAGCGCCTTCAACGATCTCGCGTGAAGTAGCTGCCAACAGTTCGAGAAAACGTTACCGGGCTTGGAGGGCGGAGCGACGGGCGGCTGAGAAGGCTCACCGCCCAAAGGTGGCGAAGCTCGCTCGATGCCCTCGGTTGCGAAGGAAGGTGGAGGGTTTGCTCGCCGAGCGCTGGTCCCCACAGCAGATTGCCCATCGGCTTCGGCTCGATCATCCTTCGGATTCCGAGATGCGCGTGTCTCACGAGACGATTTATCAGTCGCTGTACGTGCAGACACGAGGCGCACTGCGAAAGGAACTCACGGCGTACCTGCGCACCGGTCGTACGCGACGACGATCACCAAGTCACAGACTCGGAGTGGGGCGACTGAAGGGCATGGTCTCCATCTCGGACCGTCCCGCCGAGGCCGCAGACCGAGCCATACCGGGCCACTGGGAAGGGGACCTGATCCTTGGCAAGCTGGCTCACTCCGCCATCGGAGTCCTAGTCGAGCGACGCAGCCGCTACGTGCTCCTCTTGCACCTTCCCGACGGGCGGACAGCCTCAGACGTACGGCGCGCGCTAGTCGAGCAGATGATCACGTTACCGGACCAGCTCAAACGCACGCTCACCTGGGACCAGGGCAAGGAAATGGCCGAGCACGTTCGCTTCAGCATCGAAAGCGGCATATCCGTCTACTTCTGCGATCCCCACAGCCCTTGGCAACGCGGGACCAGCGAAAACACCAACGGCCTGCTCCGCCAATACTTCCCCAAGGGTACTGATCTTTCCGCCCACTCACAGGATGACCTCAACGCCGTCGCTCGACAACTCAATGGTCGCCCTCGACAAACCCTCGGATGGATGAAACCATGTGAAGTCTTCGCCAGGACTGTTGCAGTCACCGATTGAATCCGCCCTACGTCGAGTCAGACGACGGCCGAAGACGATCTGCCGAGCAGCTTCTGGGGGAAGTGGACGAGTGGCGGCTAGAAAGCGGTAAACCAACGGATGAACCTCGACACCCGGCGATCGAATCTGGCTCGCCATGGCCACCAGCCATGGCCGATGACTGATGTGGCTCTCTTTGCTCGGGATCCGCGTATTGAGGGTGATAACCGCGAGAACCATGGCGTCCTGAAGCACGTCAGGTGGGCCTCGCAGCATCAACTTCGCACACGAGTTCCCCTCCCCTCCCCTGAGTTCCCGCCAGGCAACCCGAGTTTTTGGGGCCCCGCTTGGGGTACCAAAGCCCCATTTTCGACCCTGCCTCACCGACACCAAAAAGCCGGAAGCCCGCCTAGCTAGGGGCTCCCGGCCCAATGAGCCGGGTGCACCCGGGAGTCTGCGGAGCTGTGGTCAGCCGCTGAGTCTACGACCTAGGGCCACCCGGGTTCTAACCGCCGATCAGGTCTCGCGTGGCCTCGACGGCTCCATCGGGAACGGACCCTGTCGAGGTCACCAAGGCGACCCAGATCGACCACCCGTATCTCTCTGTCAGGATCTCGCCGAGACGCCTAGCCTCCGACCCGGTCGATGCCGCTCCGATGCGCACCCGACGGAACTGCCGGCCCTCCACTTCCTGGTCCGCGGTCCAGGCTGGAAGACCCAGGTTGGCCAGCCGGTCCCTCTGCACGACTGCAGAGTCGGGATTCAGGAAAGCTCCCATCTGGACGGTGTAGAGGGGACCGCTGATGGGTTCGGGCTCAGGTTCGGGCTCGGGCGCCGGCGTCGCCTGAGCGACAGGCGGCGGTGGCTGGACCTGTTCCTGGGGCTGCTGCTCCTGGATCGGCTCATCGTCACCGCCGCAGGCCGCCACGGCCAGGGCGAGCCCGAATATCGGGATCAATCGCCAATGCATGTCTCGTCTCCTTCAAGTTGTCGGAGAGGAAGGGTGCCTCCGAGTCTGCACGATCCGCACGCCCCCGTCCATAGGCGATGAAGATGTGCGGTGGGCGTCGACTGCCGGGTTATCCGGTTCGGGGCGCAAGGATTCGCTCTTAGCCCGTCCCAGAGCGCCCTTTTCCCCCTTGCTCACCGACACCAACAATATTGACACGCCTGCACGCGCCCGGCCGTATCGGACAGCCGGTACGAGCATCCTCGGGATGCGGCTGGTCCTCACGAACTAGTGGGCCGCGTTGTGGAGCCGTTTGCGTTGAAGACCCGGTACCGATAAGCGACGAGCCCCCGTTTCAAACACTGAACGCAAAGCGTTGCCCCCCAAGTGGCTCTCGAGTCTCGCACTCATCGAGGCGAAAGGGCGCGTCAAGGCGAGCCGACTGTTCCATCATTCCTTTGGGCTCAGGTCGAGGTGGCCGCCTTCTAGCGGCGCCGCAAGACCGGCAGCCAGCGGTAGCCCCTGGAGCTGGGGGCTCGCACCGGTCACCTTTCCGCCAACAACGCATCCAGCCGCGCCGCCGACTCTTCCTGCATGCCCGGCAGGACGTGCGAATACGTGTCCATCGTGAGCGTGATCGACGCGTGCCCGAGCATCTCCTGTACGACCTTCGGCGGCACTACGGCGTGGTTGCGGTTACCCGATTCGTTACCCGCGTACCGGATCTTACACGGTCTTAGCGGGACCTAGCCGGAGAGGCGGCGGGGAAGAATTGTTGTAAACGGGCCGTAAACGGCCTTAGAGGTACTTAGCGGGACACCCCCGATCGGTCTCGAAAACCGGCGCCCGTGAGGGTGTGTGGGTTCGAATCCCACCGGCTCCGCTGTCAACAGTGGTCGCAGGCTCAGATGGGTTCGAGCCGAGGTGCAAAAGTGGAGCCCGCGTAGGCGGGCTAGCTGCTCACCGCCGAGACCACCGAGGATCGCCTAAGACGACCGCAGGTGAATCCCACCGGCTCCGCTGTATATGCGACAACGACTTACGGCACATCGAGCGTCTACCGCTCGGTGACCGCCTTTTTTGGGGTGTTACCCGATCTGTTACCCGGTGCCCCTAATCCGAGGGTTTCGCCCACCCTCTCGAAGTCTTTCTCCACGTCAGAATATTCGGGATGGAACGCCGCGTAGCGCATCGTCATCTTGATTGTGGTGTGGCCGAGCTGACGATGCGCGTCGCGTGATGGGCGTTCGCGGTCCGCTATCCGAGCCGGCAGTCAGGCTGTGGCTGTCCAATCTTGGTGAGGACAATCTGGTACAACTGCTGATACCGCGCGCGCGCTGCCCCTGCAGCCGTGAGCAGATAGAAACGCCACATCCTGCGGAAGCGTTCTCCATAGCTCGCCTCAAGCGTGGGCCAGGCTCGTTCGAAGTTCTCGTACCACGCCAGAAGCGTCCTGTCGTAGTCCGGGCCGAGGTTGTGTACGTCCTCGACACTGAACAGCTCCTCTGTTGCCCTCGCCACCTGCGCCAAGGACGGAACCAGCGCGTTGGGAAATATGTATTTTCCGATCCACGGGTTGACGGCCTTGGTGCTGCGGTTTCCACCGCACGTTTGGACGAAGGCGATTCCGTCATCTTTTAGGCAACGATGAACCACCTCCATGAAGGTGCGGTGATTCTTGTAGCCGACGTGTTCGAACATCCCAATGGAGACCACGGCATCGTAGGAACCGGTGGCCTTGCGGTAGTCGTCAAGACGAATGTCTATGGGAAGCCCCTTGCACGCTTCCCTCCCGAGCTGGACTTGGTCCCGGGAAACCGTGAAGCCGGTAACCTCAACACCGTACCGCTCGGCCGCATACTTGGCGAAGCCGCCCCAGCCACAACCGATGTCGAGTACCTTCATTCCCGGCCGAAGACCGACTTTTCGACACACCAGGTCGAGCTTAGCGGTCTGCGCTTCCTCGAGGTCGTTCGCTTCACGCCAAAACGCGCACGAATAGACCATTCGAGGGTCGAGCATGGCCTGGAAGAGGTCGTTTCCCAGGTCGTAATGCTGCTCGGCGATCTCAAACGCGCGGTCTGTGGTCTGCAGGTTCAGCATCTTGGCCCGCAACACGTGAAAGACGTTGCTCCAGTTGGCGCGGACTTTCTTGTCGATCTCGGCACGGACCAGTTTTACGGTCAGATCGTCTAGGGCGTCGCAGTCCCACTGCCCGTCCATATACGATTCGCCGAGGCCGACCGAACCGTTGCTGAGTATCCGGGTGTAAACCCTCTTGTCGTGCACGTGCATGTCCTGAGGACGGGCACCGTCGACGCGGATATCCGCGTCTTCGAACAAGCGCACCATAATTCGTTCCGATTGCACGTCCACGGAACGGAGGAGAGTGTTGCGGAGGGGGCGCGGCGATCGCGTCGGTGAGTGGACCATCACATCGGGCTCCTTCGGATGGTCCACTTACCCTCCCCTTATTTTCTACCACTGCCCCGCCGAATCTGGGGGGTCAGACACTAGCCACACACAGGATTAATGACAAGATGAGGAATCGGAACGCTGTGCCTCGAGCATCTCTTGAACGACCTTTGGTGGCACCTCGCCCTTGGTGGAGCTAGGGTTACCCGATTCGTTACCCGGGTAGAAGGCCTTACAAGGTCTTAGCGGTTCCTAGCCGGAGAGGGGGCCGCGGAAAATTCTCGTTAGCGGGACGTAAACGGCCTTAGACGTACCTAGCGGGACACCTCCGTTCGGTCTCGAAAACCGGCGTCCTAACGACTCACATCCGCCGAGTTCCCGCCAGGCAACCCGAGTTTTTGGGGCCCCGCTTGGGGTCCCATACGCCCCTTTTCGGCGGCTGCTCGGCGCTGCGCGCCGAGCCTCCCAATGGAGGTTATGCGCCGTTCTTGCGTTGCCCGCAGCCACCTCAATGGGTGACGAAGTAGTACCACGGTCCTTCGATCCTCTCCACCTGGCCGATGGACCGGCCAAGAAACGGCGATCCATATGGGAGAGGCTGATCCCGGAAGTATATCGTTCCGTATAGGTGATCGAGCATTCCGCCCTGAACGAAGGCGACGTACCCATCAGTCACCTCTAGCCTCGTGTCGAGAGGCGCCCCGCTGTCCAGCCGAACCGCGCTATCAGCCCGTTCCATACCGGCCCACGAGCGCCGTACGACTTCCTCCATTGCATTTCTGTTTATTCGCAGGTTGAGCCGCGCACCAGCAAGGCCTGATACGCCCACGGAAAAGAGCATCGCCAATAATCCCAGCCCCAGGACGCAGCCGGCCAAGCCAATCTTTTTCCAGGTAGGTCTCACCATCGAGAGGACGATTAGTGCCCCACTCGTTACCACGAACGTCAATCCGCCGCAGATCATCAACCAGAATGACCATTCCCTAGCGACGATGGTGAGGAGATTACCCAGAAACACGCTCATAGCGCCGATGCCGAGCAGCACCAGGGTAACAACGTATCCACGCTTGGACATTGTTCTACCTCTAACCCAGGGACAACGGCGGCAGTCGCGCCGCGCCAACGGCATCGTGCCTAAAGACATGCCACCCGATCAGAGGAAGAATCTAATCCAAGCGAGAATGGCGCATAACTCGTTGTTTGCGTAGCCTCATGTCGCCTTCCCCTCCCACCCTGAGGGGTTTCGCGACGGAGGTGTCGGTTCAGCGTCGTCCCCGTGGGAAGGCCCGCGTGTGCCCCGCCCGCGACCTCAGACCTGGCAGGGCGTCCCCAGGGCGTCTTGTGCCGAGACTGGTCGCCCCTTTTCCTGCCGGCAGATACTCAGAGTTCCCCTCACCTCCGCTGAGTTCCCGCCAGGCAACCCGAGTTTTTGGGGTACCACTTGGGGTACCATAGGCCCATTTTCGCCCCTACCCCACCGACACCAAAAAGCCGGAAGCCCGCCTACCTAGCGGCTTCCGGCCTAGTGAGCCGGGTGGGTCTCGAACCCACGACCTACGGATTAAAAGTCCGTTGCTCTACCAGCTGAGCTACCGGCTCTGGCGGTAAAACTAGCCCCTCCGCCCTTCTAGCTCCACGGGCTCGATGTCAGATCTATGGAAGACCCTCACGCCTTCACAGATCCAACCCGAACTGTAGTCCCAGGAACGTCTGGCGGTGGTGCGGCGTGGATCCCAGGCGCTCCAACGCCTCGCGGTGCTCCGTGGTCCCGTAGCCCATGTTGTGGTCCCATCCGTACCCGGGATAACGAGGCGCCAGCTTGGCCATGAGCCGATCCCGGCACACCTTCGCCACGATCGAGGCGCACGCCACCGAATGTACTGATGCGTCCCCGCCGACCACGGCTTCATGTTTCCAGCGCAGGGACTTCATGGGTAGCCCGTCCACCACCACGTGATCGGGCTCGTGCTGCAACCTGCCGAGCGCACGGTTCATGGCCCATGCGGTCGCTACCAGGATGTTGGCACGGTCTATTTCGCGAACGGACGCCGCCCCGAGCGCAACGCAGCGTGCGCGCGCCAGGATCAGCGCTGAGAGTTCTTCCCGCTCCTCGGGACCGAGCACCTTGGAGTCCGTAGCGCCCTCGATCGCTACGCCCTCCGGTAGGATGACGGCCGCCGCCACCACCGGACCGGCCAGGGGGCCGCGCCCGACTTCATCGACGCCGGCCACTCCCAAAAGACCGCGGCTCCAGAACCGCCTCTCGTACTCGAGGGGGTCATGGAGCCGTTCAATTAGTCGTTCCGTTCCCGCGTCGTCCGGCGAGGTGGCCGGTGCGCTCATCGTAATAGTGTCGCTTCTCTTGCGAGGTCGCTTTCTCCTACCGGATCCGCCTCTCCTTGATACGTGCCGCCTTACCCCGTAGTCCTCTCATGTAGTACAGCTTGGCGCGGCGTACACGCCCGCGACGGATGACCTCCACTCCGGTGACGGTGGGCGCATGAAGCGGAAACACCCGCTCGACACCGATCCCACTGGAGATCTTCCGCACCGTAAAGGTCGCACCCATTCCGCTGCCCCTGCGGCCGATGCAGACACCCTCGAAGACCTGGATGCGCTCCTTGGAGCCTTCCCGGACGTTATAGAGCACCCGGACCGTATCACCGGGAGCAAAGTCGAGGGAGTCTTCCCTAAACTCCGCCTTCTCGAGCTCTTGGATAAGATCAGACATGTCACGTCCTCGTGGTTTCGGGCAAGCCCGCTGGTCGGTAGCCTCTAAGATAATCGACGCCCGTCGAACGGTGAAGAGGTCGTCCTAGAAAAGTGATTGGAACGGGTTACTCGCCCTCGCGCTCCGCCGTCCGACGTATCGCTTCGGCCTCGCGCCACTCTTCGATCTGCCGGTGGTCACCGCCGCGAAGGACCTCAGGAACGGTGTATCCGCGGTAATCCGCTGGTCGTGTATAGGACGGAGCGCTGAGCGACGCACCGTCGTAGAAGGAGTCCGTCGCCGCAGAATCATGGTCGCCAATGGCACCGGGAAGGAGTCGGACCACCGAGTCGGCGACCGCGAGCGCCCCTATCTCCCCCCCGGACAGTATGAAGCGGCCGAGTGAGATCTCTTCCGTGGCGAGGTGGTCCGCAACGCGTTGGTCGACATCCTTGTAATGGCCACACAGAAGCGTGAGGTCCGGTTGCACCGCGTACCGGACGGCGTCCTCATGACTGAATGTCTTTCCGCGCGCGGAAAGGAGCACCACGGGGCCTTGGGGGGCCAAGCTGTCGACCGCTTCGAAGAAGGGCTCGGGCTTGAGGACCATCCCCGCTCCCCCTCCGAACGGGGTGTCGTCCACGGTCCGGTGCCGATCGGTCGTGAACGCGCGGAGGTCCACCACCCGATAAGACACGAGCCCCGCCTCGGCCGCACGCCCGGGAATACTGGTTGCCAGGGGCGTCTCGAAGAACTCGGGGAAAATCGTGACGATGTTGATCGTCAACATGTCGTGGCCGCTCACGCTACACATCCAAAAGGCCCGGAGGCGGGTCGAGCACGATTCGGTTTTCCGCCACATCGACCGATCGGATCATCTGCGCGATATACGGGATCATGAAGTTTCGGTCCGGACCCCGGATCTCCAGGAGGTCCGCCGGCTTCAACTCGTAGATCTCGATGACCTCGCCCACCCGCTGACCCTCGACGGTAACCACCTCCATGCCGAGCAGGTCGTGGTAGAAGGTCTCACCTTCCTCCAACTCTTCGATCTGATCCATGCTACGCATGACGTACCGGCCCAGTAGGCCCTCTACGCCACGTCGGTCTTGAACCCCCTGGAAACGAACCAGAAAGCCACGGCGATACGCTCGACTCGCATCGATCTGTAATGTCGCCGGATCAGCCGGCAGTTCACCGTTCTCATCACCCAGGTACAGAACCACCCCGGGAACGAACGTGCTCTCGGGGTGGTCGGTCAGTGGCCAGATGAAGATCTCGCCCTTGGTACCGTGGGCCTTGTTGAGGTGCCCCACGACCAAGTGCTGCGGTGCTTCGATCTTGCCCATAACGGTGCGTGCGAAGGGTTACTTCGACTCGTCTTTCTTCTTCTTGGCCGCAGGTTTCTTCTTGGCCGCGGGTTTCTTCTTGGCCGCGGGTTTCTTCTTGGCCGCGGGTTTCTCTTCTTCCTCAGGTTCAGCTTCCTCTTCAGCCGCGGGCTCCTCTTCGGCAGCCTCGGCTTCGGGCTCGGCCTCTTCTTCGGCGGCGGGCTCCTCTTCGGCGGCTTCGGCCTCGGGCTCGGCCTTTTCTTCAGCGGCGGGCTCGTCTTCGGCAGCCTCGGCTTCGGGCTCGGCCTTTTCTTCAGCGGCGGGCTCCTCTTCGGCAGCCTCGGCCTCAGGCTCGGCCTCTTCCTCAGCGGCGGGCTCCTCTTCGGCAGCCTCCGCTTCGGGCTCGGCCTCTTCTTCAGCGGCGGGCTCCTCTTCGGCAGCCTCCGCTTCGGGCTCGGCCTCTTCTTCAGCGGCGGGCTCCTCTTCGGCAGCCTCGGCTTCGGGCTCGGCCTCTTCTTCAGCGGCGGGCTCCTCTTCGGCAGCCTCCGCTTCGGGCTCGGCCTCCTCTTCAGCGGCGGGCTCCTCCTCGGCAGCCTCCGCTTCGGGCTCGGCCTCTTCTTCAGCGGCGGGCTCCTCTTCGGCAGCCTCGGCCTCGGGCTCGGCCTTTTCTTCAGCCTCTACCTCGGCCGCAGCGGCGGCGGCAGCCTCCTGGGCAGCCGCTGCTTCAGCCGCCGCCTCACGGGCTTTCGCCTCGGCCTTGTGGCGCTCCGCGGTGGCGGCCGCCTTTGCCACCTTGGCCTCCTCGGGATCGATCTCGCCGATGGCTACCGCGGCGTCCCCACCCTTGCGAGCCTTGTTCAGTAATGAGCGGATGGTCTCGGACTGAACGGCACCCTTTGCGATCCACGCATCGGCCCTCTCTAAATCCACGACCAGGCGGGCCGGGCTCGTGAGGGGCTTGTAGTACCCGATAGTCTCTACGAAGCGACCATCTCGTGGCGCCGCGGAGTCGGCTATTACGATACGATAATGAGCCTGCTTTTTACGGCCCATACGGCGAAGTCGAATTCTTACGGACATGTGCGCATTCCGGTTCGTCCTTTGTCGCCGGTCTGTCCGGCGTTTTCACATGTGATCAGACGGGCAACATACCCCTCATCTGTTTCATGAACTTCTGCGTCTCTTTGAACTGCTTGAGCAGGCGATTCACTTCCGACACCGGCCGCCCACTCCCCTTGGCGATTCGCGCCCTCCGCGATCCGTCCAAGATCTCCGGCTTATTTCGCTCAGCCTTCGTCATCGAAAGGATGATCGCCTCCACGTGTTTCATCCTTTTTGGATCGATTCCCCCGGCCGGTATCGCCCCGGCCGCACCCGGAATCATCTTCAACAACTGCTCCATCGGGCCCATCTTCTGGACCTGCCGCATCGCGGTCAAGAAATCTTCCAGCGAAAAACGTCCCCTGAGCATCTGCTGCTGAAGCTTTTCCTGCGCTCCAGCGTCCATGACCCGCTCCGCCCTTTCCACCAAACCGACCACATCGCCCATCTTGAGGATGCGCCCTGCCATACGATCCGGATCGGTCAACTCCAGATCGTCTACCGTCTCGCCAACACCCACGAACTTGATCGGCTTCCCAACCACTCCGCGTATCGAGAGCGCCGCTCCGCCTCGGGCGTCCCCGTCCATCTTGGTGAGGATCACACCGGTCAGGCCCAACGCATCGTCGAAGCCCTCGGCGATCTTCACCGCCTCCTGGCCGGTCATGGCGTCGGCCACCAGCAGGATCTCCTGCGGCTTTAGATCCGCCTTGAGCCGGCCAAGCTCATCCATCATCGGCTCGTCGATCTGGAGCCGACCTGCCGTATCCACAATCAACACGGTTCTGCCGTCACGCCGTGCGACTTCCACGGCGGCATTCGCCACGGCGACCGGGTCTTCACCCGACCCGCCCCGGTGAACTGGCACACCGACCTGCTCGGCGAGCGTGACCAACTGATCGACGGCCGCCGGCCGGTACTGATCACAGGCGACCAGTAAGGGCGCCCTGCCTTCACCCGCCAACCGCTTCGCCAACTTTGCCGCCGTGGTCGTCTTGCCCGAACCCTGTAAGCCCACAAGCAAAATCACCGTCGGCCCCGACGACGACCACTCGAGCGTAGCCGGTCCGTCGCCCAACAGAGCCGCCAACTCGTCATGGACGATCTTGACGATCTGCTGCCCGGGCGAAACGGACTTGATGACCTGCTCCCCGAGAGCCCGCTCCTGCACACGCTCGAGAAACTGCCGCGTCACCTTATAGTTGACGTCCGCCTCGAGAAGAACCCGCCGGACCTCACGGAGTCCGTCCCGGATCATCGGCTCCGTGATGACGCCGCGCTGCCGGAACTTCCCCAGAACCCTGTCCAGCTTGTTGCCGAGTTCGTCGAACATCGGCGAGCAGTCCTCCCCGTTGGCAAACCACCCATTCCCTCACCACAGACGCCCGAGTGAATGGATGCGACAAAGCTTAAGAAGATAAGAGTATAGGCGGGTCAACGGTAGATCGCGCTAGCCACGGTACCCGCTTTCCGTCGCCGGCGTGCATCCTCGGCAACCTCACCCTATTATGCATGACTTACGCCTACGTTTCGCCCTACCCTCGTCCCGGCATTCGGGGACGGAGCACCCATCCAACGGAGTCCCGGTTATGCATCGCAGTAGACACGTCCCCAACGGAAGAGCCACGACACGTCGCAGTGTCGCTCGATTGAAAATGGCTCTAGCCGTCCTGGCCTGCGTCTTGATGCTAGCACCGTCTGCCTGGGCACAGTCCCGACCCACGCCGGGCCAGCAGGTCGTTCTCGTCACAGGCTCGACAAGCGGCCTCGGTCAGGAGGTTGCTCGCCGAATCGCTGCGAGTGGTGCGCACGTCATTGTCCACGGCCGCAATCGTGAGCGGGGGATGGCCCTGGTCGAGGAAATCGAGCGTGGGGGCACGGGCAGCGCCTGGTTCTACGCCGCCGACTTTGCGTCCTTCGCGCAGGTCCGTGAGTTCGGGGAAGCGATCCTTCGAGACTACGCGAGGCTCGACGTGCTCGTCAACAACGCGGGATTCGGCTCGGCCCCCGATGAGCGCCTCCTCTCCGAGGACGGCCATGAGTTCCGTTTCCAGGTCAACTATCTGGCCCCGTTCCTGCTTACGAGAATACTGATGCCGCGACTCTTGGACAGCGCACCCTCGCGGATCGTCAACGTGTCTTCACTCGCCGCCAACGCGATCGACTTCGACGACGTCATGATCGAGAACAACTTTAGCGGCAGGCGGGCCTACGGCCAAAGCAAACATTCTCAGGTCATGATGACGTTCGATCTCGCGGAGGAGCTCGAGGGAACGGGTGTGATGGTCAACGCTGTTCACCCGGCCGCCTATATGCCTACCGGAATGGTGCGGAGGTTGGGCGTCACGCCCGTTGCGACCATCGACGAGGGGGCGACCGCCGTTATGCAACTGGTCACCTCGACCGAAATCGAAGGCGGGCAGTTCTTCAACGGCCTTCGCGCCGGGCGGGCCCCCAACGCTCAAGCGTACGACCTGGAGGCACGGGCCATGCTGAAAGAGTTGAGCGAGGATCTGACGGGCCTGCGCTAACAGACGGAGTGCTGTACAGATCGAGTGCCGAACCCATCGCCTGAGGAGTCGACCGGATCGAGCAGGACCGCCTCAGACCCGGATAATCTGCCTCCTGCGGGTCCCCACGGACACCATCTGGACGGGCGTCTGGGTAAGCTCCTCGATGCGATCGAGGTAACGGCGGGCAGCAGCAGGTAGATCCGCCAGCTTCCGGACCTCAGCGGTCGAGGTCTCCCAGCCGGGGAGCGTCTCGTAGATCGGTTCCGCCTCGCCGAGCTGCCACGTGTCGGCCGGGAATTCGTGGGCCTCTCCCTCGGGGGTTCGATATGCGGTGGCGATCGAGATCTCGGGGAGCGTGTCGAGGACGTCCAACTTGGTCACAGCCAATCCGGTCAACCCGTTCACCCGGGCCGCGTATCGGGCGAGTACGGCGTCGAACCACCCGCATCGGCGAGGCCGCCCGGTGGTCGCCCCGAACTCCCCCCCCAACTCCCGGAGCTTCTCGTCCATGTCCGGCTCGAACGCCGTGGGAAGCGGCCCGTTCCCCACGCGCGTCGTATAGGCCTTCACCACACCGATCACCGAATCGATCATGGTGGGGCCGATCCCCGAACCCGTAGCGGCGCCGCCGGCGGTCGTACTCGAGGACGTGACGAAAGGGTACGTGCCGTGATCCAGATCGAGCGCCGTGCCCTGGGCTCCCTCGAGCAACACACGCTTTCCGTCTCGAATGGACTCGACGATCTCGAGACCCGTATCCGTGGCGAGCTCCCGCAGGCGCTCCCCGGCCGCCAACGCCTCATCGACCATCGCAGAAACATCTCCGGGGAGCTCTCCCCCCAGCGCCTCGGCACGCCGACGCGCGTGCGCAACTCCCTCTTCGACGAGCGAGGCCACCCGGTCCGGGTGGGCGAGATCGGACACCCGGATACCCCTCCGGCCCGCTTTGCACTCGTAGGCCGGTCCGATGCCCCGACCCGTCGTTCCGATTTTCTGCTCCACGCGATCCTCCGAAACCTGATCGAGCAGCCGGTGATAAGGCATCACCAGATGGGCCTTCTGGCTGACCCCGATCCTCCCCTCGACGGCGATACCGCGAGCCTCCAGGCCTTCATACTCCTCCCCGAACCCGATCGCGTCGAGCACCACACCATTACCCAGGAGACACCGTTTTTCCGGGTGGATGATCCCCGACGGTATCTGGTGCAGAATGAATTCATCGTCTCCGACATGCACGGTGTGACCGGCGTTGGCCCCGCCCTGGTAACGGGCGACCACATCGACGTCCTCAGCGAGGACATCGACAATCTTACCCTTCCCTTCGTCGCCCCACTGGCAACCCACGACCACCATACAGTTGTTGGAATTTCTATCTCGGGACACGGCGTTGTTCCGCATTGGAAGGCCAGAAAGGCCTTCGGATACCAAAGAAAAAAGCCCATTCCGAGGGGAATGGGCTTTGGGCGGTGCTTCCTTTAGTAAAAGCTAGATAGCGGGCGAGACACCGTCAACGACCACCGGCCCTTTTTGGGCCACCCTCAGTACGTCGGCCACTTTATCTCGCTCACGATCGGGCAGCGGCCGTAGAGGAAGCCGCGGATCTCCCCCCCGAAGGCCGAGGACGTCCAGCCCCGCCTTCACGCCCGGAACCCCCATCGCAGCCACGATCTCGACGTGCACCGGAGCCACGAGTTCCTGCATTCTCCCTGCCTCCGCCGAATCACCGGCTCTGTGGGCCGCGTGGATCGCGGCGGCCGGCCCAGGCACCAGATTCGCGACGGCGAGAACCCCCCCCACGGCTCCCACCTCGAGGCCGCCGTAGAGGATGGCGCCACTGCCGACCAAGACCTGGAACGTATCCGGCGTGCGGTCCACCCATTCCGCTACCGATTCGAGGCTACCCCTCGAGTCCTTGATCCCCACGACATTGGCGATCTTGGCGAGATCCGCCACGAGATTGGTGGAGAACTCCAAGGTGCTCATACGCAGCGGCACCTGATAGAGGATGACCGGAATCGGAGACGCGGCCGCGACTGCCCGATAATGCTCCAAGAGAGCGGCGTGCGTCATGGCTCCCCGGTAAAACGCGGGCGGCTGGACCAGCACAGCATCCGCACCGGTTTCCGCGGACTTCTTACAGCGATGGATCGTCGTCCTGGTAGACTCCGCTCCCGTCCCCGCAACCACCAAACAATCATCCGGCACCAGATCGCGGGCGCCTTCGAGCAGAACCATCCGCTCGTCTTCGTCCAACAATACGGCCTCTCCCGTGGATCCTCCGACCACGATCCCTCGGACCGGATGGGTCAGAAAGCTCCGCACGTTCGCGCGGAAGCCCACGAGATCCACCTCACCCGTTACCGGGTCGAAGGGAGTGGTACAGGGGACCAGAACACCCGAGAGGTCGACGCTCACGCCGTGAAGCCACCTATCTCGGTACCGGTTTCAGCGCCGGCCTCCGATCCGCCGAGAAGGTTCCACTTGAGGTCGAAGTCGCTCGGGCTGTTGGCCGCAGCTTTCGCCAGCTCGAAGTCCACCAATCCCTCTCTGACCAACTCCATGAGGTGCTGATCGAAGGTCTGCGATCCGTATTGTTCTCTACCTTCCTCGATCAAATCGATGATCTCCTCCATGCGCTCCGGGTCGACGATACAATCCCGAATCGTCCCCGTAATGAGCATGACTTCGACAGCCACCACACGCCCCTCGCCTTTCAGGGTCGGAAGCAGTCGCTGGCTGATCACCGCTCGAACCGTCTCCGCGAGGCGAGAGCGGACTATCTCCTGCTCCTCCGGGCGGAATTCGGCGATGAGTCGCGAGAGGGTCTGGACCGCGTTTTTCGTGTGAACGGTGGAGATGACCAGGTGACCTGTTTCGGCCGCCTTCAGCGCCGTGTCGATGGTTTCTTTGTCTCGCATCTCACCGATGAGCATGACATCCGGATCCTGGCGAAGGCCGGAGCGCAGGCCCGACGCAAAGGACTCGGTGTCAAAACCCACATCGCGTTGTGTGACCGAGGAGTTGAGATCGCGATGCAGAAATTCGATGGGATTCTCCAGCGTGATGATATGCTTCTTCATGTTCCGGTTGATGTACCCGATGATGGCCGCCACCGTCGAGCTCTTCCCGCTGCCCGTAACTCCCGTCACCAGGATCAACCCCCGCTCGGCCTTGGCTATCTCCTCCAGGACCGGCGGAAGCCTCAGGTCCGAAAACGTGGGAATCTCGAGGGGAATGATCCTCATGATGATCGAGAGGACGCCGCACTGCCTGAAGATAGTGACGCGGAAGCGTCCGAGCCCCGGCAGACCCCAAGCACAGTCATAGTCCATGATCTCGTCGATGCGGGCCCGGTCCTGTTCGTGGGGAATGAGCTTCAAGGCCAACTCACGGACTTGAGCGTGGGAGACCTTTTGGTCGGTGAGCGGAGTCAGCTCTCCGTCTACCCGGGCTCGCACGAAGTCACCGGCCTTGATGTGGATGTCACTCGCCCCATCCGCAATCGCCTTCTTGAACATCTCATTCATCAGCGTCACACCCTCGGCAATTCGTCATCGAGTCAGAGAACAACCTGTTCAAAACTGTGGACTCACAGCGCGGAACGCCACTTGATTCCCATACGGCTCCGAGCTTCAGCCAGTGTCTCCCGAGCCACATCACGCGCCCGATCGGCTCCGGCCTCCAGCACGCCACGCACTTCCGCGGGATGTGTTCGGAGATGCTCGGCGCGCTCACGGAAGGGAGCGAACTCACGCACGAGGCTGTCGGCGAGGATTCGCTTACAGTCGACACACCCCCGGGTCCCGGCCCTGCACTGCTCCTCGATGTCCGGAATGAGGGACGCGTCCGTCACCAGCTGGTGCAGCGAGAACACATTACAAACCTCGGGCCGCCCCGGATCGTCGCGACGGACGCGCTGCGGGTCGGTCACAGCACGCCTGATGCTCTCCCACACACCTTCCTCGTCCGCCAGTATGCTGACCGTATTGCCAAGCGACTTGCTCATCTTGGCCTTCCCATCGAGCCCCTTGATCCGGCCCACCTCGGGGATGATCGCCTCGGGCTCAGGAAAGTACTCGCCGTATCGCGCGTTCCACTTCCGGGCGATGTCCCGCGTGAGTTCCAGATGCTGTCTCTGGTCATCACCCACGGGCACGGCATCCGCTCGATAGATGAGAATATCGGCCGCCTGAAGGACCGGGTAGTTGAGCAACCCTACGGGGATCGATTCGTACCGCTTCGACTTGTCCTTGTACTGCGTCATCCGCTCGAGATCACCGACCGGAGCCACCGTGTTGAAAAGCCAAGCCAGCTCGACGTGCTCAGGCACGTCAGACTGGACGAAGAGGGTACATCGCTCAGGATCGACGCCGACGGCCAGGATACTGATAGCCATATCCAACGTCCGAGCGGGCAGATCGGCGGGGTCGTCTTCCCCGAGAATCGCGTGCAGATCCACGATCGAGTAGAAGCACTCGTATTCGTCCTGCATGTGAACCCACTGTCGGAGGGCTCCCAGGTAATTCCCCAGGTGGACCTCTCCCGTGGGCTGAATTCCACTGAGGACCGTCTTACGCGCCGTCCTCTCACTGGTCTTGTTCATCGCATAACTTACCTGCCGCCCCAGCCGATGTGAATGTTCCCGTTCATGGCTGGGTCGACGGATGTGGGCCGATGCGCTACCCTCCGCGATGACGAGCCAGCTGCCCACCCTTCTGGAAACGGCCCGCAAAGCCGCCGACGCGGCCGCGGCCGTCCATAAAGACCAGGCCACGTCGGTGGGAATCGCCGACGCCCGAGAGAAAGGCCGAGCCGATTATGTCTCAGCCACGGATCTCGCCGCCCAGGAGGCCTGTGTCGCGATCATCCGCAAGAACCATCCTGACCACGCGATCGTGGCGGAAGAAAACGACGAAGGGGATGCGGACGGTATACCATCAGAGGGACCGGCCTGGATCGTCGATCCGCTCGACGGAACCACGAACTTCTTACATGGCCATCCCATGTATGCCTCTTCGGTGGCGTTGGCGATCGACGGGATCCCGGCGGTCGGGGCCATTTCATGTGCGCCCACGGGAGAACGCTGGTGGGCGGCTCGGGGCAGTGGCGCGTGGAAGAACGGCGTACCGGTCCAAGTGTCCAAAGTCGAAGGGACTGGGCGGGCCCTGATCGGGACGGGCTTTCCGTTCAAGACCGAACATCTCATCGAGGAGCACTCGGCCCAGTTGGTCCGCGTGCTCGGCGCCACTGGCGGCGTCCGACGCGGCGGCGCGGCCGCCCTGGATCTCTGCTATCTCGCGGAGGGAAGGTTCGATGCCTTCTGGGAGCTTTTCTTGAACCCATGGGACTTTGCGGCGGGATGGGTGATCGTCGAAGAGGCCGGTGGTGTGCTGGGCCGAGTCGAGGGGGGTGAACTGGGACTCTCCCCCGGAACCGTCATCGGGGCCAACTCACCCGCAATGAAAGAGGCGCTTCACGAGCTACTCGGGTAACCCGCCCCGAGAAACCCGCCCGGGGGAACCCGCCTTACATGAACGTAAGGGCTCGGGGACCAACCCGAGCCCTTACGCCCGCCGTCGTCTTCACTTCGTCTTCACCCTCGTCGTCACTTCGCCTTCACTTCGCCTTCACTTGGTCTTCGCGGCGATCTCGATGGTGCGGCTCTTCGCCTCGGGAGCCTTCGGCAAACGCACGGTGAGGATCCCGCTCTCGAATTCCGCCTGGATCGCGTCGGCCTGGACTGACTGCGGCAGGGTGAAGGACCGGTGGAAACTTCCATACCGGCGCTCCCAGACGTGGTACTTGTGCTCCGCGTCTCCCTCCGCGCCTCCCTCCTCGCCTCCCTCCTCGCGTGCCTCCCGCTTCTCTCCACGGATGGTTAGGATATTGTTCTCGATATTGACGGTGACATCCTCTTCACGCATTCCCGGGAGTTCCGCGGTAAGCAGTAGCTCGTCGGCGACTTCTTCCACGTTGACGGCAGGAATCCAGTTGTCGGTCGCCTGTGGGTAATCCCAGGCGTTGCCGAAGACGCGGGAGAGGCGGTTGGAAAACAGGCCGAGTTCGGGCCACGACGCGAATGTGGATCTGGGTGTGTATCTCACGAGTGCCATCGGATCGCTCCTTTTAAGTTGGTGGGTTAGGCCTGACTCTTGCTCTGTCGACCTACCCCAGGGGTAGAGCTCGAACACGGAATCGGGGACGTTCGATCGCGCCCGGACTCCAGTCGATCAGACGTGCAGGAGCCGTGCCAGGAGAGAAGGCCAATAATCTGTCAAATCGGCATAGGACAACGACTTACGGAGGTTCGTGATGTCGAAATGGCGTCTCGCCCGATCAAAGACCTGTCGCTTTGGCATATGATGCACCAACCTGCGAATACAACCTGAAATAGGGGAGATAGAGGAAGTTGGGCGATCGCGTTGATGTTGGTGTGCTCGGAGCAACGGGCACCGTAGGCCAGAGGCTCATCCAGTTATTGGAGAATCACCCCTGGTTCCGCCTGGCCGAGGTATGTGGTTCCGAGGCCTCGGCGGGGAAAACCCTCGCTGAGCGTATAGGCGCGGGTGCGGATCGGCTTTCTTCAGCGACGGCGGGACTCCAGCTGCAAGCCCTCGATGGCCCTTGGACCTCGTCCATCCTGCTCTCCGCATTGCCGTCCGGGCCGGCCCAGAAGTCCGAAGTCGAACTGGCAGAGGCCGGGCACCTGGTGGTCAGCAACGCCTCCTCGCATCGGATGGGGGAGCTGGTCCCGCTTCTCATTCCAGAGGTCAACAGCAGCCACCTCGATCTCGTCGCCCGCCAACCCTGGAAGGGCGCTTTGGTCACGAACCCCAACTGTGCCGCCGTGGGGCTCGTTGTGGCTTTGGCCCCGCTCCACGAGGCTTTCGGAGTCGCAAGCGTGGTTACGACGTCGTTCCAAGCGATTTCCGGAGCGGGTGTTCCCGGCCCTCCCGCCTCGAGCCTGGTGGACAATGTGATCCCCTTCATCGGCGGAGAGGAGCAGAAGCTCACCTGTGAGCCGCAGAAGATTCTCGGGACGGTCACACCGGACGGTGTGGAGCCAGCGACCTTCCCGGTGAGCGCATCCTGCACTAGGGTGGCCGTGTTGGACGGCCATCTGCTCGCCGTCTCCGTGGCCCTGACGGGCAGGCCATCGATCGAGGACGTGACCGCGGCGCTCGAAGAATACCGAGGGTCCGATGCCTGTAGGGATCTCCCCAGCGCGCCCGAGCGCGTGTTGCAGGTCTTGGCCGCCGAGGACCGCCCGCAGCCGCGTCTCGACCGCGACCTCGGCCAGGGAATGACCGTGTCGGTCGGCCGTATCCGGCCCTGTGAGGTTCTGGATTCCAAGTTTTTCGTACTGAGTCACAACCTCGTCCGCGGCGCGGCCGGAGCGGCGCTCCTCAACGCCGAGCTCTGTCACGCCCAAGGGGTCCTCGGGAGCGGATGATGACCGATCGGCCACTCCTCACCGAAGTTTGTGCCACGACCGCGCCCGGTGATTTCGGGGATCACGGATCGCCGGACGGAGTCACCGTCGCGATGCCACGCGTCCATAAGTTCGGTGGCACCTCTGTCGACGGAGCCGAAAGGTTCAAGGCCCTCGCGGCAATCATTCGTGATCAAGAGGACCGTTCCGTCGTTGTCGTGTCGGCTATGGCGCGTGTCAGCGACGAGCTGAGCCGGTTGGTGGACGCCGCGGCACCCGATCCGTCAGCGAGCCTGGCGGCGTTGAAGCAGAGGCATCTGGACGCCCTCCAGGAGATCGTTGAGGAGGAGGCTGCACGCGCCTCCCTGGCGGCGCGTATCGATGAGATCTTCGATGGGGCCGCCCAGCTTCTCGGCGAGGGCCCGGGCGGAGAGGCTGAACGCTTCCGGGATCAGCTCATGGCCGTCGGTGAAGACCTGGCGGTCGAGCTGGCCGTTGCCGCTCTCCAGGCCGAAGGTATTCCGGCGGCCGTCCTGGACGCGCGAGAAATCGTTTGGACGAACGCGGACTTCGGCGCCGCCGTGCCGGACTTCGAGTCCATCCGAAAATTGGTTCCCAGCAACATTCTTCCGCTCGTCGAAGAGGGTCGAGTGCCCGTCGTGCAAGGATTCATCGGAAGCGAAGCCGGCGGGGCGACGACCACGCTCGGGCGGGGCGGATCCGACTTCACGGCGACTTTGCTGGGTGCCGCCTTGGGCTCCCCCGAGGTGGTCCTTTGGACGGACGTAGACGGCATCCACTCGGCCGACCCCAGCTTGGTCCGAGAATCCAGGGTGGTGTCGGATGTCGGTTCGGAGGAGGCGGTCGAGCTCTCCTACTTCGGGGCACGCGTGGTTCACCCGGCTGCGGCCAAGCACGCGATCGCCAGCGACCTGCCGCTACGCATCAAGAACTCGTTCGCACCCGAGCGACCGGGAACCTTGATCCACTCCGACCCTGGCGCGGCGGGGGCCTTCGCGGCGGTCGCACACAAGACGAACGTGGCACTCATCCGCGTCAGGGCTTTCCCCACGGCGTTGGCATACGGCTTTCTGGCTCGGGTCTTTGGTGTCTTGGGACGCCACGCAGTACCCGTCGATCTGGTATCCACCTCCCACAGCAGTACCGCGTTCACCGTCGACCGTGACGAGGATCTCAGCGCCGTCCGCCGTGCCCTGTCCGTCTTTTCGGAGGTCGAGGTGTTGGGGGACGTAGCCACGGTCACGGTGGTCGGGCGAGGCATGCTCAAGGAGCCCGGGATGGATGCCCTCGTTTTCTGGGCAGTCGAGAAGACACCGGTCTATCTGATTTCCCAGGCGTCCGACGTCAGCATCAGCTTTGTTGTCGATGAAGCCGAAGCTCCGGAGTTGGTGCGCAGGCTCCATCTCTCCCTCATCGAGTTGAGGGAAGGGGCGCGGGAGGAAGAGGCGGCACCCTCGAAAGGAAAAGAAGGGGATCGGCGATGAAACTGGCGCTTGTGGGATACGGTAAAATGGGTCGCGTCGTCGAGAACGTGGCGATGGAAAGAGGCCACGAGGTGGTCGCCAGGATCGATCCAACTTTGGATACGCGCGACATCAGCGTCGCAACGTTGGGAGGGGCCGAGGTGGCCATCGAGTTCACCGTTCCGGACGTCGCCGTGGACAATGTCACGGCACTCGCAGCCGCTGGTGTGGACGTGGTGGTGGGAACCACGGGATGGCATGAACGGCTTGACGAAGCGGCCGCGTCCGTGAACGCCGCCGGCACCGGGATGGTTCACGCGACCAATTTTTCACTCGGGGTAAGCCTTTTTTTGCGCTTGGCCCGAATGGCCGCGAGAATGGCCGACGCGCTGAACGAATACGACGTCCACATCCTTGAAACCCACCATCGGCATAAGGTCGACCACCCGAGTGGAACGGCCATCACGCTTGCGGACATCCTGATCGAGGAGTTGACCGGGAAGGAGAGTTGGTCGGCCACCCTACCCGACGGTGCGCCGCATCCCCAGGTTCTTTATGTGGCCAGTGAACGGGTCGGGGAAACGGCGGGATCACACGTGGTCGGCCTGGAGGGACCCGACGATCGGATCGAGCTACGGCACGAGGCCCGAACCCGAGCGGGGTTCGCAAGAGGCGCGGTGACCGCGGCGGAGTGGATTCGGGGGAAGTCCGGGGTGTTTACGTTGGACGACATGTTGGCCGAAACGTTCACATATTGACGCAGCCCGTTAGGAAAATGGAAAACATAAAGTTCTCAGGTACAGGCGTGGCCTTGGTCACACCCTTCCGCGACGATGGCTCGATCGACGTGGAGGACCTTCGAAAGCACGTGGAGTTCCAGATCGAGAACGGGGTACGGGTCATGGTCCCCGGGGGCACGACGGGGGAGGGCGTAACCCTGTCGGCCGACGAGCACCAACTCCTGATTCGCACGACCGTCGAGGCGACTCGAGGGAGGACACCCGTCCTCGCCGGAGCCGGGGGAAGTGATACCGCCGACGTCGTCCGAAAAGCGCGGGCCGCGCGCGAGGCGGGCGCGGACGGCATTCTTTCGGTCAGTCCCGCCTACAACAAACCCACCCAACGCGGGCTCATCGAGCACTACCGAGCGGTGGCCGGTGCCGTGGACTGTCCTGTGATCATCTACAACGTCCCGGGTCGTACGGCGTCCAACGTTCTGCCTGAAACCGTGCTTGCTCTGGCGGAGGTCGAGAACATCGTGGGCGTGAAGGAGGCCTCCGGTGATGTCGATCAAGTCATGACGCTGATCCGGGAACGCCCGGAGGGGTTCATCATCCTTTCAGGCGATGACGCGCTGACCTTCCCGCTGCTCGCGGCCGGGGCCGACGGCGTGATCTCGGTCGTGGCGAACTTGGCCCCTGCTTTGATGTCACAGATGGTGGAGACCGCACTTGGTGGGGACTACGAGGGAGCTCGGAAGCTACACTACCGCCTGCTGCCGCTGATGCGCGCGATCTTCGTCGAAACAAACCCGATCCCGGTCAAAGTAGCCCTGGAGATCATGGGGCATAGGCAGGCCCATTTCCGCCTGCCACTCGTGCGGCCGACGGCCGAAGTGGAGGCCTTCCTGCGGAGGGCCCTCATCGACGTGGGTCTGTTGGACGCAGAGGGCGCGAAGTGACCCAAGCGGGGGAGCTCGAGGCTCAGATTCTTCGCTGCTCCCAGGACCGAGACACGGACCCGGACGAGGCACGAGCTGCCGTCGACGCACTCATGGACGCTCTCACCCGTGGCGTGGTGCGCTCGGCCCGGAGAGTCGGCGACGAGTGGCAGGCCGTCGAGTGGGTCAAGACCGGTATCCTTCTGGCGTTCCGCATCGGCAAGGTCCGTGAGTTTCCGGCCACTCCTGCGCCCTTTTTCGACAAAGACACGTTGCCGCTGCGAGACACTTCGGGCGTCGAAGAGAACATCCGCCTCGTTCCGGGCGGTACGTCGGTCCGCTCCGGCGCCTTCCTGGGCAAGGACGTGATCATCATGCCCCCGGCGTTCGTGAACGTCGGGGCCTACGTAGGCCAGGGTACGATGATCGACTCCCACGCACTGGTGGGGTCGTGCGCCCAGGTGGGCCAGCGCGTGCATCTGAGCGCGGGAGCCCAACTCGGTGGCGTCCTGGAGCCGGTGGGGCTTCGCCCGGTGATCGTGGAGGACGACGTAATGATCGGCGGTAACGTGGGCGTGTTCGAAGGGACCCTCGTCGGAGAGCGGGCGGTGCTTGCGCCGGGTGTCCAACTCACGGCGTCGACCACGGTGTACGACCTGGTACGGGCGGAAACCTACCGCGCCGCTCCCGGACGACCCCTCACGATCCCGAAGAGGGCCGTGGTCGTGCCCGGCGCGCGCGCGACCTCTGGACCATTCGCTGAAGAGCACGGGATCCATCTGTACGCCCCGATCATCGTGAAATACCGCGACGCTTCGACCGACGCCGCCACGGCGCTCGAAGAAGCACTCCGCTGACCAACGACCACGATGCGTAGAAACCTCAATGCGTAGAAACCTGCTTCACATCGGCGCGGCGAATCTCAAGTACGAAATTCGCGAGATCGTGGTCGCGGCCCATGAGCTCGAACGTTTGGGCGTCGAGCTCACGTGGGAGAACATCGGAGATCCGGTGCAGAAGGGAGAAGTTCCCCCGCAGTGGATCCGCGACACGATTTCGGACCTCGTGGATGAGGCGCCGTCCTGGGCCTACTGCGATACGCAGGGCGTGCCAGAGACCCGCGAATTTATTGCCGCGGAAGTGAACCGGCGAGACGGAGTCCGGGTTTCTCCGGACGATATCCTGTTCTTCAACGGTCTCGGCGACGCCGTGGCGAAGGTGTATGGCTTCCTCAACCGCGAGGCCCGCATCCTGGGCCCCTCGCCGGCCTACAGCACACACTCCTCGGCCGAAGCCGCCCACTCCGGGTACAGCCACGTCACGTACAACCTGGACCCCTACGATGGGTGGATGCCGGATGTCGCTGACATCCGAAAAAAGATCCAATACAACGATTCCATCGCCGGCATTCTAGTGCTCACGCCGGACAACCCCACCGGAGCGGTCTACCCTCGCGAGATCGTGGAAACAATCGCCGCAATCGCCCACGAACACGATGTGTTTCTGATCGCGGACGAGATCTACGCGAACATCGTCTACAATGGCACGGGCCGCCTGAGCATGAGCGAATGGATCGGAGACGTGCCCGGTATCGCGATGCGGGGAATCAGCAAGGAATTCCCGTGGCCCGGTGCGCGTTGTGGTTGGCTGGAGATCCTCAACAAGAGCAAGGACAGCAACTTCGCTCGCTACGTGGACACCCTCCTCGCCGCAAAACGCCTGGAAGTATCGTCCACGACACTCCCCCAGATGTCGATCCCTCGTATCATGGGAGACCCACGTTATCCCGAACATCTGGACGCGCGGGCGAAGCAGTTCTCCAAGAGGGCCGACGAGATGAGCGACGTGTTCGCGGATTGTGAGCACATCATCTTCAACAAACCCGGGGGCGCCTTCTACTACACGATCATGTTCAAGGAGGGGCTCCTCAACGACAGCCAGTCCCTCCCCATCGAGAATCTGAAAGTCAAAGAGGCGATTGAGCGAATGACGAAGGGTGTCGAGCCCGATAAGCGCTTCGTCTACTACCTGATGGGAGCGACCGGCATCGTGGTGGTCCCGTTGACAGGTTTTCAGTGCGAACATCACGGCTTCCGCGCCACACTCCTCGAAACCGATGACAAGAAGCGGGCGTGGATCCAAAAGTCGCTCCGCAACGCCATCGACCAGTACGTGGCGAGTTAGACATTATGCGCGGCCAGTTAGACATCATGCGCGGCCAGTTAGACGTTAGAGGTGTGTCCTCGACTCGCGCTCCTGTAGCAGGCGCTTGATCTCTTTCAATACTTCAACATCGGCCGCGTCCTGCAACCTGCCTGTCTGCTTCGAGGCTATGAGGTGATCGATCGAGGCGGTTGGAATCGGCACTCCTTCGACCTCGAACACCCTCGCGTCCGGATATGCGTCTGCATAGTGCACGGACCAGGCAACAGTCAGAACATCAACCCGAGGGTCATCACCAATCAGCGTTACAGGTTTATTCGCTACCTCCTCAGCAAACCACTCATTTGCCAAGCCCAACCCCAGTTTTCCGAGGGCGTCGACAACCCGCCCCGCATTCTCAACCGACCTTTCGATGAGGATGTCAATATCCCGCGTCGCACGAGTGCTACCCCAGAGCTGAAGCGCGTACGCCCCAACGAGCACATAGCGCGCCTCATGCTCGTTGAGCATGGAGCAAACCTCAGCAAGGGTGGTCTCGTAATGCTTCACCTCGGTCTTGTTCGCTCCTTCTCACACCAGTCGAGATAGTCCTCGAATCGATCAAACGTGATAATGCGGTTGCCATAGGATTTGCCCTCTCGAAGCGACCCAACCCGTCCAGTTTTCTCTGCTGCGCGTACACGTTCGGTAGGCGTCAAAGCCAGATCGGCCTTAAGCTGGTCAAGACGATATGGGCCGAGCCCTTCGATCGACCGGGGGGAGTACACCCTCACGGGCTCACCCACCTGGTTAGCCGGCTTACCCGCAACACTCTCTGCCGACGCCTCTACGAGCGTGTTACGTAGCGCGTCCGATATCACCCAGCTCCGCGACCTGTCGAGTTCCTTCGCCTTGCGATCAGCGGCCTCCAAGAGCGACTCCGGGATCGTAATCGAGATACGGGCGCGGGTCATGGCAATCCTCATACTAAGTAATACTAAGTATGAGCACATTACCACCGTACAATCGACCTGTCAACCGACTCCACCACTTGGCGTACCTCGCTGGCCGGACCCGCCGCTGGCCTCCTGCGCCGGTCCCACTTGGAGCTCTCGTACGGCCTTAGCGGACCTGCGTGCCGTCGGTCTGGTCCCCCAAGCCCATCGCCAGCGAGCAAGCTCCGGTCGCTCCATCCGGCGCCCGATCTCGCGTCCGGCAAGGCAGTTCTTCGAGCGCCCGGATCACTCGGGCCCGAAGCGGGCGGTCCTCTTTGAGCAGTCCCCCGGCGAGAGCGACCTCGGGAGTGGCCGGCCAGGGCTCGAGGCGCCGTATGAGCGTCCGGACATGCCCGACGAGCTCGTCGACGGCCGTCTCGATGACGGTCGTGGCGGCTTGGTCGCCGGCCTCTGCCACTTCGAAAATCAGTGGGACCAGGGAAGCCACGTCGGCCTTCCGCGCCGAGGCAATCCATTTGATCAGGTCCGCGGGCCCTGGTAATCCCAACACCTTCAGGACCGGATCCCGAAGATCGGTGGAAAGGCCACGGCCGTCCTCGCCGCGAACCAGCGCGTGAAGGGCCCCCATCCCGATGAGATAGCCGCTTCCCTCATCCCCTAGGTGCAGGCCCCAACCCCCGACTCGAAGGCGGGAGTCATCGGCTCCCCTGGCCAGCGCAATGGATCCTGTGCCGGAGAGCAGTAAGATCCCCGGACCGGACGGGAACGCGTCGTAAAAGGTCGCTTCGGC
This sequence comes from Gemmatimonadota bacterium, assembly GCA_022563405.1. Classification (GTDB taxonomy): domain Bacteria; phylum Gemmatimonadota; class Gemmatimonadetes; order Longimicrobiales; family Gaopeijiaceae; genus UBA822. The sequence goes on along the minus strand of JADFNK010000007.1, from coordinate 34,832 downwards.
GTCGGCGCCGACCGAAGTACGCGAGGACAACTCCGCCTCCTGAAGCGCCGTTTCCACAACACTCCTGGTGGGCTCGGTACCGGCCCCGGCGATCCCCGCCCAAAGCCCTGCCACCGGCAGGCCGGCTCCTCCCTTCGACGCCACCTCGCGGCAGAGGCCCACGATCACAGCGATGGTCGCGCCAGGGTTCGCTGGATCGACCAGAGTGGGTGGGCCTTCGGCACGTGCGCATTCACGGCCGCTTCCGTCGACGAGCATCACCCGGGTGCGCGTGCCTCCCCCGTCGACACCCAGGAAGAAGCTCACGCCTCGGTCCGGTTACCCCGCCCCAGCACCCAGCCCACAGCCACGGTGACCGTCGTGCCGATCGGTACGAACCAGGGCCAGGCGACATCCGCACGGGCAAACACCCAGATAGCCGCAACCACGCCGATGCCCGCGATCATCCCTACGATGGCACTCCTCTGGTCGGCCCTCCGTGAGCGAATCGCAAGAACGAACATCCCCAGTAGACCTCCGTAGGCCACGGAGGCGATGGCCAGCGCCACCTCCACCGCCGTGTTCCCGTCACTGAGCGGGATGAACAACACGCCCCCGCCCACAAGAAGCGTGGCCCAGACGAGTGTGAAGACCTTCCCCGCCCGGAGCGTACGGGCTTCATCGTCCTCGGCGCCGGCCCAAGGAGCCCAAAAATCGTAAGCAGAGGCCGATGCCAGTGAGTTGATCGACGAGGAGAGAGACGACATCGCGGCGGCGAAAACCCCCGCGATAAGAAGCCCCCTGATCCCGGGAGGAAGCGCCTCCACGATAAACAGGGCAAAAATCTCGTCGGTGGTGCCGAAGGTCCTGCCTTCGTAGTACACCCACAGGCCGAGGCCCACCAGCAGGAAAATCAGAAACTGACCCATCACCAGGATGCCGCTTCCCACCAGCGCCTTCTTGCTGGCCGCGAGATCCCGACAGGTGAGCAGCCGTTGCACGAGGAGCTGATCGGTCCCGTGTGATGCCATCGTGAAGACGCCACCCCCGAGCACCCCCGCCCAAAGTGTATACGGCACGGAGAAGTCGAACGAGAGATCCAGGACCGCCAATTTCCCTGCCTCACCCGCACTACTCAGAATGCCAGCCCACCCCTCCGGCGTAAGCACTTGAAGGGCAACGATCGCTACGAGGGCGCCCAGGAGGTAGAGACCCATCTGGAGGGCATCGACCCAGACCACCGCCTTGATTCCCCCGAAATAGGTATACACGACCGTTATCGCCCCGATCACGATGATCGACACCGGATAGTCCCATCCCGTGATCAAGGCCAGCGGGATGGCGGTGGCGAAAAGCCGCACCGAGTCGGCCAGCAACCGCGTGACCATGAAAACCGCCGAGGCGAACCGCCGGGCTCCTTGTCCGAAGCGCTCTCCGAGAAGTGCGTAGGCCGTGCTCAACTCGCCGCGGTAATAGGCCGGTAGCAGGAACGCCGACACGACCACGCGGCCAGCCAAGTACCCGAACGTCAGTTGCAAGAACCCGAGCGTACCCAAGTACGACACACCGGGAATGCTCAAGAAGGTGAGGGTGCTCGTCTCGGTGGCGACCACGGAGAGCATCACCGCCACCCACGGCAGCTCCCGGTTTCCGAGGAAGTAATCCTGGGCACCGGTCTGCCCACGTCCCAGCCATGCTCCCCACGCCGTGACCCCCGCGAGGTATACCACGAGCACGCCGAAGTCGAGCGCAGTGAAGGCGTTCAGGCGTGCCCCCGAAAGCCCGAGGAGTGGAGACGCCCCTTGGGGCCGAAAGGCCCGGTGGGTCGTCCAGTGGGCTCAACGCGCACGGAGCGAAACCTCCATGTCGGTGATCGCCAGCGCCGCACCATCGTGGACCGCACGACGGAAGGGTATGTGCTTGGTGTTGTCCCTCGAGGGATTCACCCGGTTGGTCAACAGCACGACGAACATGTCGAGCTCGGGATCGATCCAGATGGAGGTTCCGGTGAAACCCGTGTGCCCAAACGCACTAGCCGTAAAGTAGTCGCCGGCCGACGATCGCTCGTCCGGGGTGTCCCAACCCAACGCGCGTGAGGCTTGCCCGTCGAACCGCCTGGTGAAGGCTCTTACGGTCTCTTCGGACACCAGTCGCAGGGGACCGGCAGCACCGGCGGCGCAGATGCTCTGGCGGCCACCATCGGCCCCTGCCCGCTCGCATCGGGTCATACGCCCTGCGTCGAGCAGCGTCTGCGCCAGCACCGCCAGGTCCATGGCCGTGGAAAAAAGGCCCGCGTGCCCGGCGACCCCGCCGATCGCGTAAGCGTTCTCGTCATGCACGACCCCGTGTACGTGTATGTTCCGGAAAGTCTCGTCGATCTCCGTCGGAGCGATCCGGTCCCTGAGTGATTCGGCGGGCTGAAATCCCGTATCGCGCATCCCGAGGCGGTCCCAAACTTCCTCTTGCAGAAACTCGTCGATCCCTTGCCCGCTCACCTCCTCTATGACAAAAGCCAGGGTCATGGAGCCGATGTCCGAATAGACGGTTCGGGTACCAGGCTGGTAATCCAGCTCCAGCTGGCCGATAGCGCTCAGATAGGCGTCTCGGCCTTCCATCTCGAGATAAAACGGCCGGAAAGGGGGTAGGCCGGCCCGGTGGAGCAAGAGATGGCGGACCGTGACGTCCGCCTTGGCCGGATCCCCCGCTCCCCACCACGGAAGATAATCGACCACCGCCGCATCCAAATCCAGACGACCTTCATCCACCAGAATCATGGCCGCCGTCGTGGTGCCCACCACCTTGGTGAGCGATGCGAGATCGTAGATCGAACGGGCGTTGGCATTGCCGGCAGATTCGGCCCAATCCAGCTTTCCGTAGCCACGGAGGCGCACGAATTGCCCGTGGCGCCCGATGGCCAGGACCGCCCCAGGTGCCACCGAGTCCGCCAGCGCCTCGGCTACCAGGACGTCGATCGCCGCGAGGCGGTCGGCATCCATCCCTACGACCTCCGGGTCGACCTCCGCGGAGGACCGGTCCACACCGACCCGATCGGAAAGCGCCGAACGCGTGAGTCCATCACCGATTTCGTGGTAGGGCGGGATGGACACGGGGAGGCGGCCACTGATGGCCGCCTGGCCGAAGAGCGCCTTGACCGCGGCCCGCTGCGACACCTCGTGTGCACCCCAGGCGATCAGATACCCGGGTGAGTCCGGCAGCGCCGCCAGCAGATACGGGTTGCCGAACGAGATCACCATCATCGGGCGCTCCGGGCCCACCGCCGCGATGAAGTCCGCCATGTCCTCGGACACCGATACATCCCCCGTCCCCGACCTCGGGGGCACGTACACACTCACGATCACGAGATCGGCTTCCGCCGCCGCAACCCTGAGCGAATCGTAGACCTCCGGCGACGTTTCGGGGCCGACCCTCACCCGCCGCGTGACCTCCACTATGCTCGCGAGGGCGGGATCGAACGCGCTGCCGGCGATCAGATCGTCCGTGCGGGCGTATGTCAGACTCAGGACACTCGTGGTCCGGCGTACGTCGACGGGTACTACCGCATCCCGATCCCGGAGAAGCGTGATGGATCGGGTGGCGACCGTGTCCGCAAAGGCCAAATGGCCCGCCGCCCCCACCACCTCGTCCACCGCGTCCAAGTCGACCATCCGGCCGAGGTGCAGCCCGGCTCGAGCCTTGGTCTCCAGGACCCGACGTGCCGACGCACGAATCCGTGCCGGTTCGAGCCGCCCTTCGTCCAACGCGGTCATCACGGCATCGATGGCCTCCCTCACATCGGCCGGCATCAGGAGGACATCACTGCCCGCCTCGAGAGCCATCACCGACACCTCTGCGCTGCCGTACCGCTCCGAGAGAGCCCCCATGACGAGCGCATCCGTGAAGAGGAGCCCCTCGAAACCCATGTCGCCCCGCAGTAGGTCGGTCATGAATCGCGCATCCAGAGTGGCCGGCGCGCCCTCCAACCCTTGCACTCCCGACACCACAACGTGGGCCGTCATGACGGCATCCACACCCTCGTCGACGGCCCTCCGGAAGGGCACGAGCTCCAGCGAGTTGAGCCGCTTCATATCGGCCGGTACCACCGGGAGATCGACATGTGAATCTGTTTGGGTGTCACCGTGCCCGGGGAAGTGCTTGGCGGTCGCCAGGACTCCACCCTCGTGAGAACCTTCGATGAAGGCGACTCCGAGACGCGCCACCGTCTCGGGGTCCTCTCCGAAGGAACGGGTGTTGATCACCGGGTTTTCCGGATTCGAGTTCACGTCCAAGACCGGCGCGAAATTGAGATGCAGCCCTACCGCCTTCGCTTCCAACGCCGTGATCCGGCCATACTTTCGGGCAAAGCGTTCATCTCCGATGGCCCCGAACGCCATCGTGGGCGGAAAGCTCGTCCCGCCACCCTGCGGCAGGAGCGACGGCAAAGCATAGGAATGATTGATCCGCATGCCGGGCCCGCCGTTTTCGAAATCGGACGTCACCAGCAGGGGAACCCTGGACCGGGCTTGCAGTTCGTTGAGTTTGGCCGCGTACGAATGCGGGAGGCCGATCGAGAGATAGAGGCCGCCGATCTCGTCGTCCTCGACCCACCCCGCCCATTCCTGGAACTCGGCGCTACTGGTCGACGCGTACGATCCGGGCATCCACTGGATTACGAGTTGGGCCACCTGTTGCCGGAGGGTGAGCGAAGACAAAGTCTCTTCGACCCACCGCAAAGCGTCCGGTCCCAAGGAGGCTCTGCCGGGAGTCACCGGACCGGCAAGCCCATAGGGTGCCACACCGATTTCGGGCGAGCCAGCGATCGACGTCCCCACCCCACCACACCCACTCGACCACAGCACCATCAGGACCGCCGCGAAAGCGAACCTCCTATCGCTCACCGACACCTACCCTGAGGGGTACTTGTATTCCATCACCCATCGCGAAGAACGGGTCCATTCCAATGGGGCTCCGGCCGCTGATCGCGATCCCCCCAAACAGGGCATCCGCCGCCGCCTGCTGGCTGACCTGAGCCGCACTCCACGCCAACAGATATACCTGAGCATCGGGAAACAGCGAAATCAAGTACGGATTCCCGAACGAAATCACGACGTGTGTGAGCCTCCTTCTGGCCAACTCATTCACGAACTCCACGGTGGCGTCGGGAAGATCGACCCGGCCGGCGTAGTTCGAATAGATCGACACGACCACCAGGTTCGACCGCGCCGCCCGAGTGAGGAGATCCTCATACGCCTCCGAATTGGTAGCCTCATCCACCGATCTGGCCACGAGCCGCGGATAGGTCTCACGCAGCCGCCCGTCGAAATACCGCCCCGACAGCACGTCGTCGGGATTGCGGAAGCTCACGGACAAGACGCGGGCCCTGCGAGTGCCCAGGAGAGGCAGCAGGTCGCGCTCGTTCTGGATCAGCGTGATCGAGCGTTCAGCAACCTCGCGCGCCATTTCCATGTGCTCGGGCACGCCGACGACGCGTGGAATCATCTCGAGCGGCACTGAACGCTCTTCGGCGAGGCCCAAGTTCTCCTTGAGGCGTAACAGCCTGCCGACCGATTCATCGATACGGGCCTCCGTCAGCCGCCCTTCCCCGACGGCTCTCACGATCGCATCGATAGCCCGCTTCACATCTCTCGGCATGAGAATGACATCCGCTCCCGCCATCACGGCGCGGACCGCGGCCTCACCCCGGGGAAAGAGCCGGTCCACCGCGTCCATGTCCATCGCATCGGTAAAGATGATCCCGTCGAATCCCAGGTCGTTGCGGAGTAGGCCCGTGAGCACAGGCTTGGACAGAGTCGCGGGTATGGTCTCTCCGCTGATCTCTGGTAGGGCGATATGTGCCGTCATGATTCCCTGTATGCCGGCGTCGATGGCCGCGCGGAAGGGCACCAACTCGACGGCATCGAGACGCTCACGGTCGAGCCGGATTATGGGCAAAGCCAAGTGAGAGTCGGTCTCCGTATCTCCGTGTCCCGGGAAATGTTTGCCGGTCGCCACGCCGCCATTCTCCTGAAGGCCCCGAACGAACGCCACACCGAGGTCGGCGACCGCACTCGGATCTTCACCGAACGAGCGGATGTTGATGATCGGGTTGTCGGGGTTGTTGTTGACGTCCAGAACCGGAGCGAACGGGATGTGCACGCCCATGGTCCGGGCTTCCAGCGCCGTGATTCTCCCCAGTTCGTAGGCATACCTGAGATCACCCGCAGCGCCGAACGCCATCAGCGACGGGAACGTGGTCGCCCCCCCGAGCACGATGTTCGTCGGGATGTGAACGGCCCCTCTGAAGCGCATTCCCGCCCCCGTCTCCAGGTCTGCGGCCACCAACAGTGGATACTTGGAGTGCTGCTGGAGGTCGTTGAGCTTGACCGCGACCTCGCTCGGTGATCCGACCGACATGATCACCCCGCCCACGTGCTCCTGCTCGATGACGTTGACGATGCGGTCGTGCGTCTCACTGCCTTCGGGTGCGAAGTTGCCCAGCACGAAGGGCATCATCAGCTGGCCGACCTTCTCACGGAGTGTCATCGAGGCGAGCGTTGTTTCCGCCCAGGAGAGCGCGGGAGGCCTGGTTGATGCCGCAGCGGACTGGGAAGGCACGGGAGGCGCCGGGTCCGAAGCGGTGGCGGTCGCCGGCAGGTCGCCTTCCGCTTGATCGCTGTCCACCGCAGACTCCACCTGAGCCTCCTGCGGAGGGGCCGGCACGATCACGGGAGCTTGCCCGGAGCAGGCGGAAAACAGCAGAGCTAGGATCCAGAAGCTTCCCGTAGGGTTACTCAGGGAGAGTCGGGGAATGCTCCGGATTGTCATTAAGTTAACTCAAAGACCTCTGCATCAACGGGGAGAACGGCCCAAGTGTCGTCGGGAGAGCAAGTTATGAAGTTGTGGAGGGCACCACAATCCTGTTGGTTATTGCTCCTTCTCGCTTGCTCACGGCCGGACGCGCAACTCGACGCTTCGTTATACCAAGATGACGCCGCCGGGTTCGGCCTGATTCGCCCAGGCATTGAAGTCCTCCTGGAGGACTCGCTCCACCTGGTGGCGGGACGCAGGGTCGGGCTGATCACCAATCAAACCGGCGTGGACCGCTCGGGCCGTTCTTCGATCGATCGGATCTACGAACATCCGTCCGTGGAACTGGTGGCCCTCTTCGCACCCGAGCACGGAATCAGAGGTACGGCCGACCCGGGAGCAACGATCACGGACGACGTCGACGTCGAGACGGGCGTACCGATCCATTCCCTGTACGGCGCGGTGCGCAGTCCGACGCCGGAGATGCTCGACGGAATCGACGTCCTCCTGGTGGACTTTCAGGATATCGGCGCCCGCTACTGGACCTACGTGTCCACCATGACCCTGGCCATGGAGGCGGCCGCCGAACAAGGGATTCCCGTGGTCGTACTCGACCGCCCGAATCCGATCGGCGGTGCCGTACAAGGCAACATCCTCGATCCAGCGTTCGCCACATTCGTTGGCAGGTATCCCATCGCGATGCGCCACGGGATGACACTCGGAGAACTCGCCCGATACTACCAGGGCGAATTCGGAATCGGCGGGGAGCTTCATGTCACCCCCGTCGACGGATGGCGTCGGGACGTTTCTTTCGCCGAGACCAGGCTGCCGTGGATTCAGCCGTCTCCCAACATGCCCGACGTCGAGAGCGCCACACACTATCCCGGGACATGTCTCTTCGAAGGCACGGTTTTGTCCGTTGCTAGAGGCACCGCGGCCCCTTTCCAGCAAATCGGTGCGCCCTGGTTGGACGGCGAGGCGCTCGCCGAAATCATGAACGGCTACGGACTGAGCGGAGTTCGCTTCGAGGCGGTCAAGTTCGTCCCCGACGCACCGTCCGATGGAAAATTCGACGGCGTGGAGGTGTCGGGTGTCCGCCTGGTGGCCACATCACCGGAGTACGATCCGACCCACGCGGCGGTCGCGCTCCTGGTGGAGACGCACCGCATGTCCGGTACCCAGTGGGGATGGCTCCAAGCCCACTTCGATCGCCTCGCTGGGACCGATCTTCTGCGGCAGGCCATCGACGCGGGAGCAGCGGTCGATGAAATCCTGAGCGGATGGCGGCAAGAGCTGGAGGCTTTCATGCGGGTCCGCGAACAGTACTTGATCTATCCCTGAGATCTGTGGCTGATCCCTGAGATCTGTGGCTGATCCCTGAGTCAGCCCACTACACTGAGTCAGCCTGGGACTATCCCTGGGTCAGTTGACTACGCGCGAGTCCCCGCTTGGAAGGCCTCGTAAAGCGCCTTGGCAACGGGTCCTACCTTGCCGTTCCCGACCGGCTGGTCGTCGAGTCGAACGGTGGGCCGTACCTCGGTGGTCGTGCCCGTAAAGAAGATTTCGTCCGCAGCCCTCATCTCCTCCAGAGGCACCGGCCTTTCCTCCACCGGAATACCGTGCTCTCGGGCCAGCTCGATCACGTAAGCGCGAGTGACCCCGTGCAGGATCTGCTGTGTCGCGGGGTGCGTGGTCACGACACCATCCAACACCGCGAAGACGTTGTTGTGGGAGCCCTCGAGCGCGACGCCGTCCTTCACCAGAAGAGCGTCCGCTACCCCCGCCTCCACAGCCGCTTGCTGGGCCAGCACGTTCGGCAGGAGGCCGATCGATTTAATGTCGACTCGAGCCCAACGCTCGTCGGGAACCGTGACGGCCTCGTAACCCTGCTCCCAGCGGGCCGATTCCGGCCGGCGGTGGACCTGGGCGAAGGCATACACCGTGGGGAGAGTCCCCGCCGGCGGAAAGTGGTGGGTTCTCGGTGCGACCCCTCGTGTGATCTGGAGATAGACGATCGCGACTTCTTCCGTATCGAGCGAGTTGGCGGCGATCAGCTCAGCATGCATCTCCGGCAACCCTGCCGAATCGTATTCGATACGGAGGGCGTCGAGACCATGGCGCAACCGCCGCATATGCTGCTCTACGCGAAAGAGCCGCCCCCGGTACGCAGGGGTCACCTCGTAGATGCCGTCCGAGAGCAGAAACCCCCGGTCGTCCACCGAAATCATTGCCCGATCCTTGGGCAAGTATTCGCCGTTCAGGTACACGGTGCTCATGGCATGTACACCGTGCTCATGGCACGTACACCCTGCTCATCACACGCAGCTAGTCGCTCTTCTCCAGCTTGTCGAACTCCTCGATGAGCGTCGCTTCATGAATGACCGGCTCCTCGGGCGCCGCCGGCGCGGCTTTCCCTGCGGAATCGGCGGCACCATCCGAACCCTCGGCGGCTTCGGCGTCGGTCCCGGCTTCGTCGTCCTCGTCACCGGACTCGAGCTGCCTGGGCGGCTCGGCCTCAGGCGCGGCGATCAATCCCATCTCCTGCTTCAAAGCCAGAAGACGATCCTCGACGTCTTCACCACCCCCAGACTCCAGCGCCTTGAAGTCGTCTTCGAGTGATCCGGGGCCGAGCGCCTCGTTCACCTCCTGGTGGGCCAGGCTCTCGCGCTCCTGCTCCTCGATCTTTTCGGCCATGCGGTTGAACGCGTCGAACGCCGACGTGTTGGAGAGCCCCGACATGGTTTCGTGGATCCGCCGCTGGGCTTGAGCCCGACGCTGCTTCGCCACGAGAAGATTCCTCTTCCGCTTGGCCTCTTCGATCTTGTCATTCAACTGGCGGAGCGAACCCTTGAGCTTCTCCGTCTCCCCGGCCTGCGATTTCCACGTCTCGTCGAGCGCGCTAGCCCGTCCCTTGTGCTCCTGTTGCCTCACCAACGCCTGCTTCGCGAGATCGTCCCGGCCCTCCTTCACGGCCAGCATGGCGCGGTGCTCCCATTGACGCATCTGCTTGACTTCGCTCTCGAGCGAGGCACGGAGCTTCCGTTCGTCCGCGATGGCCGCCGCCACTTCACGCTTGGCCTTCGCGAGCTGGTCCCGCATGTCCAGAATGATCTGGTTCAACATCTTCTCCGGGTTTTCGGCCCGGGAGATGAGGTCGTTGATATTCGACTTGATGACCGTAGACAGCTTCGTAAAAATGCTCATGGCCTCAGTCCTCTCCTTCCGAACTGCCGACGCCGACCCCGGCAAGATCCTTGATTCGCCCGAGGTGACTCGACGCCGCAAACTGGAGGCTCTCCACCGAGGCCTGTAACTCTTCGAAATCCAGATTCTGTAATTCCAGCGTGTCGGTCAGAATCAACTCACCGTCTTCGATGCCGTAGGCTCCGTGTACGATGTCGGTGGCGTTCAGCTCGAGCAGGGCCCGGTAGAGCTCGCCCAGGTCCGACTCACCGTTTGGAAGGTCCATCACCTTCAGGCGCACCAGCAGCACGGGATCGGAGAGGTGCACCACCACTCCTCCGCTCGGGCCCTGCACCAGAAACATCCCCTCATCCACCTCATTCCAGTCCAGATCCATGCGAATGAGGAAGCTCTCGAGATCGTCTCGAGTTACCATGGTCGACTCCGTGCTCTGTGCGGTCCGTTATTGCAGCCGCGGCCAGACAATTCAACGATAGGTCCCAATCCTTTGGGCTCTCTCCCTACGGATAACTGATGTATGCGGTTTCCGCGCCGTGCGATACGAGCACCGAATGCCGCATACAGTTTTTTATTCTAACACGAACGCCCGGCCCACCGCGACTCTGAAAGGATCATCGGGAACGGGGCGGGTCGCACGTGGCACTCGTGCGCGTTCATTCATGCCGTTTCACCAACGCTCCTGACCACTCCGAGAAGCGGCGCGAGATATCTCCCGGTATGTGAACCCGGCACCTGGGCAATCACCTCAGGTGGGCCTTCGCCCACGATTCGTCCACCTTCCTCTCCGCCTTCCGGGCCGAGGTCGATGATCCAGTCCGCCGTCTTGATGACCTCGAGATTGTGCTCGATCACGACGACCGTATTACCCTTCTCCACGAGCTTGTGGAGCACTTCCAAGAGGACCCGGATGTCCTCGAAGTGGAGGCCGGTCGTGGGTTCGTCGAGAATGTAGAGCGTGCTCCCAGTGGCCCGCTTCGACAGCTCGCTGGAAAGCTTCACACGTTGAGCCTCCCCACCGGAGAGCGTGGTCGCCGACTGCCCGAGGTGAATGTAGCCCAATCCAACGTTCGAAAGTGTCTCGAGCTTGGCCCTGAGCCGTGGCACGGGCTCGAAGAAATCGAGGGCCTCGTCGACCGTCATGTCCAGCACGTCGGCGATGTTCTTCCCCTTGTAGAAAACGTCCAGTGTTTCCCGGTTATAGCGCCTTCCACGGCATACGTCGCACGATACGTACACGTCGGGGAGAAAATGCATCTCGATCTTCACCAGGCCGTCCCCCTGGCAGGCCTCGCAGCGTCCTCCCTTCACGTTGAACGAGAAACGGCCGGGTCCGTACCCCCTCATCTGAGCCTCGGGGAGGCTGGCAAACAGCTCCCGCATCGGCGTAAACAGGCCCGTATAGGTCGCGGGGTTCGATCGCGGCGTGCGGCCGATCGGCGACTGGTCGACCTCGATCACCTTGTCGATCCGTTCGATTCCGTCGAGCCCCTCGTGGCGCCCCGGGACCACCCTGCTCCGATACAGGTGACGGGCCAACACCCGGTAGAGCGTCTGGTTGATGAGTGTCGACTTACCCGATCCACTCACACCGGTCACTGCCACAAAGCAGCCCAGCGGGATGGCCACGTCGAGATCACACAAATTGTGTTCACTCGCGCCTCGCAGATAAAGCGAATGATCCCCATTTACCTTCCTGCGCTGATCGGGAATCGGAATCCGCCGCCGACCCTCCAGATACGCTCCCGTGAGGGAGGACTTTTCCGCGAGTACATCGGCCAAGGTCCCCTGAACCACAACCTCTCCACCCGCACGTCCGGCTCCAGGTCCCAGGTCCACGATGTGGTCGGCAACCCGGATCGTCTCCTCGTCGTGTTCGACCACGATCACGGTGTTGCCCAAGTCACGAAGCGCCTGAAGGGTCTCCAGAAGCCGCCGGTTGTCTTTCTGGTGGAGTCCCACGGAAGGCTCGTCCAAAATGTAGAGCACGCCCACCAGACGGCTCCCGATCTGTGTGGCCAGGCGAATACGCTGAGACTCGCCGCCGGAGAGAGAGTCCGCGGAACGACCGAGTGTCAGGTAGCGCAGACCCACATCGTTGAGAAAACCCGTTCTCTCCCGGATCTCTTTCAAGATCGGCGTCGCGATCGCTCCCTGTAGCACATGCCGCTCCGCCCCGGAGCCTATCGGCTCGTCCACCGGCAGGCTCTGAAAGAACTCGAGTACCTCGGAGATGGAGAGATCGACGATCTCACCCAGGGATCGCCCTCCGATCGTCACGGCCAAGGATTCTGCCTTCAGCCGGGTCCCGGCACACGCCGTGCACGTGAGTGTCGACATGTAATCGTGGAGCTGCGTGCGTACCGCGTCGGACTTGGTCTCCTGATACCGAGACTCCACGTTTTCGATCACCCCATCCCAGATGTCCTCATAGTGGCCCTTGGCGTTTCCGGACCCGGAGCGGTACGGAAAGCGAATCTTCATCCGACCCGAACCATACAGGATGGCGTGGCGCGCCTCCTCCGGAAGTTTGCTCCAAGGACTCCGCGGGTCGAATTCGTAGGCCTCCGCCAGCCCCGCGATCACCGAGGTCTTGAGGTGTCCCGAGGGTTCACCCCACGGCAGCATGACACCTTCAAGGAGAGAGAGACTCTCGTCTGCCAGGAGTAGGTCCGGATTGACGTGTTGGCTGGTCCCGAGCCCACCGCACTCCTCACAAGCCCCGTAAGGCGAATTGAAGGAGAATTGTCGAGGCTCGATCTCGGGCAAGCTGATGCCACAGTGGGCGCAAGCGTAGTGCTCGCTGAACAGGTGCGACACACGCGAACGACCCTTGGCCTCCACGACCTCCACCGTTCCCTCGGCGGCCCGCAGCGCGGTCTCCACGGAGTCGGCCAGCCGCTCGCGATCCTGGGGCTGAATGACCAACCGATCCACCAGGATCGCGATGTCGTGGTTCTCATATCGATTGAGCGCGGGCGGGTCGGAGAGATCGATCATCTCTCCGTCGACGACGGCCCGTACGAAGCCCCCCTTTCGGGCCTTCTCGAAGAGATCGCGGAACTCGCCCTTCCGGCCTCGAACCAGCGGGGCCAGCACCTGGATCTTGGTCCCCTCATCCAGAAGCAGCAGCCGCTCCACGATCTGGGACGCCGATTGCCGAAGAACCGGCCTGCCGCACTCGGGGCAGTGCGGAACGCCACAACGAGCCCAAAGAAGCCGCAGATAGTCGTAGACTTCGGTAACGGTCCCCACCGTCGACCGTGGATTTCGACTCACCGTCTTCTGTTGGATGGAGATCGCCGGAGAGAGCCCCTCGATCGAGTCGACGTCGGGTTTCTCCATGAGCCCCAGGAACTGGCGTGCGTACGCCGAGAGGGATTCCACGTAGCGGCGCTGACCCTCGGCGTAGATCGTGTCGAACGCGAGGGACGACTTGCCGGACCCGGACAGTCCCGTGATCACGATCAAGCTCCCCCGGGGGAGCTTGACGTCGATGTTCCGGAGGTTGTGCTCCCGGGCACCGCGCACGACGAGGAATTCTTGGGCCATAGCCCTGTAAAATATCTAAGACCGCTTCTCGCTTCAAAGGGGGGGGGCCGCGGTCCGGAGCGGCGGTTAGATCAGTAGACCCAGTTTCGGAAGATCGAGAGTCCCAGCCCCTTCTTGGTCTGCACTCCGAACTGGCCGAAGCCCACAGAACGACCTCTGAAGAACTGGTCCTCGAAGTAGGATTGTATCGTGTACCCTCGGGACGCCACCCACTCCAAACGGACTCCGGGGAAGTTGTCGACGCCGCCTCCCTGTGCCGAGGGGGGCCGGACGAGCAGCGTCAGGAAGAGATTGTCGGCTATGTAGAGGCCCGTCTCGACCACGGTCGTACTCAGCGCTCCTTGCCCGCTGTTGGCGCCGAACGACCCGAACGAGCCCAGACCCTGCTGGGTGATGGAAAGGTAGTCCAAGAAGTCGAACCCCAATCCCTGTGTCATCACCGTGCCCAGTCCGCTATTGAAGATGCTCAGGCCCACGGCCATCCCTGCTCCCACCACTTCGCTCTGGTTCGAATTCAGGGCGTAGGTCGGGCGGCCGAACCAGAGGTAACTCAGCAGGTCGTCTTCGCTGAACCCCGGCTCGTCACTCCTGAGCGTGACTCTGGGGGACAGGAGCGTTCCGGTGACTGCGGCGATGATCGTGAGCCGGTCCCCCTCCGGCGTCCTGACGGGCTCGCTTGCGGTGATATCGAGGTCGGGATTGAACCCCGAGGTCCCCAGAAAACGCACCGTACCTCCGTCCACCTGAAACTGCTTCCGGAGGGCTTGGGGGCCGAACGACACCGATCCGCGTACAGCCTGCAAAGCACCAACGAGAGCCAGCTCCTGAGTCCGCCGGTCATAGAGCAGGTCGAGGCTGCCTTCCAGCTCGACGTTCATCTGCTCGCTGCGGATCCAGTTGTCCCGCCGGGCGGTCAGCTTCGTGTTTTCCATCCGAATGTTCTGGAGGAAAGCATTTTCGCTGGCGATGATCGGGAGGGAACCGAAAGCCGTCGTGCCGACCGCCGGGAAGTCCGCCAGCCCGCCGGCACGCTCGAAGAACAGGTCGGCCACCGCGGCTGACCTCTGGAACTCCTCGTAGAACAGGGTTCCCCCATCCAGAAAAAGATCACCGGAGACCACCGGCCGCGAGAAGGATCCTTCGAGGTGAAGATCGCCACTCACTAGACCCGCCGCGTCGCGGCGGTCCAAGGCCTGGAACTCCTCGAAGTGGATGGCCATATCGAATCCGGGGTCCAACAGGGTGGTCAGCGTCACGGTCCCCCCGACGGTGGCCGTACCCAGTGCCTCGGCACTCAGGTCTACCTCCACTCGTCCATCCGGAAGCCAGTCGAGTGTGCCGCTCACGGCTTCATACCGTACGCCGAGGCCACTCAAGAAGGCTCCCCCTCCGTTCACGGTAATCTGGCCTCGGGGAGCTAGGCTTCTCGACGTCCCTCCTACCTCCACGCTCCCGGACATCGTCCCGTCGACCTGTTCGAAGCTCGGGAACGGCGCCATCAACAGCGAAAGCGGCAACCGGTCCGCCACGATCACGAGATCGATCACTTCCTGGGGAAAGCGGTCCTCCACGGCGTTGAACGAGAGATCCAAAGGAAGCTCCCCGTTCAACGTGAGTATCTGGAGTGAGTCGCTCCATAACCCCACGTCGCCGGCAGCCCTTCGGTCTGCGTAGTCCAGGTTGGCCTCGAGCCGGTCGAGCACATAGTCACGAAACCGGAAGCCATCGGTCGAGAGGGCCATGACCATCACGGGCTCCGCGTCGGTGCCCGTTACGCGGAGATCCAGATCCACCACACCCTCGAGTACTTCGTTCAGTTGAAGGAGATTGGCGATCCAGCGGATGTCGAGAGCCTCGGCCTCCAGCGAAAAATCGGCCTCTCCATCGAACGGAATCCGACCCTGAGCCCGTAGTCGCATACCACCCACTCCGGGACGCCTCATCCGGAAGTCTCTGAACGTGAGGCCGTCGGGGTCCCACGCAATCGTAGCGGGTCCGCCGAGATTCCAGCGCTCCCCCGGGAAGCGGAACACCAACTCATCCAAATGGAGCGTGCGCAGGCCGGCTTCCACGTCAAAGGCGAGAAGGCCCGAATAACTCTCGTCAGGAGATCGGACCAGGAACACGTTCACGTTCCCGCTCGGCTCTCGATAACGCACGTTCACCGAAATCGAATCGAACTCCCTCTCGAGAAAGCGTATCGCACCCGCATCGATCTGAGCAGACACCTCCCGCTCGGGGGAAAACAGGTCCATCGCCGAAAAGGAGACGTCGGCTTGTCGAACCCGATTTCCTTCATAAAGGACGTCATTCACCAGGGTTCGCCCTACGACGGAGACGTTTTCGAATGAACCACCCACGGTCAACTCACCCGCCATGCTCCCCGAGAACAGCACTTGGGCAAGCGTCGGGAGTGTGTCCGGGTCGATGCCCTCGAGCTCCAGAATCTGGCGCTCCAGGGCCGTGAGGGTGTCGCCGGCGATCACTTCACCGCCGCCGCGCAGTAGAGGACGAAGGCCTTCGAGAGTTTCCGCCTCGAAACTGACTCGAACATCCTCGGGGCCGCCACTCCCCGATACCGCGAGCTGCCCGGCAGCCACCACCGTCACGCCCCCGATCCGCCCCTCGAGTTCGTCCACGGTTACGATTCCGTTCGAGACTTCCAGCTCGATCGAAACGGCGTCAACCGTCAAGTCACGGAAACGTGACTCATTGAGCTGCAAGGTCCCCACCAGTTCTGCCGTCCTCAGATCATTACCCTCACCCGAAAGATCGAAGGAGCCGTTCAGTACTGTGCCTTCCGGGAGCCAGGGAGCGATCTCCAGGGGATCGAAATCTTCCGCTTCGCCGCGAAGCCAATAGGACGCGAACGGGGATCGGGCATCGAAGCGGCTCTCCAAGACGAGCCGGCCTCCGTCGCTCGTCAGTTCGGTCTGGAGCAGCAAGTCCCGCAAAGGGCCTTCCGCGTGAGCCGTTCCGCGTACTGATCCGAGCCGGGACAGGGGTGACTCCTCCGCAAAGACTCCTGCGATGGAAAGGGGGCTCAGCTCCGCATCGAAGGAGACCCGAATCTCCCCGTCGACTTCGGTGACGAGTCCCTCGAGCGAAACGTTCGACGGTTCCGACAGTGGGTCGGCATCGACGGCCACCGCCACCACGCGTATACCACTCTCCAGCCGACCATCCATCTGGATATCAAGGTTCACGGAACCGTCCAGTAACAGCCCCTCGGAAAACCGATTGACCAGGCCGAGGTCCAGCGGGGTCAACCGAGCCGTCAGCTCGGTTACACCCATAGGGCGCAGAAGGTGAAACACGCCGTCGATCTCGCCGCTGGTCGGGCCCACGCCCGGTTCCAGCAAGTCCATCCGGCTCACCACCCTCATGGAGTCCATCGTGCCCGAGAGCTCAACCGTTCCGCTCAACCGTCCGTCCAACGGCAACAAGAACGGCGTGAATTCCTCCAAAGTCGACACCGGGACCGCGAACACTTCGAGCGTTACATCTTGAAACGAAGTCTCTCCACTCGGACCGACCCTGACGGTCCCCTCTCCTGCGATGTTCCCGCCGTCGATCGGCAGCCGCCCATCGGACCACGTCGCGCGTAACCCGTCCGATCCGAACTCCACTCCGATACGGGCACTCACGCGGGCATCCGGGAGGCGGGGCTCGAGCCATCGCAACTCGGACAGATCCAGTCCCTCCACAACACCGTCGAAGCGGACATCCGGTACACGTGAGTCGACCAGTTCCATCGAACCCGATCCGGTCGTGGTGGCGCCCAAGAAACCCACGGTCTCCAGGTCGACCGAGATCCGATCCCCGGACCACGCGATGCTTCCGACAAGATTCTCGACCTGGACCGGGTCTTCGAAAATTCTGCCCTCGAAAGAGAAATCTGTGACGTTCATCGTGATTCCGCCCACGGCCGGATCCGGGGCCACCACCCCGTCGAGGTGCCCATCGATGCCGTGGAACCCGAAAACCCGCACGAAACCCCGTCCCTCCGGTCCGGGCTCGCTCAGGAACCGGGAAGTCGGATCAGGCGGCGCGGTCAACGGGTAGCGTACCTCGATGCTCCCGTCCCGGATGTCGACATCCTCGAACCAGAAACGCACCCCAGCCTCGGTGAGCTCACTTACATCACCAAGGTCCAACTCCAGAGACTCGTTGCCCTCCAGGAAAGCCGCCAGGTTAAACGGTTGGTCCGGCGCCTCCTTGGTAATGGTGAGTCTGGGTCTCCAGAGAGTGAGGCCCGTAAGAACGACATCACCGCCGAGCAGCGTGCGAATGGAGTACTCGGCCTGAACCGAGTCCACGGCCAATATTTGGCTCGAGTCCGGCGCCGTGACCCGAACGTCAAGCAGAGTAGCCGCTCTGTGGAGTCCCGGTGAACGCAGGCCGGAAATCGTGATTCCGCCACTGAAGCTCCCTTCGATTCGCCTGAGCGCCTGCTCCATCAAAAACGCCTGCCCGGCACCGGTGCGGGTGAGGACATACACGCCGCCGATCGCTCCCAAGGCGAGCGTCAGCAGGAGACCGGCCACGATCTTCAACACTTTCCACGCCCAGACCCGTCGCATCTTGGACACTAGAACGCCTGTCCGATGCTGAGGTGAATCTGAAAACGACTGAGGGAGAAGCCACCCCGCGAACCATAGAACACCCGCGGATCGAGCACCGCGAGATCCTCCGTGATCACGTAATCAATCGGCTCGCCTCCGCCAATAGGGCTGATCTTGTCCGCGGGATCGTCCCCCTCCTCGAACGGGCGAATCTGCGTCGTCACGACTTGCAACGGCTCGACGCCACGGAATCGGTAGCCCAAGTCCACACGAATGGGCCCGACGGGACTCAGATACCGCATACCCACTCCGGGAGAAATCTCGAACTGGCTCACCTTACCCGAGCCCGTCTCGGGAAAGATCCGCCCGAAGTCGACAAAGATGGCAGATTCCAGATTCCGACCCATAGCCATCCGGTACTCCAGGCCCCCCTCGAGAACGACGGTACCGCCCGTGGGGCGCGGTGTTCCGAAGGCCCGGTCGCTCAAGTCGTTGGCGTTGCAGCTGAGGTCTATGACCTCGTCGGGAGTGCATGGTATAACCCCAGTGCCGTCGATCGGGAATAGAAGCGATGAAGGATCTACCGTGAGCACTCGCGGGCCAAGCTGGTTCTGCGCGTACCCCCGGACACTATTCGCCCCACCCGAGAAGAACCTCTTCTGGGGGTGTATCACGGCAGCTGAGCCCACCGGGAGGGCGAACGTGCCCGCGCCAATCCATCCCGACCGGACCCGAGCCGCAAGCACATGGCCAGGCCGGGTCGCGATGTAGCCGGTCACTTCGCCCAACACTCGATTGTACTGAAATTCGGAACCGGTCAGCGAGGATGCGTGCTCGAAGTTGAGCACGAGTTGGTATCCGCGAGTCGGGTTCAAACGGTTGTCCGTGCTCCCGTGTACGATGTTCACGGATACCGGGGCCAACCAGGCCGGTTCCTGAAGGCTGGCGATGTCCTCGGGTGTACAGACCTGAATCGACGTACAAAAGAAGACCGCGGCCGCCTCCAGCTTGGTGAGTTCCGGCCGGTACGCGAAGGTGATCGACGTGTTCGGGGAAACCGCCCTGAAGAGAGAGAGGTTCACACCCACGGCCTCACGAACGAACACGTCCTGGACACTCTGGCGCTCCCAGAACAGGTTGACCCCGAAGGACACGCTCCGACGGATCAGCGGCTGCGCGAATTCCGCCGAAAGCAGCCAGTTCAGCCCTCCGAACTGGTTGATACCGGCTTGGCGACAAATACTTTCCTTGAGTGGATCGGCGGCCAGGTTGGACAGACGCCCTCGGAACTGGAGTCGTCTCGCCCCGCCGTAGAAGTTTCGGCTCGTCCAACGCCCTTCAACGTTCCCGCACTCCAGGGTGCTCCATCCCCCACCGAAGCGCACACTGTGAACCTCCGCCTCGGTGATCTGAACCTGGAGTGGGACTACGTTGTCGGGCACGACACCCCCTGGATCCACCGCCTCGACGATCGAGGCCCGCTGAATCATCTCGATGGAGAACAGATTACGTTGGGCCTCGACGGTACGCACTTCGGAATATTCCTGCCCCTCCTCGAACGAGAGGAGCTGGCGAATCACGTCATCGCTGAGTTCTTGGTTTCCGCTGAAGGTGATGGGCCCGAAAAAGGAATAAGGCCCCGATTCGACTTCGAACGCCACGTCCGCCTGGTAGGGATTCTCCGCCGGCAAACTCATCGAACGGGATACGTCGGCCCTGGGGTACCCGCGGTTTCGGAGCCGCTGGATCAGCGTGTCCCGGGTGGCGGCGAGATCGATCTGATTGAGCAGAGCACCCACCTGGACCGGAAGGTCCGCGGTAGGATCAAAATCTTCGAAGATGTCGGCCCCTTCCACCGTCAGGCGGGCGATTCGGACGGGTGAGCCTTCGTCTATCTGAAAGGACAACTCCACGACGTCCTCAGACGGACGAGTGATCAACGTGTCGATCCGGGCCTCTCGATAGCCCCGGATGTTGTAAAAGTTTGTGAGCCGTAGGATGTCGCGCGACAGCTCTCGCTCGTTCAGCTCTTCGCGCAAAGCACCAAAGGGGCAGAACCCAGCCAACCCAAAGGCACGACACCTCGTTGCACGATTGACGATGGCACGCTCCAGGGAATCGTGCGGAAATGCCTCGTTACCCAAAAACACGATGCTCCGTACCTGGACGGAGGGCGCTTGGGCGAGGAGGGGCGCCTGGGCCATCAGCAGGACCAGAGAGACTGATGCGAACGAGATCCGCATGCGCGACCCGCTGTACTCCTTCAACAGCCTTCTCTTCCTTCGCTTTCAGCACGCCGGAGAAGTCCGGAGCCCCCAGCCACACGAGGCGGAGCCTTGGATTCCAAATCATCGCGAGCGAAAAGCATCCGGGCCAGGTAGAAAGACAAGCCGCCGACACTCAAGGCGACGGCCAACGCACTGACCGTTTCGCGTATTCTCGCCTGTCTTCTTACGTAGAATCTGGTCATTCGCCGCGTCGAATAGTGATGGGCTCACGTGCCACGAAGCCCGACCTATTTTCCTGGAACCAGAAGGGGGTCACTTCGATCCCCTCGGTGCTGATCTTCAAGACATTCACGCTGTTTTCCCCCTTCTCGGCCGCTCGACCCCGACTGGACGCGGCGGTCCCGCTGTGGACGATAGTGATGTCACCGCGGTCTCGGTGGTCGGGCCGCACTTCGGACGAGCTGGTCACAAAGCCGCGATGAAGATGCCCACTGAGAATCAAATGCACTCCCAACTCCCGGAATCGGTCGAGAAGAAACTCGTTTCTTGGAAGAACCGCGTCCGATCCACCATCCGGCGGCGGGGCCAGAGCATGATGCATGACTACGATACGGACATCCGCACCAGATGTTTCCTGGAAGACGCGTGCCAGAAAACGGAGTTGGCCATCCTCGATGCGTCCGTTGATGAGTCCTCGATGGGGATCAACCGAGTTCAAGGCCACGAGAACAGCCCCGTCCACTCGGGTTACGGTGTCGAGTTCCTGGGATATGAACGCCCGATAGTTCCGAAATGGAGCGAACAGCCGCTCATATAGGCGGTAAAGAGGAATGTCATGGTTTCCCGGGGTGACCACGAGCGGCACGTCCTTGAATTCTCCGAGGTAGGCCCGGGCCTGCTCATACTCTCGGACCTTGGCCCGCTGCGTCAAATCTCCAGCCACGACGACTACGTCGGGGGCCACCCGTCGCGCCAACTCGCGAAAACCGGTGGCTACTCCCGGTCGGTGGGGTTTGCCGAAGTGAACGTCCGACCCGTGTAGGACCGTCAGCATTATTGCGTCACCCCGCCCGATTCGTCAGGCTTTTTCTCCTTCGGACTCCGCTCCCCCGGACCAGGTTCGGGCCACTCCCCAAAGACCCACGAGAACCAGGGCAATGGCGATGCCCTGAGCAAGGGTGAGGGGTCCGAAAAATCGGTCGTCCTTCACGCGAACGAACTCGACGAGGAAGCGCTCGGCGCTGAGCAGAGTCAAACAGATCCAAAAGAGCCAGCCAGCCGAGTGCTCGTGAACCCGAAGCTTCCAGAGAACGAGAAAGATGAGGGAAGCCATCGCGATCTCGTAGAGCTGAGTGGGGTGCACGGGGACGACCTCTCCGAAGCGCTCGACGAGAGCCGGATCGACCTGAACACCGAAGTAGCGCTCGATGTCACCCACCCGCGTGGGCGGCGTGCCATTCGGAAACTTGATCCCCACCCAGGCACCCGTCGGACGCCCGTAGTCGTCTCCGACCAGGAAACATCCCATCCGGCCAACGGCATACCCGATGGCGAGAGTCGGGGAACACAGATCGGCCATCTGCCCGAGTGGCAAGCCCCTACGCTTGATCTCGAAGACCATGAGAAGAACCGCCCCCGCGAATCCACCGTACCACACCATTCCGCCCCGTGAAAAAATGGCGGAAAACGGGTTGGCCAGAAGCGCCTCGTAGTTCAGGAGCACGTAGTAGGCCTTCGCCCCAACGACCCCCCCCAATACCGCCATGAACACCAGATCCCAGGCCCGATCCGGATCGTGGCCGGTCCGCTCCATCTCGGAGCGTAGCAACATCCCTCCTGTCAGGAAGGAAAGGAACATGAACACGCCGAAGGAGGTGATCGGCGCATCGGCCATGAACGGCAACCAGCTCGGGAGACGGAAGAAGATCGGGAACACGCTCAGCCTCCTCTAAGGGTGATCGGCTCAGTGAGCAGCTCGGTGGTCGGCTCGGAAGACACGTTTCAGGCGGACGCTTTCATCAATCCGGGGAACGGCAAGTTAGGGTCGGGCGAGGCATCCAGCGATGCCACCTCTCCTCGCCCGAGGCGAAACGCACCCGCCCGAGCCACCATGGCACCATTATCCAGTGACAGCCGCGCAGATGCGCTCAGGAGCACACCGTCCGGCTCGAGCCGCTTTGACAGTGCTTCACGGAGTCTCCCGTTGGCCGCCACTCCACCTCCGAGCAGCACACGCGGGCAGTCCATCTCTTCCACCGCGCGCATCGTCTTCTCCGTCAGGACGTCGACCACCGCCGCCTGGAACGAGGCCGCCACGTCTTCCTTCTCCGGCTCGAGCTGCCGATCTGCCTCGATCTCGCGGACGAGGGTAACGACGGCCGTCTTCAACCCGCTGAACGAAAAATCGTAGAAGTCGTCGTCGCCGGGACGCTGATTCCGTCGTAACATGGGTCGAGGGAACCGGTAACGCGCCGCGTCACCCCTGGACGCCGCCGCTTCGATGGCTGGGCCGCCGGGGTACGGCATACCCAGAAGCCTCGCGACCTTGTCGAAAGCCTCACCCGCGGCGTCGTCCCGCGTCTGCCCCAACCAGTGATAGGTGCCCCACTCCGGCACGTGGAGGAGAAGCGTATGGCCACCGGAGACCAGCAGCGCCACGAACGGTGGCACCGCGTCGGGGTTTTCAAGGGACGGGGCGAAGAGATGGGCCTCCATGTGATGGACGGCCACGAGTGGCTTCCCCAGACCGAAAGCGGCAGCCTTCGCCCAGCAAACACCGACCAGGAGTGCCCCTATGAGGCCGGGCCCCGCAGTGACTGCTACGGCATCGATATCGCTCAATCTGCACCCCGCCTCCGCCAACGCCCGATCGACCACATCGTCGATGCGCTGGACGTGGGCACGCGCCGCGATCTCCGGAACAACACCGCCATACAGGATGTGCTCGTCCTGGGAGTAGATCACATGCCCCTTGAGGGTGTCTGGAGCCTTCAGGACCGCCGCGGAGGTCTCGTCACAACTCGTCTCGAGTCCCAGAATGAGCGGACCGCTCACAGACCGATTCGCCTTACCGAGACCGTGTCGACCGACAACAGCACGGACACATAGGAGGGAACCCCCTCCACGCGGATCGGAACCCGGCGATCTTCCACCTCCCCGAGGTCCAGAAGCGCATCCGACGGCACGACGGCTCTCAAGATGTCTGGGTCCATCGCGAACACGCGGCTGCGCGCGCCCGTCACCGTGACCCGGACGTTCTCGGGAAACACCTGGATCGGCCCAGTTCCCGCCACCGGGTACGTAATGACCCGAACGCCGGTAAACACTCGCTCAATGGACTCCTCTGCCGGAATTCTCAGCGTGACGACGTAGGGTTTGACCGTCACTGGGCCCATACCCACGGTATCCACCACGGTCCCCACCCTCGCCGGCCCGTCCACATCGCTGAGGTCCACGGGAACGATGTCCAACGTGTCGAGCGTCTCAACGAGACTCGCCGGCCCGCTCACCTCGACGAAGTCGGGCGTCAAAGAAAGATCCCCGCCCAGCGCCAGGTGCTCCGGCAGTCCTCCACGCGTGCTGACGCGAACCGGAATAGTCCTCGTGCTCCGGCGATCGAGGCGAACGCTGATCACGTCGGGAACGATGTCTTCCACCTGCACACCACGGTAGCCGTCCACCGACACCCACCCCGGTTGGAGCTGGATCACCATCTCCTCCTCCGACATCTCCGTGATGGGCACGGTCACCGATATGAGGTCGAAGCCGGTGATTCTGAAAATCTCGTTTTGGGGGCCGCGGAAGTATACGCGCACGGTGTCCGGATCCGGATCCGAAAGCACGACCCAGCCCGGGTCGTCCAAACGGATTTCGACCGGAATCAGAAGATCACGCTGGCCAGGATTTCCAACACGGACGAGGACCCAAAGGAACACGGCCAGTCCGAACGCTGCCAGCT
This sequence comes from Gemmatimonadota bacterium, assembly GCA_022563405.1. Taxonomy (GTDB): domain Bacteria; phylum Gemmatimonadota; class Gemmatimonadetes; order Longimicrobiales; family Gaopeijiaceae; genus UBA822. The sequence goes on along the minus strand of JADFNK010000007.1, from coordinate 10,545 downwards.
TGAGTCGGCCGTCGCGGGCCAGGATGCCTAAGAGGGACCGGCCGCTCACTGCGGAGCAGCCAGCAAACGCTGGATTAGCTCCTTGTGCTGGGGCGCGTCCCACTCGGTACCGCCCGCCACCTTCTTGTAGATGATTCCGTCCCTGCCGATCAGAAAGGTCTCGGGCACGGCCGTGGCACGGTACAAACGCATGATCCCGCCTGAAGGATCGTGGAGAATCGGAAACGTCAGCCCGAGGGAGTTGGCGAACTCGCGAATGTCGCCTCCCACGTTGCCGGTGAGGTCGAAGAATCCGATTTCGGCATCGATGCTGACCGCCATGATCTCGAATCCGTCCCCTCCAATTTCCTGGTAGAGACGCTCCATGGAGGGCATTTCCTCCCGGCAGGGGAGGCACCACGTGGCCCAGATGTTCACCAAGACCACGTCACCGCTGTGGTCGCTGAGGCGAACCAGACCGCCATCGAGATCCTCGACTTCGAAGTCCGGAGCGACGGTTCCGGTGGTCACCGGCGGAATACGATCCTGGTTCATCCAGGCGACGCCTATCAGCAGAGCAACCCCGACCAACGCGTACCCGTAGGGGCGGTTCGAATATCCGGTGCTCGGTGTCGGTTCAACCGTCATGTGCCAAAGAGCCTGTGTAGAACTGGAAGGCCGGTCTTCAACGGCCTTCACGGGCTAGCGTTTAATTTACACTAGTTTATGCAGCTGCGCCGACTGGCGAGTCGGCTCCCGACGAACAACGTCACGCGACTACCGGGGGTCACGAGGCTGTCCGGCTGCGGAAACTGCCTCACCACGCGCCCCTGGTCCTGCCCGAACCGGAAACAATCCTCCACTTCCGACAAGACGAAGCCGAGGGAGTCGAGCAGGACTTCAGCATTTTCCTGTTCGATCCCGAGAAGGAGCGGCATACGGACCAACGGAGGGCCGAGGCTCACGGAGATTATGACTTCCATGGGAAGCTCCACTTCGGTACCGGCCTCAGGAAGTACTTCCACGACCAGGCCCGCCGGCAATTTATCCTCGAGCGAATTCACGACGACTTTGAAGCCGCTCGCCTCCAGAACCGTGCTGGCGGAGGTCGAGCTGAGCCGGACCACATCCGGCACGGGCATCCGCACCGCGCCCATGCTCACGGTCAGAACAACCGTATCCGTGGCCGTGGAGAGTTGGCCTGCAAGGGGAGTCTGACCCAGCACTTCACCACCCAACGCGGTCGGGTGCCGAAACGAATCGGTCACCGCGGCGTGGATCCCAGCCGCCTCGATCCTCTCCAGAGCCGCCGCGCGGTCGAGTCCTCTGACATCGGGCACCTCGAAGAGATCTCCCGGCCGCGGCGGCAGCGGGAACAGCAGACGAGTGCTCACCAGGTAGCCGAAAACGAAGCCGAAGAGCAGAATTCCCCCCAGTATGTAACCACCATCTCGGGAGAGCCTGAGCGGGCCATCACCGGCCCACCACTTCTTCTTCGGCCACTCGAAGCGTCCGTCACTGCGGAATCGGCGCCGCCGAATCGAGCTTCCCAGTCTCATTACACTTTCCTCAGGCGGGCAGCAAACACTCCGTCGAACCCGTGGACCTGTGGCGTAAGGTAGAGGTACCCCCGATCGTCCAGGAACTCCCCATCCACCCCAGCGCCTGGATCCATCTGAAAGTCCGGCCGACGGTCCATGAACGCCTCGATCTGTTCTTCGTTTTCTTCGGGCTCCAGGCTACAGGTTGCGTACACCAACACCCCTCCACTCGGTACCACCTCCGCGCACGCATCCAGCATACGGCCCTGGAGGGCCGCCATCTCATCCAGCCGGCCCGGAGTGAGCTTCCAGCGTATGTCCGGGTTGCGCCTCAGCGTGCCCGTGCCTGTGCACGGAACATCCAACAACAACATGTCCGGTCGGCTGACCGGTGGTGCGAGCGCATCGGCCTGCACGGTACTCACCGGGCCGAGGCATCCCACCTGCCCTCTAACTCTATCAAGATTCTCCCGAACGAGGCGCAGGCGCTCGACGGACCGATCCGCCGCCAACACCACATTGCCTCGCGCTGCGAGCGCCAAGGTCTTTCCGCCCGGCGCCGCGCAAAGGTCCGCGACAACGGCGTCTGGGTCAGGATCGGCATAAGACACCACCAAGGCAGCCGCGGGGTCCTGCACCACGGCCGGAACGACCGTCATCGCCTCTTCCAGTGACACATGCCCGCCAATCACTACACATCCCGTGCCAGAACCGACCACACCGGCGTCGATCTGGCTGGCTTCCAGCGCCTCCTGGGCCTCCTCCGGGGTATGCGAGAGGCAGTGAAGGCACAAGGGAGGCACACTGTTGTTCGCCTCGACCAGCTTCCGAACATCCGCCGAGGACCATCGTGCGAGCCACCGCTCCACCAACCACCGCGGATGTGAACCCCATGTCGATAGGAACTCCACGGGGTGGATTTCGGGGTCGGGAAAGTGCTCCGGGCCTCCGCCGTCCCGCTTGATACCTCGAAGCACGGCGTTCGCGAATCCGGAAACACCCGGCCCGCCCTTGGACTGAGCGAGGTCGACCGCCTGGGACACACTGGCGTAGTCGGGCACGCCGTCCATATAAAGAAGCTCGTACAGGCCGATCCGAAGTGAGTCCCGCACACCGGATTTTACACTTTCGAGACCACGCTTCACCTTCCGGTCGAGCAGGTAGTCGAGCCGGCCTCGAAGCCGCTGAATACCGAACACCAACTCCCGGCACCACGCGCGATCGCGGGAGTCGAGCGGACGAGTAGCGGCGGCAAAGGCCCGGTCGAGCCTCCGCCCACGGGCCACCGCCGCGAGAATATCCGAAGCCGCGAGTCGGCCCTCCGTGGCGGGTGCCGTGTTCAGTCCAACATCCCTCGCGTCGGCGACGAAGGAATCCCGATCTCCCGGGCCTCCATACGGCCGGCCAGATACGCGAGCCGTCCGGACTGCGTCGCAAGCCGCATCGCGTGGGCCATCGCCACCGGATCGGTGGCGGTCGCGATGGCCGTGTTCGTGAGCACGCCGTCCACCCCCTGTTCCATGGCGACACACGCGTCCGAGGCGGTCCCGACCCCGGCGTCCACGATGATCGGAACACTGCACCGCCGCTTGATCTCCCGGATGAAATACGGGTTCACGATACCCAACCCACTGCCGATCGGGCTCGCGAGGGGCATGACGGCGACACAGCCGACATCCTCCAGACGCAGTGCGGTCACGAGATCATCATTCGTATAGGCCATCACGTTGAAGCCCTCGGCCACCAGCGTCTTCGCGGCCTCCAGGGTGGCCTGCGTGTCGGGTACGAGTGTCGTCTCGTCGCCGATAACCTCGAGCTTGAGCCATTCGTTGAAGCCTGCCGCGCGGCCCAGTCGAGCGTAGCGGATCGCATCTTCCGCCGTGTAGCACCCGGCCGTGTTGGGAAGCAGAAAGAACTCCTCCGGGTCGAGGTGGAAGAGGATACCCTCGCTCTGGGTACGGTCCAAATCGACCCTGCGCACGGCCACCGTGACCATCGCCGTGCCGGATGCACGAATCGCCTCCACCATCGTTTCGTTGTCGGGATACTTCCCCGTACCTACAAAGAGCCGGGACTCGAACTCCTGATCGGCGATCCGCAGATGCCCGGTGAGAGCCCCGTCCTCCGACATCAGCCTCCTCCAACGAAATGGACCAGCTCGACCGAATCTCCGTCGGAGACCTGAACGTCCTTGAACTGATCACGGCTGAGAATCTCCCGATTGAGCTCGACCACGATGAGCAGTGGGTTGAGATCGAAGGATTCCACGAGTTCATGGACCGAGAGCCCGGACTGGACTTCCCGCTCCTTCCCGTTCACCTGTACCTGAATATTTCCTGGATCGCTCATTCGAAGATCGCTCGCTTCTCTCGGATCACTCGTTTCTCTCGGAGCCCCCTCTCCACGGCATCAAGATAAACCTGCACGGCGTCCGCCGGAGAGGGGGCGTCCCATATGCCTCTTATGGCGGCGACCCCGTGTGCGCCGGAGGTGATAACCGCGGCCGCCCGCTCCGGTGTCACGCCGCCGATTCCGACCACGGGCAAGTCGACCCGCGACGCCACTCTACCCATCAATTCGGCTCCCCTGGCCGCCACACCGGAGTGCGAGGGTGTCTCGAACACGGGGCCGAAGAACAGATAGTCCGCTCCCGACTCGGTGGCCTCGGCGGCCTCGCTCTCCGAGTGCACCGAGACGCCCAAGAGGCGATTCGCCCCCAACAGACGTCTTGCCTGTGTGGGCGGTACCGAACGGGATCCCAAGTGGACGCCCGCCACTTCGACGGCCAACGCGACGTCCAGACGATCGTTCACGAGAAGTGTGACCCCGCAAGCGGCGGCTGGCTCACACAGAACGCGCGCCAATCGAATGAGCTCCCGCCCCGTTGTGTGGGGCCCCCGTAGATGAAGGGCCACCGAACCACCCGCCGAGCCACCCACGCCGCCCCGGTCGACGCCGCCCCGGTCGGCGGGCTCACGGGTCTCGAGTACTTCGCACACTTCGCGAGCGCGCGTCTCGAAATCGGGCCGGCCCAGCACCTGGTCGTCGGTGACGACATGTAACCTCGGGATCACTCGAAGTGTTGGCCGGCTAGCGCGCCGCGCCCCAGAATCCACGCGCCTGCCTCCATCCGTCGCTTGCCCGGCGGCTGGACTTCCCTTATGCGCACGGCTCCCTCGACCGTCGCCACCAGCAGTCCCATGTCCCGGTCGGCCTCCAGGATGGTTCCCGCTCGAGCCTCCGGCACGACCTCAGGATCGACCTCAGGCTGGAAAAATTTGATCGGGTGGCCTTCGAGTTCCGACCAGGCACCGGGCACGGCGTCCATCCCCCGAATGAAGTTGCTCACGGCGACGGGTTCACAGGCCCAGTCGATCCGGGCGGTGGCCCGGTCGATCTTGGGTGCGTAGGTCACCAGCGACTCGTCCTGCTCGTGCTCCTCGATCATATCAGCCTCCAAGAGCACGAGCGCCTCCACCAAGGCCTCGGCCCCAATCTCACAGAGCCGCATCCTCAGGTCGCTGGCCGTCTCTTCCGGACCGATGGGCTCTTCCGCCTGGAAGAGGATCGGTCCGGCGTCCATCTGCTCGACCATGCGCATGACCGTAACACCCGTCACCGTGTCGCCTCGGACGATGGACCAGTTGATGGGCGCTGCCCCGCGCAGGGCCGGGAGAAGCGACGCGTGCAGATTCACCGAGCCCATGGCGGGCACGTCCAGGACTTCCCGAGACAGGATCTGGCCGTACGCCACGACCACCGACAGGTCGGGCCCGAGGCCCGCGATCTCCTGGACAAAGTCACCACTGCGCGCGGACTCGGGCTCCAGGATTCTGAAGCCCTCGTCGAGAGCCTCCACCTTGACGGCCGACGCCCGGAGCTCCCTGCCCCTCCCGGCTGGACGGTCCGGCTGGGTCACCACCCCCACGATGTCGTGCCCCTCCTCGCCGAGCGCCCGAAGCGAGGGCACCGCAAACTCCGGCGTTCCCCAGAAGAGGATTTTCATCCCTTCGCCCCCTCCTTCTGGCTCTTCCTCCACTTCTTGAGCAGCGCGCGCCGCTTGTACGTGGTCAGCCGGTCGATGAAAAGGACCCCGTCCAGGTGGTCGATCTCGTGCTGGAGCGCACGGGCCAACAACCCATCCGCCTCGACTTCGACGGCCTGTCCCTCGGCGTCGAAGCCCCGCACCGTGACACGCGCGGACCGCGTGACGACCTCCTCCATCTCGGGGATACTCAGGCAACCCTCTGTGGCCTTGTCCTCTTCGTCGCTGGACTCGACGATCACGGGATTGACGAAGACCCAGCGCCCGCCCTCGGGATCGTCTTCGTCACGCAGGTCGAGCACGCATACTCTCCGGGAGACGCCGATCTGGGGAGCCGCCAAGCCGATCCCTTCGGCGAAGTACATCGTCTCGAGCAGGTCTTCGACGAGCGCACGCAGTTCGTCGTCGAACGCCTCCACCTCCACACCCGGATCACGGAGCGCTTCTTCGCCGAGCAGCAGAATCCTGCGAACCGCCATTCCTACTTCGCCGCCATTCCTACTTCGCCTCCATACTCATTCGGCCGGAACCGATCAGCCAAAGCCTACTTCCCCGCGGCGTCCGGCGCGTCTGCCGAAACCTTCCGGGCGACGTTGCTCCGCACGATGGTGACTTTGGTCTCGCCACCGGTCTTGATGATCAGGCGGTCTTCCTCGGCCCGGATGACGGTGCCGATGATGCCGCCGCTGGTCACGATCTCATCACCTTTCGCGATCGCCGCGATCATCTGTTTCTGTCGTTGTTGCTCCTTCCGCTGTGGGCGAATGAGCAAGAAGTAGAAAATGGCGAACAGGGCACCCATCTGCACGAGAAGCACGAAACCGCCGCTCCCCCCGCCCTGCCGGGGGACCATCACAACTGCCAGTAGGGCTTCAGCCAAAATCGATCTCCACTCTGTGTTGGACTACCGTGTGTTGGACTACACCTCTGCCTCTTTCGAACCCCGGTACCGTTCGAGCCAGTCCCGCGACCAAGACTGGAAGGTACCATTTGTGATGCGCTCCCGGGACTCCTCGGCGAGCCGGACCAGAAATCGGATGTTGTGGATCGAAACGAGCCGGCCACCGAACAGTTCGTTCGACACACAGAGGTGTCTGATGTACGCGCGATCATACCCCTGGCACGCGTAGCAGTCACACTCGGGATCGATCGGTTCGCGGTCGCGGGCGAAGCGGGCTGCCTTGAGGTTGATCTGACCCTCCAGCGCCGTCCATGCCGTCCCATGGCGGGCGTTCCGGGTCGGAGCCACGCAGTCGAACATGTCACATCCACGGGCCACGGACTCGAGAAGATCGTCGGGATAACCTACACCCATGAGGTAACGCGGAAGCCCCTCGGGAATCTCCGGGTGGAGAGCCTCGAGAACCCGCCACATGTCGTCCTTCCCCTCGCCCACACTGAGTCCTCCGATCCCCATCCCGTCCCAGTCCCCGAGATCGAGGAACGCCCGCAGGTGCTCCAGGCGAAGGTCCTCATAGATGTTCCCCTGAAGGACCGGAAAAAGGCTTTGGTCTCCGCCCCCTCCGTCGTCATCGAGCTCCAAGAACCGATCCCGGCAACGCGACAACCAATCCAGCGTGCGCCGGTTCGCCGCCCCGGCCTCTTCGTGGGTGACACCCCCCGGCGAGCACTCGTCGAAGGCCATCACGACATCGGCGCCCAGTGCCCGCTGAATGTCCATCACACCCTCGGGCGTGAAGAGGTGACTGGATCCGTCTATGTGGCTCTGGAACACCACACCGTCGTCACGAATCTTGTTGCTGGCCGAGAGCGAGAAGACCTGGTAGCCGCCCGAGTCGGTGAGGATCGGCCCGTTCCAGCGCATGAAATCGTGTACTCCCCCCAACTCCCGGACCAACTCGTGTCCCGGACGCAGGTAGAGGTGGTACGTGTTGGCGAGGATCATCGACGCCCCGGTGGCCTCGACCTCCTCGGGTGAGACACCCTTGATCGAGCCGCTGGTGCCCACGGGCATGAAGACGGGGGTCTCCACGTTGCCATGCGGTGTGGTGAACGTGCCAGTGCGGGCAGCCCCGTCGGTGGCGTGAAGGGTGAAGTCGAACATGCGTGGGAAGCTCCTTGCTCCGTTGCTCCATTGAGCGCACCGTATGATAATTCACCAATGGACAAACGATGGAAGGGTACGTCAGGATGAAGCTCGGAGAATGATACTCGGAACACGACGGACTCCCCGCCCCCCGCACTGGATGACCGTGCCGTGCACGGCCTGTCTGATCGCGGCGATCCTGGTAGCACGACCGGCGCAAGCTTCGATCTCCGTGCAGTTTCCCGCGCTCGCGTCGCAGGACGCCCCCGCCCAGGATGCACCGAGAGTCCTCGTCTCCGTGGACTGGCTCGCCGAACACCTGCAGGACTCTTCAATCGTCCTGCTGCATGTGGGCATGCCCACGGCGCGCGCGTCCGGTGAGTTCATCCCGAGCGCCCGGTTCCTGAATTACCAAGAGATCGTGCAAGTTCGTGGCGGCCTGGTCGTGGAGATGCCGCCGGTCGACGAGTTGCTCGAACCCCTCGAGGTGGCGGGCGTTTCGGACGGAGCACTGGTGGTACTCTACGGCTCTCCCGCGCACCTCCCCGCACGGGCCTACGTCACACTCGACTATCTCGGGCATTCTGACCGCACGGTAGTCCTGGACGGCGGCCTGGAAGCGTGGAAGGCGGCCGGCCATCCGCTCGAGACGACCCCGGCACAGGGCCCCCGTGGCCTGTTTACGCCGATTATCCAAGACGATGTGCTCGTCTCGGCGGAATGGATCGCAGAACGGCTGTTCGGCCCCGAGATCGCGCTGATCGATTCACGGCCCGAGGGTGAGTACACCGGACGCATACCCACTCGGATAGGAGGAAGGGCGGGCCACATCCCCGGCGCGCGTAATCTCTACTGGGAAGATCTTCTGGTGGGTTCAGACAACCCGGTCTTGCGTGATTCCGTGGACGTCGAGCTCCGATTCCAGCAAGCGGGTGCAAACAACAGCGCGACCGTCGTCAACTACTGTTGGGTAGGAATGCGGGCCAGTTATACCTATCTGATCGCCAAACATCTCGGATATGACACCCGGCTCTACGACGGCTCCTGGAACGAGTGGAGCATGATCGATTCACTCCCGGCCGCGCTCGGGTCGTTGCCGTTCTAGGGCCGTCGGACCGCTGCGACGACGCTCTCCGCTAATCCCTCTTCGTGAACACCACGAAGAACTTGTCGTCGAAGAGATCGAACTCCTGCGTCAGATCGTAGCCGGCGACCGACATCCATTCCGTCACCTGCCCTAGTGTGATCAGCAACTCTGGTTGGCCGCTGTGGGGGGCACCCGCGCGATCGCCATGGTAGTCGACGACCACGACACGACTCCCGGGCCCCATGTACCGCGCCGTCGCCTGGAGGTAGGCCTGTCGCCCCTCGATGTGATGAATGACATCGTGGAAGAACGCCACATCGATGTCGCTTCTCGGCAACTTCGGGTCCGTAAATTCGCCTAACACGGTCTGGATGTTCTCCACGCCGCCGTCGACTGCTTTCTGCGCGATCATGGGCAGGAAGCCCGCGTCCACCTCCACCGCCAGGACCGTACCGGTGGGCCCCGTGGCTCGCGCGAGCGACACGGAGAACACACCCGTGCCTGCACCCACATCCGCGATCACATCACCCGGCCGGATCCCCATGCGGGACACCACCTCGTCGATCTCGAGGCTGCCGAGCCTTCGCCCGCTTTCCAGAACGATGGCCCACTGTTCTGCGGGACGGCCGCCGAGCTGGAGCGCCGAGAGAGGCATCTGCGCGGAGATCGCGAGCAGGCTTAGTGGAGCCAGAAACCGGAAATTCACGGAACGTAACAAGGGGCTACCTCCTACGGACATTTCATTCGGTTGGACAGTTGACTGGACCCGGGACCGCAGTCGAAATGACGAACCCGAAATAGTGCACTTCGGCCGGCCGAAAGCCAATGCCCTGGGGGTGCAGCGGCGGTCGACTGGTATCTCGGGCGCCTGGTAAGACCACGCGTTCCCCCAGGCCCCGACATATCGCTTTCCTACGAGGCCCACGCGTATGTTCCCCGGGACAGAGCATTGATCAACCACCACCACCCGACGCATGCACATCTGCAAACCCAAAGGGCGCCGCCTTCGGGCATTCACGCATCCGATGAATCGGGGCCTGGTCGTCGCGGTCGGCCTCGCCGCTGCCCTCACGGCAGCATGTGCCCCATCAGACTCCGGGCCCCCACCTGAAGGAGCTCCCGCCACCCTCCTCTTCGAAGGCGCCCGCCTGATCCTCGGTGACGGAGACCTGATCGAAAACGGAGCCCTCCTCATAGAAGGCGACCGAATCCTCCAGGTCGGAACCACCGGAGAGATCACCGCACCCCCCGGAGCCACCACGATCGACCTGACCGGAAAGACCATCATCCCAGCCCTGATCGACGCTCACGCACACCTGGGGTACGAGGGCTACACGAGCTGGGGGTCCCAGAACTACTCACGCGAGAATCTGATCGAGCACCTCGAGCGTTATGCCTACTACGGGTTCGGAGCGGTTTTTTCGGCCGGCAGCGACCCCGAGGACCTCGCGATCGAGATCCAACGCGCGCAACAGGATGGAGAGGTCGAGGGTGCCCGGTTCCTCTTCGGCGCCGGAATGGCGCCGCCCGGTCAGGGGCCGAACAACCAGTTCCTGGGACATGCGCTGGCCGTCGCCGAGGAGACCGGGATGACGGTGCTGAGGGGGATCGCCTCCGAGGAAGAAGGTCGCGCTTCCGTCCGTGAGGTCTCCGAAAAACAGATCCGCTTCATCAAGATCTGGGTCGACGATCGGGGAGGAAGCCAGGAGAAGCTGGAGCCGGAGATCTATCGCGCCATCATCGCCGAGGCCCGGGCGCACGATATCGACGTCATTGTCCATCAGCAGAACGCCCAGGACATGCCGGATCTGCTCGAAGCGGGTGTGGCGGGCTTCCTTCACGGACG
>JADFNK010000057.1 GCA_022563405.1 Gemmatimonadota bacterium | reverse complement strand
GGATCGCCGACGCGGTTACGCGACGAGGCTTCGCGCCTCAGATAACCCACCACCGAAACGGGCGGTCCGGGCCTTCCAAGCAGATCGCCCCCGTGTAGGCGGGGCCCAACTCAACGTCTTTGAAGTGCCAGCGGGACACATCGTCCTCCGGCATCTCCGTGGACAAGAGGGTTCCTGGACCCTCTCCAACGTAGTCGAGCGTAAAGCGATTCGAGGGGAAGCTCAGCCCGGTTCCCCAGGCTTTCAGGTAGGCTTCCTTCCGAGTCCAGGCTCGGTAGAAGGCGGCGGGGCGGGCCTCGGGTGGGAGTGCGCGGAGCGCGGCACTCTCGGCTTGTGAGAAAAAGCGATCCGCGATCTCGGTGAATTCGCGCCCCTCCCTGGCGAGCTCGAGGTCGACTCCGATGCGGGCTCCTCGGGACACTGCGGCTAACCCCTTCGACTCCGAGTGAGACAGGTTGAAGCGGGGCTCGTCGTGTTCGGCGAGCATCGGTTTTCCGTGTTCTCCGTAAGTGAACCGTACGTCCTGCGGGGGAGTCCCCAGGTACCGGGCGAGTATCCGGCGTAAGTGCGCCCGCGCGGAGGCCTTTCGATTCCGCTTCTCTTCAACAACGATGCGATTGGCGGTCTGGGTCTCGTCGGGAGTCAGGATTGCCCAATCGTCGTCCTGGACCTCGAGCTCGAAGCGCCAAACGTCAATGACGTCGTCGGGCGCAGGTTCCCACGCTTGAGCGGAACGCCAACGGTCAGCCACGTCGTCGCTTGCCGAGTCTGGCCTCCCATCTGTCCCTGGCCCTCGGTCATTCGGCACGCCTGCCCCCTGACCGTCGGTGGCTCCTCACACTTGGTCCGGGTCCTCTGGGTCCTCCGGGTCCCTTGGATCTTCCGGGTCCCTTGGATTTTCCGGGTCCCTTGGATCTTCCGGGTCCCCTGGATCCGCCGGGTCCGCTGGGTTCCCTGGATCCTCCGGCTTCTCTGCGTCCTGAGGTTCCTCCCGGTCCTGCTCGTCGAACCAAGCCTGCAGACGCCGCATCCCATCTTCCAGGGACACTAGCGGCTCGTACCCGAGATCCTGCCTCGCCGCGCTGATGTCGAACCAACGTGAGGTCGCGAGTTGCCGCACGATCCAGCGGCTCATGCGAGGATCACCTTTTGCCCGCGAGAGGGCATGTATTTTCTCCGAGAACCAAGCCACGAGCAGGGCGGTTCGGAGAGATATACTTTTCTGAATAGGCGAGATACCGGCAGTCTCGAGCAAAGCATTCAGAAAATCCCAGATCTCTACGGGCGTACCGGCACTCACAAAGTAGGGGCGCCCGTTGATACGGCCGGCCCCGTCGCCGCCGGCCAGGAGCCGATCGCCAGCGTTCAAATGGGCTCGCACCGCGTCGTTGATGAAGGTGATGTCCGTCAAAACGGGGGGGCCCTTGATTCGGCGTAGCGAGCCGTTTTGCGCTCGTTCGATGATACGGGGTAGCAGAGACGTGTCACCGGGGCCCCAGATGATGGGGGGACGGAGCGCTACGGTTTTCATCTCGTCGGTGCCAGAGGAGAGGACAAGACGCTCGGCTTCCGCCTTGGTATGGCTGTAGTGCGAGTCATAACGAGTGGGGTAGCTCACCGATTCATCAGCATTTTCCAAAGCCTTGCGGCCCACGACAACGCTTGGCGTGGAGGTGTAGACGAGTGCCAGCGCGCCGGACTCCCGGCAGGCGCGAATCACGTTCGCGGTGCCCGTGACGTTGGCAGTGTGGAAGTCGGCGTACCGGCCTCCCGCCCCTACCTTTGCGGCGGTGTGGAAGACGATGTTGACCCCACGGGCGGCGGCGGCCACGGCTTCGGGATCCACCAGATCCCCCTGATACTGCTGGATACCGTAGGCCGCCAACTCCGGGTGCTCTGCACGGGAAAAACTCCTGACCTCATCTCCCCTGTCCTTGAGAGCCCGGGCAATGGCTCCCCCCAGGAAGCCGCCCGCTCCAGTCACCAGAGCTTTCACGAGTGGGACGTCTGATGGGAGCCCATCTTCTTGCTGGCCCACACCGCAAGCTTCTCCCGGAAGATCTTGGCGTTGTGGCGAACGTCTACCGGAAAGGCGGGGTGATAAAGCACCGTGTCGATGGCCCTGGTGTGCTCATGGCTCCGGGCGATCTCCAGCAGCTCCCTCGTGAGTTGCCCCTTTTCGATCGTAGTTTGCTTCACCCGTTCTACGCAGATCAAAGGTGTGGTGACGCCCTCTCTCACGACTCCAACCAGGGCGCTTCGTCGAACGTCCGGATGCGTGTTGAACACGGCCTCGCACGGGACAGTGTACAGGGTACCCGTTTCGGCGTCTACACGGTGGCTCTTCCGGCCGCACATCCAGAGTCGGCCCTGCTCGTCGAAGTAGCCGACGTCGCCCATGCGGTGCCACACGTCGTCGCTTTCCGTGGGAATCTTGGCGAGCTTCGTGGCCTGTGGGCGATTGTAGTAGGAGCGCGTCACGACCGCGCCCCGCACCACGATCTCGCCGATCTCTCCCTGGGGGAGCACGAGGTCCTCAGACCACGACTCGATCGGTTCGTCGTGCATGGGCACGATGCGAACGTACATCCCGGGGGCCGGGCGGCCCACGCACACACCGCCTCCCTGGTCCGTGAGCTGTCGTGTCTCCCGCAGGATCTCGCGACTCCCCAGCATGGTGACCGGCAGGGATTCGGTCGCTCCGTAAGAGGTAAGGACCTCGACGCCCTCCGGAAGACACCGCTGGAACCGCTCGAGCGCCGGACTCGATGCCGGCGCGCCCGCCGAGATGGCCCGTCGAAGAGAGGTCAGCTCCAGACCATGGTCGGTGCAGTAGAGCCCGAGTTTGTCGATGAGGGTCGGAGAGGCGAACAGATTGGTGCACGCATAGTCCCGGAACGCCTCGAAGAGGAGCTTCGGGTCGGCTCCGGCCGGCCGGCTGGCGTCCATGTCCGGGACCACCGAGGCCATGCCCAGCGCCGGACCGAACAGCGCGAAGAGTGGGAAAGTCGCCAGATCGCGCTCTCCTGGCCGGATGCCGTATACGTCTCTGAGCGCTTTCACTTGTGCCGCGAAGACCCGGAACGGCGTCACGACGCCCTTGGGTACCCCGGTACTCCCACTCGTGAAGAGGATCGCAGCCGTTTGTTCCGGGTCCGGGTGGAGGATCGGGAAGGGGTCGCCCGGCGCCGCCGCCTCCAACTTGTTTAGGGTGTACCCCCCCCAGAAGAACCTGCGCCCGACGGTCACGCTGGTTCTCAGGGTCTGCTTCGCCCACCCGAAAATGACCCTCGCCGCCTGTGCCTTGGGGACACCGATAAACGCCTGCGGCTCGGCTTCGCCGAGGCACTCGCCCAGATTCTTGATCCCCATGCCCGGATCCACCATGACCGGGATCGCCCCGACCTTCAGCATCGCAAACGTCAAAGCGAAAAAGTCGAGGCTGGGCGGTACCATGAGGACAGTGCGAACGCCGGGGCCGATCCCAATTGCCACCAGCGCGTGGGCGATACGATCGGAGCGGTGATGCAGCTCGAGTGCGGTCAGTTCAGCATAACGGGCCGTTCCGTCAGGGTTTCGCCCGTCTGATACCGCCACAGCGAGGGTGCCCGGCTGGCTCCGGGACAGATCGGCCAGGAATTCGGCGACGTTGACATGGTCGGGGTTATGGTCCGGGACATCTCCGTTCATGCCGAACGGTCCATCGGCTGGGTCTCGGGACGACCGTCCGGATGATTTCTTGGACGATCGTCGACGAATTTTTGGATTAGCGGAATGATTTCGTCCCCTGCGTCTTCCAGGACGTAGTGACCGCAGTCCTCGAAGCGTTGGACCTCGGCCTCAGGAAATCGGCGAACCCATTCGTCCAGGAATTGCCTACCGAAGACGAAGTCCTTGAGGCCCCAGCAAATCAACATCGGCTTGTCGACCAAGCGAACGAGAGCGTCCCCGGTTTCCTTCATGATCGGGTACGCGCGATCGTTTTTCTTGAGCGGAATGTCCTGCACGAAACGGTGCACAGCGATGCGATGTGCCCAACTGTCGTACGGCTCCAGGTAACCGGCGGCCACGGCCTTGGACATGGGCCGGCGCGTCACACAATACCTCACGGCGCCCCGCGAAAAAGCGTTGGCTCCCCGAACGAGCAAGGCGCCGATCCCGGGGGTGCGGGCCAGCGCGAGCGACGGGGGGAAGGCCTTACCGGCGGGAAGAGGGAAGGCGGCCGTGTTCATTACCACCAGCCTTGCGATCCGATCGGGGTGTCGGGCCGCCCAGGCCATCCCGATCATGCCGCCCCAGTCGTGCACGACCAAAGTGACGTCCCGCAGGTCCAGCGAGTCGACGAGCGTCCCCAGGTCGGCCACGCGTGTCGACAACGTGTAGTCGTAGTGACGGTCGTTCGGTTTGGCCGAGCGCCCACACCCGATGTGATCCGGAGCGATCACGCGGTGGCTCGACCTCAGCTGGCTGATCAGGTCCCGATAGTAGAAGGACCAACTCGGGTTACCGTGGACCATGAGGACCGGGTCGCCCTGGCCTTCGTCCACGTAGTGCATGCGGTGGCCGCCGGCTTCAGGGGTGTTTCCGGATCGGCCACGGACCTCGAGGTAGTGCGGTGCGAATGGGTAGAGCCCGTTCACCAGTCCACTCCGAGCATGATGCAGTTGAGACCACTGCCGATGCCGAGAAGACCTACCCGGTGGCCGGGCGCCAGGAATCCGCGTTCGTGCGCTAGCGCGGCGGCAACGGGGAGCGCGGCTGTTCCGGTATTTCCGAGGTACTCATACGTCACGAAGTCCTGCTCAGGAGACAGGCCCATGGTTCGCAGCATGAGGTCCCGATGGGCCGAACCGACCTGGTGGCACACCGTGCGATCCACGTCCTCCAACGACCACTCCATCTCCGCGAGGAACTTGTCCCACGTACGTGACCCCAAGGCGACACCGTGCTCGAGGACGGCGGCCGCGTCGGTGCTGGCGAACTCTCTCAGGCTCGCTTCGCTTCCGTTCGCTTGCCCGTCGGGATGGGCTTCCAGACCCCATCGGCACAACATGTGATGTTCTGGTGCGTTTTCGACCACGGCTCCACGGAGGCGCCGCCGGTCGGACTCTCCGAAAGACCCGTCACTCAGAATCACGGCGACGGCGGCCGACCCTCCCGTCAGCGTGGCGATGGCGGTCTTGAACTCCTCCATCACTGGATTGTTGGTCAACCGCGTGATCGTGGTATCGACGATGTCCCGCGCGGTCTCACAACTGACCACCATACCCGCTCGGATCTGCCCCAATTCGATTCGGTTCGCGATGTCGAGCACACCGTTCAGCACTCCCAGGCATGCGTTGCTGACGTCGTAGACATGCGCCGACCCGTCGATGATGTGGCCGGCTCGTTGGAGGCCGGCGGCCACGTGACACGCCGTGGCCGGCTCGAAGTGCTCGCGGCATACGCCCGCATAGATCAACATGTCTATGGCACTGGCGGGGACGGGCGAGTCACGGAGCGCGTGCTCGGCCGCCGCGGTGGCCCCCTGTGACACCGCATAACCCGGCTCCCAATAACGGCGCTCCTGAATGCCGGTCATCTGAAAGAGCTGTCCCGGTTGGACATGGAGCTTCTGGTAGACAGCAGCGAGCCGGTCCTCCAGTTCGTCGGACGTGACCACGCAGGGGGCGAGCTCATATCCGAAACGCTCGATGACAACACGCGTATATCTCAAGCGATCACATCCAAAGTAAAATCGTTCATCGAGTAGATGGTCCGGCCGTCCACCGTGAGAAATCCGTCGGCCCGGACGCGCTTGTGGGCGTCGTCCACATCAGTGATGCTGGCGAAAACCTCTACCCGCTCGCAACCCGGAATGATCTGTCCGCGGTACGTCCAGCTGTGCCGCTCCCCGCCGGCCATCGTCGCAAACTCCGTTGCCGCACCCAGGTCCCACCGGTCGACGGCGTAGACCTTGAGTAGCTGGATGAACGCCTCGAGGCCGAGTGAGCCGGGCCAGACCGGGTCCTGGTAGAAGTGTGCCTCGAAGAACCAGGTGCTCGGATCGACGGTGATCGAACCGTGGACCCATCCGAGCCCATGGGGGCCGCCGTCCGCCACGAGGAGGTCGATCTGATCGACCATACGGAAGCGCTGCTCGGGGAAGGGCGGCGTGTGCGGCATCACCAGACTGTGGCCTCTCTCCCTCTCGGCTGCGGTTGGCTCATGGATCGCCGCGTCCCGGATGCCTACCTGGTCCGCCAGGGCTTGGTCGGAGAAGAAACCGAAGTAAGTGGTGCCTGAATAGAGGGGCCCGAGGCGTTCGCTGCCCAGCGCCATCGAGTAATGCTGGATGACCATTCCGCCCGACGCTGACACGCCCGTCAGTTCGACTCGTGACGTGATCACGTCCTCGCTTGATGTGAGGCGCGCCAACTGGATCGCTTCTCCACCGAGATTGCGGAATCGCAGGTTGTCGGGGGATGTCAAAGCCGATCCTACGTAGGCCGCCAGCCATCCGCAGGGCTGGAGCGCCACCTCGAGGAGGACGGCAAACGGCATTTCGCGTTGGCGATTGCTCCCGAAGTACCAATGGTCCGGACGCACGTCGAAGTGGGCGGTGACCTTCGCGCCGGCTTGCATCACGAACGGCTCCCCCTCGACCGCCGAGATCCGATCCAGGAACTGGTACGGGGGGCGGGGTAGGCGCGCGATACGACGTTGGCCTTCGTCGAAGACGCTGTAAGCGGCCCCGAACGCTTCGGAGGGTTTGCCGCTGGCAAACGCGAGAATGCTTTTCTTGTCGTAGAGGATGTCCCTCTCGCCGTGGAGGATCGGGCCGTCGGGCTTTGCGAGCCGGTCCGCCCAAAGCTTCTCGAGCTTCTGCCGGTCGGTGCCGGTCAGCCGGACAGACATGTCGCGGATTTCCACGACCGGCTTCCCGTCCGCGTACATGAGCGCATCGGCGATCGCGTAGGGCTCCGGCTGATAACCCAGCTCACGCAGATGAATCTCGTACGTCACCCTCTTCGTGGAGGCGAGCACTTGCCCCCGGCACCGAAGCCGACTCTTGACGTCCACGACGGGCTGCCACGCCGCGCTTTCGGCCTCCGCGACCCAGCCCATGCGCAGGAGAAAAACCCGGAGCGTATGGAGGCAGCATTCGTACATCAGGGTTCCCGGCATCACCTGGTCGTCGGAGAAGTGGCACGTCAGGAACCAATCGTCCGGACGGATGTCGGCTTCCGCCACGATGCTGCCGATCCCGTACCGCCCGCCCTCGGGATCGAGCTCGGTGACGCGGTGCACCAGCCGCATGAGTTCTCCCGGGATCGTAAGCGGCCGCGTGATGTGAAGGCCCGCAAAATCATCTCCGAAGGCACCCACCAGGTCTCCCGCACGAAGCGCAGCCAGTCGTTCTTCTCCGAGGGTGTCCTTTCGCATCGGTGCCAGGTCCCGCCAGTCGGCGGGGCGGGTTCCAGCCTGCTCCTGCTGTTCGATGCCACTCCGGACAATTCCTTTGCCCGTGTCGAGCTCAGACTGGGTGAAGAAGCCCGCGATCCCCTCGCGCATGGTCAGGAGTGGCCGGCCGTTCACCGTGGAGTCGAACTCGAAGTTGAAGAGCCAGGTGTCGCCTTGCCGGAAGAACCGGAGAATACGGATGTCGTATTGAACCACTTGCCCCGCAGGTGGGAGCTCGGAGTAGAACGTGACCACCGCGTCGAGCAGACGATAGACGGCCAGGCCCTTGGTCTCCGAGTCGATCCCGAGGTAGCCCGACAGAAGCAGATCGGCTTGGCCGGCCTCCACGGCGATGCAGGTCGGCATCCGCCCGCCGTCGAGGTACCACCCATCCTCGAGAACGTCATGCTCGGTCACGATCCGCCCGGACGTCATCGATTGGGCTTCTGCCTCGATCACCGTGACGCGGTCGACGAGCATGAGCGGTTCGTCGGGAAGGCGAACGCGCGTGGGGTGTGCGTCCACGTGGGCGAACTGCTCCCCGAGTGCCCGCCCGATCGATCCGATCGCGAACTCCATGAGCTGGTCCCGATCCATCACGAGTGTACCGGAAGAAGGCCGGGCGATTGGCGCCGTTGGAGCCGGGGTGATTGGAGTCGCGATGGCGACAGCCGTGCCATCGACCGTGAGGGCCCGGATCAGCTCCTGCTGCCGGGCGTATTCGCCCTGTGCGAGCTCCTGCGTCCGCTGCGCGGTTCGGAGGAAGGCCTCGTGGGCCTGAATCGTGGTCCCGGCGGCTCGGACCGCTTCGCTCAGCTCAGCCGGGACGATTCCCGAATCCAGTGGCAGAGGGAGCGGGGATGGATCCCTTGGTAGAGGGAGTGGCGATGGATCCTTCGCAGGACGGTCACCAGCGTCCGGGGCCTCTGCCAATCCGTCGGATTGCGGGGTCAGCGGCATGTGTCCGAAGCTTGCCTGCCCGACCGAAAGCCGAGTGACCGGGCCGGACTCGTCTTCGGTGAGCCCGCCCTGCGGGTAGAGCTGGGCCAGATCGACCGGGACCCGCTCGGCGATGAGCATTCCGAGTGCGCGGAGTACCGTGGAGGGCTCATCCTGGGTGGAAGAGGAGATCGAGCGTGCCCGGAACGGGACACCGTCGAGGATCTTGTGGATCATCCGTACACACGATCCGCCCGGGCCCATCTCCAGGAAGATTCTCACGCCATCGTCATGGGCTTGGCGTACCGTTTTCGGGAAGTCCACTCCTTGGATCGCCTGGGCCAACAACGAGTCTGCGGCCCGGTCCTGATCCACCTCGTACGCCTCACCCCAGGCGCCGCTGTAGATACGTATACCCTTCGGCGGGCGGGTGTCCAACACGTGCAGGTCCCGGTATTGCTCCGCTACTTGGCTGGCGACCTCGCAATGTACCGTCGGGACACCTTCCAGGGCATGGAAGGGACATCCGAGCATCTCAACGGCTTTCTCCACCGCCGAGCGATCGCCTCCGATCACGCACTCGTCCGGAGTGTTTACGATGAGCAGGTACACTCGGTCGAGCTCCTCCAGGACCTCCCGTGCCCGAGCGGCCTGCGTCTCGACCACGCCCACGCTCCATTCCACTTCTGCGTCTTCCGCGAGTCCCCAGGTCTTCCGTGCGGCGTCGCAGCGTCCGGTCAAGTCGGTCACGAACAGCTCACTTTCCATCACGCGTCGGAGCATCTCATCCCGCTCGTGCCACGCGCCCACCGAAAACAGTCCGGCAGTCTCGCCGAGCGAATACCCTACGACCGCGTCCGGACGGACGCCGAAGCTCGCCATCAAGTCCGTCGCGATCGTGCCGAGAGCGACCTGCGAGAGTATGACCGTTCTGGCGTTCGTGATGCCCGAAGCGTCTCCCCAGATTTCGGGCGCCTTGAGCTGCGATTTCAGCCGTTCATTCCCGCGGTCCTGAGCACGCAGGATCTCCGGCCATTGCAGACAGAGCTCCCGCCCCATGCCGGCGTATTGGCTTCCCGATCCGGGGTAGACAAAGGCCAATTCTCCCTTGGGTCCAAGGGGGTCGGATGAGAAAAACACGCGGCCAGCGCTCCGGTCCGATGGGTCGTCCTCTCTATTGAGCAGGTCCGCGGCGGATTGGGCCAGACTCCTCAACTCGGCGGCATCCCGGGCGATCAGCGTGATGGCGAGCGCGGCATCGGGGCGGTTGGGGTGGCCTCGCCACCAGTCCGTCGCGAGTCGATGGATCGAGGGCGATCGGTGGATGTCGGTTGCCGGCGCTCCGGCTGCGTCCTTGGCCGGCGGTCCGGCCGTGTCTGCCACCGCTTCCACGAGGTTCCGCAGACCAGCCACCAGCTCTGCACTGTCGCCCCCCTCGACGACGAAGAGCCCTTCGCTCAACGGGAGCTCGCCCCGCCAGGCTGCCCTCGTGTCGGCTCCGGTGCTCGGTGACGCCGCCGCCGATTCCGCTTCAGCCTCCTCCAGAATCACGTGGGAGGACGAGGCGCCACGCGAGACCGCAAGGACGCCGGTCCGACGCGGGCCATCGATCCGATCGCGAACCCATGGTGTGGGGTCGCCCAGAGAAGTGAGCGCCCAACCGCGCGCTCCCGGGAGCGCGGTCCCACCGCGGTCCCTCGGGGCCGCCGAAGGCAGGACATGCCGGTACAACGAGAGAGCCGCGCTCAGTACGGATATGAGGCCCGCCGCAGCACCCGTGTGCCCTACACGCTCCTTCGCGCAGCCGAGCACAGTGTCCGGCCCGAAGGCCTCGGAGAGTGCCGCCATTTCCGCTCGGTTCCGTCCTGCAATCCCGCTGCCGCTTGTCTCCACGTAGGGGATGTCTCGCGCCGCGATATCGCTGTCCTCGCAGCTTCTGCGAATCGCTTCTTGGTAGGAAGATTCCGAATCACCTCCGGCAGTCCCGATCGAACGCACGATCGCATACACACGGTCGCCGTCTCGCTCGGCGTCCTCCGCACGTTTCAACACGAGTGCGACGGCGCCGTCGCTCGGTAGGATCCCCACCGGGTCTCCACCCGAGGAGGGCGAATCCTCTGGTCCGGCCAACCCGTCCGTGCTCTCGAAGGAGATCAGGGAACGTACGTCGCCTGCGAGGTCCACCGCCCCGACGACGGCGCAGTCGATACGGCCCTGCTCGAGCGCGCGGGAGGCCGCGTAGAGGGCCGAGAGGCCGGAGGTCTCTTCGCTCGATATCACGTAGCTGGGTCCGCCCAGTCCGAATTCCCGGGCGATACGGCTAGCCACGATCGAACCGAGCCCGCCGATGGTGCGGTTCGCATCGAGCGCTGGCGTGAGTGAATCGCAGAGTTCGTCTACCCACCGGTCGAACTCTTCTCCGTGCGAGGGGCGCCCGAGTCGCTGTGCCCAATCGGCCGCACGGGATCGAACGGCCCAACGGAGGTGGTAGTTCGTCGTGTTGAGGTCGAGTTCGATCCCGACGAAAACTCCGGTCCGGAGGCGATCGACCCCGTTGAGGCCCGCGTCGGCGATCGCGTGCTCCGCCACCTGCAGCATGAGCATCTGTTGGGGGAGGGCCTCTTCGACCTCCCGCGGAGGAATCTTGAATCGGCCGATCGGAATTTCGAGATTCTCGATGAACCAGCCAACGGGAGCGCCCGGAAGACCCCAGTGATTCACCTTGGCGCGGGCAGGATGACTTTCGCCTCGGCCCATCAACCGGTCTCCGACTTCGCCGACGTTCTTCCAGGGCCCGACTCGAGCTCCCATCCCGACGATCGCCACGTTTGTCCCCTTCGTCGCGTGGGGCTGCTCCGCGTGAGGCTGCTCCGCGCGAGGCCGCTCCGCGACACTGACGACCGACCGTCCTCGGGTCGGTTCGGTGGGTTCCTCGAGAAGGACGTGGGCGTTGGTCCCCCCGAAGCCGAATCCGCTGACGGCCGCCCGGCGGGGATGATCGGAGGGGGACTTCCACGGTTCGGCCGAAGCGAGCACACGAAACGGGCTGCCATCGAGATCGATCTTGTCTCCGGGCTCTTCGAAATTCGCGGTGGGTGGGAGAACCTGGTTCTCCATCGCCAGCACCGTTTTCAGGAGGCCCACGGCTCCGGCTCCCGTGAGCAGGTGGCCGGTATTCGATTTGGCCGACCCGATCACACACTGGCCCGGTTCGTATTCCCCCTCCGTCCAAAGTGCCTGGAGGCTCGCGAACTCGACGGAATCTCCGACCGGCGTGCCCGTGGCGTGACATTCGACCACATCCACCTGACTCGGCGTCCACCCGGCGGCTTTGTAGGCTCCCTGCATGGCCCGCAGCTGGCCTTCTCGGCTGGGAGCGAGGAGGCTGCCCTCGACGTCGTTGGAAAGCCCAACCGAGTGTATGACCGCTCGGATCCGATCGCCGTGCCGCCGTGCGTCCGACAGACGCTTGAGAACCAGTACGCCGGCCCCCTCGCCCACGACCAGGCCGTCGCTCTTATGGTCGAACGGAGAGCACCGGCCCGTGGGCGAGACCGCGAGCAGTTGCGAAAACCCCATCTGCGTGTAGAGCGAGTCCGGTCGGGAGAGTCCGCCCGCGAGCACCGCGTCGAGGCGTCCTTGCCGTAGGGCGTCCACGGCGAGCTCCACCGTAAAGAGGGACGAGGCGCAGGCGGCGTCGATACAGAATCGATCCCCCCCGAGTCCCAACCCCTTGGCCAGCATCGCGGCTGGAAGGCCAGCGACCCATCGGTTGATGGCGGCCACAGGTGCGCGGGTCTCAGGGGGCATCGGTACGCCCGCCGCCCGGAAGAGCTCTCGCTCGAAGCGCCGGCCGAGAATCCAGTCCGCCATGGCCGAGGCAGATGCGGTGGGAAGGACGATGTTGCCCAGCATCACGCCGACGCGGGCGGGATCCACGGCCTCGGTTACCGAGTCGCGCCAAGCTTGGCGCCCCGCGTGTAGTGCCAGGTGCACCATGGGATCGAGTGATTCGACCAACTCCGGGGAAAGGTCGATCCCCTCGAGGTCGAGCTCGAAGTCCCGGACGAAGCAGGCACGCCGAGAATGGACCCGATCGGGTTGTGCCTGGTCCGCCGAGTACACACGATCGAGCGCAAGGCACCAGCGGTCGGGGGGTGGATCGGAGGCCGTGTCCACCCCCGCCTCAACAACACTCCAGAAGTCGTCGAGCGTCGCGGCGCCTGGAAGCACTCCTCCGAGTCCGACGATGGCAATCGGCTCGGGCATTTGGGTTAGGCCTTCTGCGTTACGCCTTGGTGGGTGCGCTCTCGTCGAGTCGGTTGTGACGGAACGCCTTGCTCAGGGACGAGTCCACCACGGATTCGTAACCTTCGAGGCGGGCCAGCAAACTTCCGTCCTCGGCGATCCAATCGATATCGGAAACGACCTTGCCGTTCGTCCGTTCGCGCACGTGGACGACGATGCGGGCCCCCTCCTCGGGGAACACCGGTACGAACTGGCGATAGCGCGTGAACCGCGAAGGCAACGACAACTGGCCCATACGTTCGGAGGTCCAGACGATCATGGCCTGGAAGCCACTGTCCAAGACCAGCGGATCCGCGATCCACCGGCTGCGCACGGGTTCCTCCATCCAGTCCCGCGGAGGCGGAGCCACGCGGCAGCGCGCCACCAGCCCGGCGTCTCCACAACTCTCGACAGCCACCAGTCCACGCATTTTCGGGCCGTGGAAAAGCGTTTCGGCGTAGATCGTCTCGATCGACCGATCCAGGGCGGGCAGATCGCCCGGGGTCCTGGCGGCACCGGCCTCCGGTGGGTTGGCGGCCAGCACGACGACGGCTCGCGCGTGCAGGACCCGGCGGCCATCACTCCCCTCACTGCAGAGCTCCGTCACGACCAAGAACTCGTCGCCCCGCTTTTGCGCCTTGTCCGCACAGATACGGATCCGCACGGACTCGTCGGAGTGAACGAGGACTCCCTTGAATACACGTAGGTCGTCGACGCCGACAAAACGCAGTCCGGGGTTCCCGTGGAGGGCGCCGTGGGCCAGCCACTCGAGTGTCATCGCGGCCGGAAGCACCGCACGGCCGCCGAGGACGTGTGATGCCATGAATTCGTGTGTGTCGGTGGCGATCGTGCGCTCGAACACAGTAGGTAACTCCGCGGAGGCCGAAGCTGCGACGCCATTCTCTACGGGGCCGGTGCCATTCTCTGCAGCGCTGGTCCCGTTTTCAGCCGGCGCCGTCCCGTTGCCGGCCCCGTTCGCGGATGCGTGAGCACCGTTCCTTCCCCGGACCGGGCTCGACCCGACCTGAGGGATCTGCGACCCGGGTCCGAGAATGAGAACCTCCGCCGGTCCGTCGGACGCGGCGATCTCGTCGAGGAGGTAGGCAGCACCACTTTTCATGCCGATCACCTCGATACCCTCGTCGGCGAAAACGGCCTTCAGGCCGGGAGTCACCATTCCTCCGTCCCACGGCCCCCAGTTGACCGACACGACGCGGCATCCGTCCCGCTGGGCGGCTTCGGTTTGTGCCACCTTGTTCAAGACTTCATTGGCTGCCGCGTAGTCGACCTGTCCTCGGCGTCCGAAACGCGCGGTCGTGGACGAGAACAGCACCATCGCCTTGAGCGAGTTCTCCCCAATGGCTTTCAGCACCGAGCGGAGCCCGCCGACTTTGGTCTCGTAGACCTGGGTGAAATCATCGTCGCTCTTGTCCTCGATGGTTCGGTCGGCAAGGACGCCGGCTCCGTGTACGAGCCCCGTGACGGGTCCGTATTTCTCGACTAGTGGAGCGAGGGTCCGACGGACCGCGTCGGCGTCTCTTACGTCGGCGGAACGGTACGCGACCTCGGAACCGGCCTGTGAGATACGTTCGATGGTGCGGCGGATCTCCCTGCCAGCGAGGATTCGGTTGAACTCGGCCTGAACCTCATGGGGGGTGATACTCGGACCCGCGTGCGTCAGGATCGCCCGTTTGATCTCGGCCTCGCTATTGAGTCCGATCAGCCAATCGGGCTCCTTCTCGGGCTCGGGACTGCGCCCCAGGAGGATGAGCCGGGGCTGCCCGGCCTCTGCCATCGCTACAGCGACCTCGGCGGTCACGCCACGGGCTCCTCCGGTAATCAACACCGTGTCGTCCGAGCCTGGGAATGATCCGTCTACTACGGGTTCGACCGATCGCGGTTCGAGGACCACGGTTTGGGGACCGTCGGGACCCAAGCCGATCTCCACGGGCCCTTCGGACAGCGCAAGCCGCACGATCTCCGCGGCGAGGCCTTCCCGGGAGAGATCGACGTCGATCGTCCGGCAATTGACGTCCGTCCATTCGGCGGCTGCCGTCTTCAACATTCCTCCCCAGGCGCCACCGGTCGGATCGACGTCCTCGGGAGGTGGGGCGTCGAGGGCGAACCCGCCACCGAGAGCTGTGACGCTGCACAGGAGGGCACCACCCTGAAGCGCTGCCCGCCGAAGAGCGGGCCCCATCGCCCGCATACGTCCGAAACCGGAGAGGATGTCCTCGTCTGTGACCTGAGGGGGCACGACCACGATGAGTCCGGCCAGCTCGTCCGGAGGGTCATGCCCATCTTCACCCAACTCGACTTCTTCGGCTGCGAACCCTTGGGCGCTCAACTCCTCCACGATCTGCCCCGATAGGACATCACCGCTCTTGGTCACCCAGATCTTGGAGCCTGCGGGAAGCCCGATGGGGTCCCCAGTACCCTGGACCGGTTGGAGAGTCGGAACGAAGCGCTCTATTTCGCCGGAGCCGTTAGATGTGGACGGATCGTTGGAGGCGGATGGATCGTCGGAGGCGGACGGGATTTCATCCACCGAGACCTCCGCAACGTGCTTTGCCGGTTCGGGCGAAGAAGGCGCCGGTGCGGAGTCCGCCCCGCTCGACAGGAGGTCGACGATCTGGTTCAGCGTTCGCAACTCCCCGAGTTGATCCGGGGGCACGACCGGGGCGTGTGGAAGGGCTTCCTGAAGGGCGGACAGGATCTCGACCCGCTTGATGGAATCGATGCCGAGGTCGGCGTCGAGGTTCATGGAGACATCGAGCATATCAACCGGGTAGCCCGTCTTTTCGGCGACGACGCCCAGCACAACCTGCGCGATATCCGTCGCACCGTTGGCTCCAGTCACTGCCTCCGTGACGACGCCACTGGTGGTCGATCCACCTACTCCGTTCTCTGTGTCCGCCACGGTACCATTGGTGGTGGAGTCGACTGCTTCGTTCGTGGTCGATGCGCTTGCTCCATTCGTGCTCGCGTCGCTTGTCGCTCCACCCAAGAAATCAACGATTTGACCGAGGGTTTGGATTTCTCCGAGATGCTCCGGCGTGATAATGGGGGCCTCAGGGAGGCGCTCCTGCAAGGCTGAAAGGATCTCGACCCGCTTGATCGAATCGATACCGAGGTCGGCGTCCAACCCCATCGAGAGATCGAGCATCTCCTCCGGGTAACCGGTCTTCTCGGAAACCACCGAGAGCAGTGCTGCCGCGACGCCGGGGACCGCCTCCACAGGTGCATCGGCCACTGGAACTGGTATCTGCGTAGTGGGCGGAATCTGTACGGCAGGCACCGCCGGCAGTGCGGTCGGGATCTCGACTGACGCGGCCGCAACGGTCTCACCTTGTCCGGCCACCAACCCCTGATGCTGAATGATGGCTTGAATCGTCCGCTCCTGCGATTCCAGAAACAGTCGATGCACTTCGGCGGTCTGTTCCTGGAGCCTTACGAGCGCGGCCAAGCTCGCTTGGCTCGCTCGCATCGCTTCGGCTAGGACCTGCGGGTCGGACGTCGCCGTAACGGCCGGCTCGAAGGGGGGTGGTGCGGATGCAGCCGGTGCGGGCGCCATTACAGCCGGCGCGGGCGCCGTTACTGGTGCGGATGCAGGTACTATAGGTGTCGGTGCCGCGGCCCTCGGGGGACGCTTGGGGCGCTCCGTCACGTGATTCGCTCCACAGATCTTCACGGTAAGGGCGGGTTTCTTTTGGGCCACTTCGCTTCGCCAAGTCTCGAGGGCACCTTCGTCCCACCGGTCGAGGGCGACAGCATGACCGGCCGCGGCGAACTGAGCCAGCATGCGGGCCAGATCTACCAGGCCAGGGCGCTGTCCGGACGAGGCGTCCACGGCCACGACCGTGATCTCCTCGTCGGCCAAGATCTCCTTGATGAGTCCGGACAAGCGGCGGCCGGGTCCGACCTCGACAAAGGTTCGGACGCCGTCGTCGAACATGGCCTTCACACATTGTACGAAGTCCACGGGTGAGGCCATCTGTTGGGCCAGCACCTTCCGTGCTGCACCTGACGTCTTCGGGTACCTCCTGCCTGTCACGTTCGCATACGCCGGCACCGCAGTCTTGGTCAGCTCGACACCCTTGAGGGTTTCGGCGAACGATGCGGCGGCCTCCGCCACCAACCCACTGTGAAACGCGGCCGAAACGGGCAGCTTCTTGGTCCGGAGGCCCTCTTGGGACAGAAGGTCCGCCGCCCGATCGATCTCGTCGGTCACGCCCGACAGGACCACCTGACGAGGCGCGTTGTGGTTCGCCACCACCAAGTCGAGCTCGTGCTGCCGGATGAGGGCCAGGACCAGATCGGATTCAGCGGCAACGGCCAACATGGCGCCGTGATCACCTTCGCCCTCCGCCATGAGCTCACCCCGTAGGCGCGAAAGCTCGTACAGTTTCTCCGGACTTATGCGGCCCGCCGCGCACAGGGCGACCAACTCGCCGTAGCTGTGTCCGCATGTCGCATCGGGGGTCATTCCGAACTGCTCGAGGACGCGGAAAGCACCGAGGCTCACAGCGCCGAGGGCGGGTTGCGCGGTCTGGGTCGCTCTGAGATCGGCTTCCTGCGCGGCTCTGGAATCGTCGTCGAACGCGGGGTGTGGATAGAGGCTGTCGCCCAACCCCGGCGTGGCTTCGGTCGCGTCGGCGAGAGTGCCGGCGGCAACCGGGAACCGGCACACCAGCTCGCGTAACATGCCGACGTACTGGGCTCCCTGGCCGGGGAAACAGGCCGCCCATCCTCCCTTCGACGAACCGGACCCGAAAAACACTCCCTGCGGCAGGCTCCACGCGGACGGGGCTTCTTCCAGGCGGGCCAGCGCCAAAGTGATGAGGTCCGCCGCGGATTTTCCGTCCCGCTCTACAACAAGAAGGAGCCGGACCTCGTGCGAAGCATCGAAGGCTTCCCTGGTTTCAGCCGCCCGCCCACGGATCTCGGCCCACGTCGATCCTGCATCGAAGTCCTTCAGTTTCGACCCCAGGGCCTCTCGGCTTTCGGCGGAAAAAGCGAAGATCTGATCCCGGCCGTCCCAATCGACAAGGGTCGCCTGCGACTCGTACTCTTCGACCACGCAGTGGAAGTTGCTGCCGCCGAAGCCGAATGCACTCACGCCCGCCCGGCGAGGATGATCGCCCTCGGGCAGCCATGGACGCTTTTCGGTATTGACGTAGAAGGGCGTCTCTCCCGGAGCGACGGCTTCGTTGGGTGTCTCGACCTTGATGGTGGGCGGGAGAACTTTGTGGTGGAGCGCCATCACGGCCTTGATCAGCCCCGCTGCTCCCGCGGCCGCTTTGGTATGCCCGATCATCGACTTGACCGAACCCAAGGCACACCACGATCCCTCACGGCCGGTATCCCCGTAAACGCTGGTGAGGCCGCGTGCCTCCGTGGCGTCTCCGACGACGGTGCCCGTGCCGTGGGCCTCCAAGAGCCCGACCGTATCAGGCGACACGCCCGCATTTCGATATGCGGCGCGTAGCGCCCGTGCCTGGCCTTCGGGAGAAGGCGCGTAGACGGCCTGACCCTTACCGTCGCTCGACGACCCGATGCCCTTGATGACCGCGTAGATGCGATCGCCGTCCCGCTCGGCGTCTGCCAGTCGCTTGAGCGCCACGACACCTACACCTTCGCCGAGAATCGTCCCGTCCGCGTTCTGGTTGAACGGCTGTGCGTTCCCCGACGCCGAGAGCGCGGGCGTCTTGGAGAAGCACATATACATGAAGATGTCGTTGAATGTGTCCAGGCCCCCGCTGAGGACCATGTCGGCCCGACCCACTTCGAGCTCGAGGGAGGCGAGATGAATGGCACTCAATGACGAAGCGCACGCCGCGTCGACGATGCAGTTGGTTCCGTGTAAGTCGAGCCGGTTGGCGATCCGGCCGGCTACCACGTTGGCAAGAAGTCCGGGGAAGGAGTTCTCCTGCCATGGCACATATCCATCCGCGATCCGAGCGATCACGTCCTCGCTGGTCTCCGGATCGACGCCCGACTCGGCAAGAGCCTGTCGCCAGATGGGGTGGCCGAGGCGGGCCCCCAAGGGGATCACCAGAGGAAGGGTCCCGCTCACGCCGAGGATGACGCTCGTGCGGTCACGGTCGAACTCTCGACCGTCGGCTCCGTAGCCGGCATCCCTCAGCGCTTCACGGGCAACGTACATGCCGAGCAACTGGGTGGAGTCGGTGGCCTCGAGGTCCCGGGGTGAAATCCCGAAGGCCATCGGGTCGAAGTCGACCGCTTCGAGGAACCCGCCGCGTCGCCCATAGGTCATGTCAGGTGCCTTGGGGTCGGCGTCGAAATAGTCGCCTACGTTCCAATGGCTCGCCGGAACTTCGGTGATCGCGTCGACCCCGTCCCGAACGTTCGCCCAGTACTCCTTCAAGCCGCTCGAGCCCGGGAATAGGCAGGACATACCGACGATGGCTATGGGGGCCTGGGCGGGGGCCTGATCTTTTTTCCGATCGCTCAAGTCAGCAGTTCCTCGAGTTCGCCTGGACCACGGGGCTGCACGTCCACGCATGTGGCGGGCAAGTCCACCCCCTGGGTACGTAGAGCCGCGGCCCGAGTGATGACCGCCGCTCCATGTAACATGTTGTGTGCCACGGTGACCGCGTGTCGATTCTCCCACGGATCGAGAGCACTACCTCGAACCCATTCGTTGAACGCTCCCATCGCCGGGCCACACCACACTTGGTAGTCCATTTCTCGCCCCGGCTCGCCGCGGTTGGCCCACCGGGAGGACATCCCAAGATACCACCGAAACACCAACGCCATCCGATGTTTCGGATCGTGCTCGGCCCTCTCGGTCTGGGTCACGTCGCGCTGTTCCCAAAAACGTCGAGTCTCGTTCCAGATCTCCTCCAACGGCTTACGGAAAATCGTACCTTCGAGGTTCTCTCGCTCGTCGTCGGAAATATCTTCGAGCCCGGCGTGCGTTCTGTATAAATCATACAAACGATGGGCCCGCATTGGAAACATCGTTCCACGCTTGAGCACCTGCAACCTGACGCCCATTTCGAACATGTCGGCCGCCGGAGCCATGGTGACATCGGCCTGCTCCGCCTTGGCCAACATCTGCCGCACCACGTCGGACGTCCCAGCTTCCCGGCACGCTTGGTTGACCGAACCCGTCAGCACGTAGTCGGCTCCCATGGCGAACGCTGCGGCCACTGAATGTGGCGTCGATATCCCTCCAGCGGAACCCACCCGGAGGGGGACGGCGTAGTCGTATTCGGCCTGGATTCGATCGCGTAGCGCCAGCATGGTCGGCAGCAGGGCGAGAGCCGGCCGATTGTCCGTGTGGCCTCCAGAGTCCGCCTCGACGGTCAAGTCCTGGGCGACGGGGACCGATTCGGCCATCCTCGCCTGCTCCTCCGACAGGTCTCCACGGGCCACGAGCTCGGCCAACATCCGGGATGGCGCCGGAGCAAGGAACTTACGCGCCACTTCGATTCGGGAGACCTTCGCGAGCAATCGATTCGGAGTCACGACCGCCCCCGAGGTGTCGGAGCGAATCCCGTGCAGCCGGTATCGAACGAGCGGGAGCGTCAGATCCATGTAAGCCGAGGCCGATACACGAGTCACGCCGCGTCGTATATAAAGGTCGGCGACCGCCTCTTCGAGAAGCGGTTCGTAGGGGCTGTGGATCAGGTTGAATCCCCAGGGGAGATCACCCAAACGTGTCGAGATCCGGTCGATGGCGTCCTCCACGGTGTCCG
>JADFNK010000139.1 GCA_022563405.1 Gemmatimonadota bacterium | reverse complement strand
TGCGTGGACACGATTCGGCCTACGACACACACTGACCCGATCTACACGGTGCACAACGTGATCCATTACGGGGTGGCCAACATGCCCGGAGGAGTCCCGAGAACCAGCACACTCGCGCTCACCAATGCCACATTGCCCTACGCGCTGATGTTGGCGGACCTGGGTTGGCGGGGCGCCTGCTTACGCGATCCGGCGCTCGCCCTCGGGGTGAACATCGTGGACGGCCGTGTCACCTATCCGGGCGTGGCCGAGGCGCTCAGCCTCGATTATTCCGACGTACAGGCATTCCTGACGCCTCCGGACCAGGAGTAAGGCGGTTGAGCGACGTCGTCCGTTGCAAGCGGCTTCCCGCAATTCCGGATCTGCCGCTCCCTCTCTTGCGCGTGGCGTGCCGAGTGGAGCCCGAGGAGGGGATGCGGGCGGGGGTCTTTCAGGTGTGACCCGCATTCGCCGGTGCTACCCGCGATGAGAGCATGGAAGCCATGAACGAAAACACGTCCCTGTCCGCCAAGGACGAGGGGCGTCTGGACGACTTCTACAGGGCGATGGAGACGGAGTCGAGCCGGTTCGTCGGCTATCCGAGCAACAGCGTGTTCGACTACTCGGATCTCTACCGATTCCTTCGCTTTCCTCTGAACAATATCGGCGACCCGTTCGTGGAAAGCACGTTCCGGGTAAACTCCCGGTCGTTCGAGCAGGATGTCCTCCGCTTCTTCGCGAAGATGTACCGCGCTCCGGAGGACAACTATTGGGGCTACGTCACGAGTGGCGGGACCGAGGGCAACATGTACGGGCTCTACCTGGCGCGGGAGCTTCTGCCCGAAGGGATCGTGTACTACTCGGAGGAGACCCACTACAGCGTCAGCAAGGTCCTGCGCGTTCTGGCCCTGCGCAACATCATGATCAAGACTCGAGCGAACGGCGAGATCGACTACGAAGACTTGCGCGAGACGCTGCGGATCCACCGCGACGTCCCACCGATCATCCTCGCGAACATCGGTACGACCATGAAGGGGGCGGTGGATAACGTCGACACGATCCACGAGATCCTGCGCGACCTCGCCTTGCCGAGCTTCTATATCCATTGCGACGCGGCCCTGAGCGGGATGATCCTGCCCTTCGTGACGGACCCCGAGCCGTACGATTTCGCGGCCGGGATCGATTCCATCGCGGTGAGCGGCCACAAGATGATCGGCTCTCCGATGCCGTGCGGAGTCGTACTGGCGAAGAAGAAGAACGTCGATCGCATCGCCCGGTCCGTGGAGTACGTCGGGACTCTCGATACGACGATCTCGGGATCGCGGAACGGGTTGAGCCCCCTGTTCCTCTGGTCCGCCATCCGCAAGCTCGGGCCATCGGGATTCCGCGAGATGGTCGTCCGGTGCCTGAAGATGGCCGATTACGCGATCGAGCGCTTCCGCGAGGAGGACATCGACGCCTGGCGCAACAACAATTCCGTCACCGTCGTGTTTCCCCGTCCGGAGCCGCCGGTGCTGAAGAAGTGGCAGATCGCGGCCTCTCACGACATCGCGCACATGATCACCATGCCCCATGTGACCCGAGAGCTGGTCGACGAGCTCGTCAGAGACATCGTCGGTACCGAGCCATGAAACAGATCACCATCGTCGCCGAGAGCGACCCGGGTCTCCTGGCCCGGGTCTCCGAGATTCTGGCCGCGCGTGGAATCAACATCGAGACCCTGGACGCGGAGACGGTCCAGGACCACGGCATCGTGATCTTCACCGTCGACCGCTATGACGAGGCCCTGGCGGCGCTGCGGGATGCGGGTGTTCACGCGGTGAGCGAGGATGCGATCGTCATCCGGATCGCGGACGAGCCCGGAGCGCTGGCCAGGATTTCCCGAAGGTTCGACGACGCCGGAATCCGGTTGCGAAGCGTGCGCATCATTCGCCGGAACGAGGGATGGGGGCTGGTGGCGCTCTCCACCGAGCGGACCGAGCGGGCGCTCGACCTGGTGAGGGACGTGCTGATTTCTTGAAGCGCGAAGGGGCGAGCTCAGAACCGCCTCACACGGACCGCCGTGCTCCGCCAAAACCTCATGCCCAGCTGCGACACATCCGTTCAACTAGTCGCCGGAACACATAGACCGGATCGTTCTGGCCAGCTTCTCCGCGGTGGTCCTCATTGACTGGGAAGCCAGCAATGTGCGCCGTCTCATGCGAGAGAACACCAACAAGGTCGCAGCGATCAGCCGGAAGAATGTTGTCGTAGCAAAGAAGAATGCTAAGCCGTCCCTGGGAGGCCCTTCCAGCCAGCTTCTGGTACGTCTCACAATCCGAGGCAAGGTTACTACATGTGATGACCCCACGTTCATCAAACTGTCTCAGTACTTCCTCATACTCAGCGCTCAATCGGTCAAATTCGCGGTCGCTGGGGCGAAGGGAATCGGGTTGTATCGTGTCAAACGATCTGCGCCATTCCCTGAGATATCGATTCGCGAAAATAGACGCTGTCCCCCAAGCACCCCGAATCGCCTCCCGCCGTTCGGCGGTCGCGCACATAATAATTTGCCCACGGACCTCGCTCGCCCATCCACTCGCACCCGCCAGGGCTAGAGTCGCTCCCATGAGGTAAACGGACAGAGGGCTTGCGCTTGATCGCATCCGCTACCTCCGCTTGCCAATAGGTGATCCACATGGCCCCGAGCCGTGACAACAGTGATGAGCGCTCGTGGTCAGAACGCGAGATGGACCGATACCCGCGCGAAGTTCTCGAACAAAGGAAGGTCCGGAGCCGACTCGCTGCTCCACGTGGGATCCGACCATGAACATCAGGTTGGACCCGAGTAGCGCCAAGACGTCCAGGGAGTACCGTTCGAAGCTCGTGGGAAACCCCTGTCGCTGCCCAGTGGCCACGCCCTCGGGGTACGGCGGTTTCGGAGTCCCGATCGTGATCGACTGGAGCTTGAGAGCCACCTCGTCCTCGAAGAGGTCCGTGAGGGTCTTCGTGTACGAGACGAGTTGCCAGCACTGCAGCGCGCTGAGGTTGCTCCACGCGGGCATCGTGGTTCCGGGAATAGACCACGTGATAGCGTGTTGAAGAGATCCTCGTCGGTGGGTCCGAGAGACGGATCCATCGCCTCCTCCGTTGGTCCCGTGGCAGAACACGCACTTCCTTCGATAAAGCCTCTTCCCGGCCTCTATCGTCGACCGGTCCGGAGCGCCGTCTCCCCCACGGGGCCTCCTGTCCTTGTATTCCGAGGCGGAACACCAAGTAGGCAAGAGCTGCCAGGGCCATGAGCAACACCCTGTCGTGATCCATCGGCGAATCGGCATGTGCTCTCTCCGATCGAAACGAGAACGAGGCCGTCGTGTCCCGACGTGGTGAGTGACCCCACTGGCAACGCAATTCTGGGCCGGAGACCCATGAGTCAATAACGCACTCGAGTCGTGAGAACTCTGTCAGGAAAACTCTCCTCCCGCCGTCAGGATATTCCCCAACGGTTTGGGGCATTTCGTCCTGTGGGAAATTTCCCTACAACGGGTCAGCCACATCCCGACTGGCAGGGAGTCGTGACCTAATTATCGTTCATGCGTGGACAGAGGAAATAATGGGTCCGATCCCAAGTCATCTACCCGGGAGGTCACATGACGAAATCCAGCAAGAGAGAGTACCGGTTCGTCCCGCTGCTTTTCACTGTCCTCCTCCTGATGCCCATGGCCGCTCTGGCTCAAAAGTCCAATACCCAGGCCGCGGAAGACCCGGGCATCCTGCACGATGTCGCCCTGTCCTTCGTCGCCAACTCCGACGGTTTCTCGGCGAACCTCGAGAGGGCGTGGCGGATGCACGCCGAAGTGCTGGGGATGAGAACGGCGGGTGAGGCGCGCTACGCGCATTGTGCGCAAGTACAGGGCCATCTCGCGTACCACATGGGGAACCTCAAGGAGGCGCAGGAAGTCTTCGAGGCTGCTGGAGAAGGAGCGATGCTGAGGGGAGAGGCTTTTGATGCGGCGACTTCGTTCGTGTACGCAGCACTAGCGGCCGCGTCCCGGAGCCGATTCCATGATGCCCAGCGCTTAGGCCAGAGGGCGGCTCTCTTCGTCGAATCACCGCTGCTCAGCGCTGAGGAACGGATGACCCTCGAGCGCCGCCTTCCGGACTTCCTCGAGAGCTAAATACCGCTCTCAGCCGGGCGGACGGGGAGGAGCGGCCCAGGGCCGCCGCGGGAGCCTCGTCCGGCCCGGGCAGGATAACACTCGCTGGCCGTTTTTCGCGAGCGATTTCGAAAGGACTCTTCCGTAGGGGGTGCCGTCCGTGGGTTGGTTCGTGGATTTGCACCCGGTTGTCCAAGCGGTCGTCGCGACGTTGGGGACCTGGTTACTCACGGCCCTGGGCGCTTCGCTCGTTCTGCTGTTTCGGGAGATCGACCGGCGGGTGATGGACATGATGCTCGGCTTTGCGTCGGGCGTGATGATCGCGGCCAGTTTTTGGTCGCTCCTCGCTCCGTCAATCGAGATGGCCGAATCGTTCGGGCTGAAGCCGTGGTGGCCTGCCCTTGTGGGATTCCTCACAGGGGGGGCGTTCATCGGCCTCGTAGACCGGGTTCTCCCCCACCTTCACCCCGATATGCCGAGAGAGCGGGCGGAGGGACTCGACACCGGATGGCAACGCACGGTCCTGCTCGGTCTAGCCATTACGCTTCACAATATCCCGGAGGGCCTCGCAGTGGGTGTGGCGTTCGGTGCTGCGGCTGCAGGATTGCCCGCTGCGACACTGGGGGGTGCGGTCGCTCTGGCGGTGGGCATCGGCCTGCAAAATCTTCCCGAGGGTGCGGCGGTCTCGCTCCCGCTCCGCAGGGAGGGACTTTCTCGGTCGAGGGCCCTGTGGTACGGCCAGTTGTCGGGGATCGTCGAACCCGTTGCGGGGTTCGTGGGTGCGGTGGCCGTCATCGTGATGATGCCGATCCTTCCGTACGCTCTGGCCTTCGCCGCGGGCGCCATGATATACGTGGTGGTCGAGGAGTTGATCCCCGAATCGCAGGCCGGATCGCACGGTGATTATGCGACGCTAGGGGCGCTCGGAGGATTCGCGGTGATGATGGTCCTCGACGTCGCCCTGGGTTAGAGGGCCGTAGCACAGCCCGCTGGCGTGGGTTGCCTGGAGAGGGGATGGATGGTTGAGTCCACGCGGATATTGATTGCGGACGACCACGCCCTGTTCCGCGCGGGCATTCGTGCCCTGCTCGAGAGTGAGGCTTTGATGGAAGTCGTGGGGGAAGTTTCTACGGGAGACGACGCGGTCGATCAGGCGCAAATCCTCAAGCCGCATGTGGTCCTGATGGATCTCTCCATGCCGGGGTCGG
>JADFNK010000138.1 GCA_022563405.1 Gemmatimonadota bacterium | reverse complement strand
CGGAGGTCTCACGATGAAGACGATCGCGTCGCCTTCCCGCCTCGCGAGCGTGAACTCGCCGGTCTGTCCGACGCCTGCGGAGCGCTCGTGAACCTCAGCGACTCGACTCAAGGTGGCCGCGCGCGCACCGCCAGGCACGTCTTCTCGACTGTATTGCTCATCGAGTGCAGCCACCGCCTCGATCATCAGGATCCGGCTTCGAACCAGCTCGGCGAGGCGGTCGCGCTGCGTGTTGAGGCCGGTGTTGTAAGACTCCGAGATTACGGTCGCTCCCACGGTTATCGAGACCAGTGCCATGATGCCGAGAGACACGGCGACGATCGTACGCCGTTCACTCGCCGATTCCTGGGAAGTCAATGCACTTGGCCTGCTCCCGAGCACCTGATCCAGGTAGAATGAGAGTCCAACGACCCGAAAGGGAGGAAGGACTCGAGGATGAAGAAGCGACACACGCCAGAACAGATCGTGCGGAAGCTGCGTGAGGCGGACGCTCTGCTGAGCGGCGGGGCATGCATCGCGGAGGCGAGCCGACAGTTGAAGGTGAGCGAAGCGACCTATCACCGCTGGCGCCGGCAGTACGGTGGGGTGGAGGTCCAGGCGCTGAAGCGGCTGAAGACGCTGGAGAAGGAGAACGGGCGGCTGAAGAAGATCGTAGCCGACCAGGCGGTGGACATCAGCATTCTGAAGGAGGCGGCTGAGGGAAACTTCTAAGCCCGGTCCGGAGACGAGCTGCGGTGCGGCATGTGCAGCGAACGTTGGACGTCTCCGAGCGCCGGGCGTGTCGGGTGTTGGGGCAGGCCCGCTCCACGCAGCGCTACGAATCCAAGAGACCGGACCTGGATCGGCTGCTGGTGAAGCGGATGGAGGAGCTAGGGCGGAAGTATCCATGGTACGGGTACCGACGGATCTGGAAGCTCCTGGTTCGAGAGGGCTGGCGGGTGAACCGAAAGCGCGTACATCGGCTCTGGAAGGAGGCGGGGTGGCAGATCCGCACAAAGCCAAAGAAGAAGCGGCGGTTGGGCTCAAGCGAGAACGCGAGCACGCTGCACCGTGCTCAGCACCGCGGTCACGTGTGGAGCTACGATTTCGTGTTTGACCGGACGGAGGACGGCCGGCAGCTGAAGCTCCTGCCGATCCTGGACGAATACACGCGGGAGTGCCTCGCCCTCGAGGTGGACCGCAGCATCACGGGCGAGGACGTAGTGGACACCCTGGCCTACCTGTTCGAAGTGCATGGCGAACCTGAGTTCATCCGCTCGGACAACGGGCCGGAATTCGTGTCCGAGGCCGTGCGGAGCTGGCTGAAAGCCTCGGGCGTGCGGACGCTCTTCATCGAGCCCGGAAGCCCCTGGGAGAACCCCTACTCCGAGTCATTCAACAGCCGGTTGCGTGACGAATTCCTGGACCGCGAGATCTTCACGAGCGTCACGGAGGCAGAGATCCTGGCGGAACAGCACCGGGTGTACCACAATCTGGACCGGCCGCACAGCTCGCTGGGCTATCTGACGCCCGCCGAGTTCGCGACTTCGCTGGCTGAGCCTGTTCTACTCCCCCGCGTTGCGGGGGAAGCTCTTGACTCCCCGGAGGAAGGGGAGGCGGTACTCACACTCTCATAACCCCTGGTACTGAAAACCGGGGCAGGCCACACGGATGGGTGAGGTTCACAACGTCAGATGGCTGTTGGACGACAACGGAGGAGGCGTAGTATTACTCTTTATCGATCACGGAGCGCATACTGTCGAGCACCGATATGAGTTCAAGTCATTCGACGAGTTGCCCGACTACGTTGCCAACTCCATCCGCGAGGATGGGCGTACCGAGGGCGAGATCACAACGACGCCGAGTTAGCATTCCTGCTCAACTCAACTGGGAACCGAATTCATCGCTCGTTCCAGTTCTGACGCTAACTGCTCGGAGGTAAAGGGTTTGGTGACTACAAAGTCGGCGCTGCCCAACCCGGCCGACAAGACTGGATCACCTTTGGCAAATCCGGTTGTGTAGACTACCGCCATATTCGGGCGTATCTGACACAAACGATACGCCACGGTCGCCCCCCATCCGTCGGGAAGCTTGATATCCATGAGGAGAACGTCGATCTCTCCTTCATAGCTCTCGATGACCTCGGATGCCTCCTCTGCGGATGCGGCCAAGATCACCTCATAACCCCGTCTCTTCAACAACTCGGACGTAATTTCACGAAACTTATCATCGTCATCTACAAAAAAAACGACCTTCGGTCGCTCCACAGCTTCGCCCGAATCCATTGAACCGGCGTCACGCATGAGAAACCCCATTCCTCCCGCTAGATCGTGAACGGCTAAGTTGGCTCCGAAGGGATAGCCAACTGCTGCCTTAGCAAGAAATGGTCCAGGGAGGCTTTGGAGAGGTTTGGCTACATCACCCGATTTTCAGGGCCAAGAGTGAAGTAACAACGCAACATGTTGTGGGTCTCTGGTCACAACGAGCGGTCCCATCCGCTATTCCCCCATAAGATTCGGCCACCCCGATCGTTCGGAGGTGGCTGTTCTCTCATTCTCGCAACGTGGAAACTAGCAGGGGGTCGATGAGGGGAGGGCCGCCTACCGTTGATTGCCCGAAAAAGGCTTGTCTCAGTAGGCTCCGCTTCGCATCGTTTAGTAGCAGCATACTCACCAAGCCGCCCCCCCCCAAACGGCCCTGGGAGAGCGACCGATATGGCCAAGACCGATGCGCCCCCGGGAGGCCGGCGGAGCCCCCAGGGGAAGGTTCCCGTTCCCTACGACGGAACCATCCGACTGGTGGGCCATCGCGTGCGGGAGGTCCAGCCTGGCGTGGTTCAGGTGGAGGCTCGGATCACTTGCGAGGGCCGCACGTTCAGTGGCGCGGTAGCGGGACCTGTCGCCCCTCCTGATCGGCTAAGCCTCCCCGCGATCGCCACCCTGAGAGCCCTCGACGCCTGCCTACAGATTTTTTATGTGGGCATTTCAGAACCGACCCTCGCTCTCGACAACGTGATCGAGGTATCCGTTGGCGATTTTCCCGTGGCGGTGGTGATGATCACGGCAACAGAGAATTCAGATACCGCCCCGAGAGACCTGGTCGCGGCGTGTCCCCTCGTCGGTATGTCGGACCTGGCCATCATTCTCGCGACCCTCGAAGCCACGAGCCGGATCGTGAGCCATTGGCTGACTTGGGGAGATCGAACCTCTAGTGCCGAGGAACAGGACCGGCCATAATGACGCCGACCGAGGCGTGAGCCGCACCCGAGCAGACCGCTTCTCGCTACGTCGTGGCAACAGGAGAATCGGCAGCCCCGAATGGTGGCAACTTCGTGAACTTTTCGTCGGGATCGCGGTGAGGGGCGAGGAGGAGGAGGAGAGCCGGCCTGAACCCGAGGACTCGGTCCTGCGTGCGCTACGCCGATTGATCCCGGACGGGCCTCGTAACGGGGAAAGCGGGGGCGCTCTTTGGTATGAAGCCTACTACGTAACGGACGCGATCGACGGCACGCCCATCCGAGAGGGTGACTTTCTGCTCTACGCCTGCGGTGCCCCTTCAGGAAGACCACCCCCATCGTTCGGAGGTGGCCGTCCGGCTTGGGCACCGTTACACCTACACTGTAAATAGCGACGGTGACGTCACGCTTGCCTTAAGTACATCTCCTTCCAATCGTTTAGTGACAGATACACGCCAAGCCGCTCCAAGCCCCCCCGGCGGCCGAAACGAGGAGCGGTACATATCGTGCAATGGAAAGCGACCCATAAGGATAGGACCGATGCGCCCCCGAAGACGCCAACCGAAGGGGTGATCTCGATCATCGGAGCGGATATGACGGTAGAGGGGGATTCCGAGACAAATGGTTCGCTTCGGATCGAGGGCACCTGAACCGGTCCCGGTTTCCTGGACAAGAGGGCGGCCTAATCAAGCCGCCTCCAGTGTGAGCTCGTAGCGGACCTGGGCCGGGGTCTTGTAGCCGTGCCGTTCGAGAATCCACCCTCGGTTGTAGCGTTCAATAAACGCTCCGATCACCTGCCTGGCCTCCTCGAGGCTTTGGAAATCGTGGAGATACAGGCACTCCTCTTTCAGCGTACGAATGAAGCGTTCAGCGACGCCGTTGCATTCGGGTTCTCCGACGTAGGAAGGCGTGGACCGGATGCCGAGCCAGGCCAGTTCGCCCTGAAACTGGTGGGCCGTATACTGCGGGCCCCAGTCGTGACGCAGGCTGAGCCCCAAGGCGATCCTCGGTGCGAAGCCGTCCATGTGCGCGCGAACGCCCTGTCGGATCGGTTCCAGTGCCGCCCAGCGATCTCCTTTCTTCGCCACATGCCAGCCCACCACGTCCGTGACACAGTGGTCGATCGCTCCGAAGAACCAAACCCAGCCATCGTCCTTCGTATGGAACCGGGTCGCGTCAGTGCCCCACAGCTCGTTCGGCACATCCGTCGTAATCCGGCCGCTGTGGCTCCGGTCTCCACGCGGGTACTTCCCACGGCGTACAGGAGCCAGCAATCCGTTCTCCCTCATCAGCCTCAACACGCGGTTCTTGCCCACATAGATTCCCTTGGGCCTCAGGCGGGCTCGCACCTTCCGGTGGCCTTCGCCCAAGAAGTCGCTCTCCTTGA
Source organism: Gemmatimonadota bacterium (assembly GCA_022563405.1). Taxonomy (GTDB): domain Bacteria; phylum Gemmatimonadota; class Gemmatimonadetes; order Longimicrobiales; family Gaopeijiaceae; genus UBA822. Next base: position 806 of record JADFNK010000138.1, on the reverse strand, counting down.
GCACCGCCCGAATCTCCTCCAACAGCTCCGCATCCGTGAGCTTCGTCTTCGGTCCACGTTTCTTTGCCTCGGGCCGCCGCATCGTTTCGCCTCGCTCGCGAACCGCGTATATCGTCGAGCGGGCAACACCCCATACCTCGCTGATCATCGTCAGTGGGTAGCGTCGCCCGGTCGCCGGACTCACTCGTGCCCGCACTTCAAGAGCCTCTTCAACTCGTCCCCGTACCCCCTTTTTTCGAGCAACTCCGTCGCCAGCTCCATCCGCATCGTCAGTTCTCCGAGCTTCGCCCGGGTCCGGGTCAGTTCTCGCTCCGCAGGATCCCGACTCCGCGTCTTCAGCCCCCGCTGGCCCGTCTCCAGGAACACGCGCCGCCATTCCTCCAGCAATGCAGGCGAGACTCGCATCTCGCGGCTCACTTCGCCTAGATCCTCTCCGCGCAATAACCGCAGCACCACTTCCGTCTTCCCCTGAACGCTCCACCGCTCCGGTGGTGTTCCTTCGCGACCTTCGGTCGCTGCGGACTCCCCAGCCTTCTGGGACATCTTCAACTCCCTTTTCTCTGGACCCCACTTCTCTTGCCAATCTACTGTCCAGTGAAATCGGGGGCGCTAAAACAGGACAGTCTGACTCGGGCGAGTTTACTGCTTCAACACACACGAACCTAGTGGAAAACGTTGGGGGACCTGCCTGCGGTATCCCTCGTGATGCGGGACTGACTGTTGAGGAGTTCAGGCGGTTGATGTAGCTCCCACCTTCATAGACCGCAGGCCAACTTCGGAACCGCGGCCAGAATTTCCCGATCCAG
>JADFNK010000056.1 GCA_022563405.1 Gemmatimonadota bacterium | reverse complement strand
TCCCCAGCGTTCTGGGACATATTCAATTCCCTTTTCTCTGGACCCCACTTCGATTTGCCAATCTACTGTCCAGTGAAATCGGGGGCGCTAAAACACCGTCCAACAGCTTGCTCCACATCGGTGCGTCGACTCAATTGGTTGCGACTGCTTTTGACGGGTCAGGCAACGTGCTCACGGGTCTAGCCGTCGGTTGGAGCAGCGACGACGAAGACGTGGCTACGGTGGACGCAAACGGACTGGTTACCGCGGTAGCATTCGGCACGGCGCTCGTAACCGCCGAGGTTGACGGAACAAATGGCGTGGCCAGCGTCCGAGCCCAGGAACCGGTGACCGGATCCTGGACGGGCGGTTTTGATTGGCCAGACGTAGGAGGCTCCTGCGGGCTCACGCTATCTCTCACTGAAGACGCGACCGGAGCCTTCACCGGGACGGGGACTTTGACTGGCCCGGCGTGCGTCACGATTTCCGTGACGTTTGACGGGACGAACAGCGCCCACGTCGTGACGGCCACGCTGTCCGCAGTTGGCCCGCCAGATGTTCCCTTCAGCGGAAGCTTTGACGGGAAAACGGAAATAACCGGCGCTTTTAGCGGCTCGATCGTGAGCACGAACTTCCTATTAACCCGCACCAGCTCTACCCCAACGCCTCCGTCCGCTGCGGCGCAAGAGGGGACTAGCGGAACGTACAGCACGTATGCAAGCCCTGGTAGATGAGTACGTAGGGCGGGGCAGCGGCTATCCAAGAGCCAGCGGAGTTCCCGTAGCGGGCAGCACTGGCTTCCCGGCGTCCTTCCCCCCCCAACACGCTGACGTGAAGAGGGGCTCACGGTCCCGCGCAGGACAGTCTGCCGCCGAAGGCGGTGGAGCGAAGCGCTGGCCGGAGCGAGACCGTGAGTCCCTCTGCCACCCAAAGTGATCTCCCGATTGCCCCCGACTCCCTGGCAGTCGATCTTCCCCGCATGAGTGCAGATTCGCCCCCCCCCGATGCGAACATCCCGACCCGGACGGGTTATGTGACCCTCCTCGGACGTCCGAACGCGGGCAAATCCACGCTCATGAATCGCTTGATCGGACATAAACTCAGCATCGTCACCGCCAAGGCTCAGACCACGTGGCAACGTATTACCGGCATCCACACTACGGGTCGCATCCAGGCTATTTTCCTCGACACACCAGGTCTTCTCCTGGCCAAGGATCTTTTTCAGCATTCCATGCTGGAAGAGGCATTGGACGCGGTACGGGAGGGAGACGTCATTCTCCTTCTGGTGGACGCTACCGATCCGCTTCGCGAAGCTGAAAAGAAGGCCATATGTGAGGCGCTTTCTCTGTCGACTGCTCACTTGATCGTGGTGATCAATAAGATCGACGGGGCCAGGCCGGACGAGATTGCCAGAATCTCCGAGTGGGCCACTTCCGAGCTCCAGGGCGAGGTACGTGGGATTTCGGCCCTTCACGGTCAGGGAGTGGAGGCGTTGTGGGAGGACATCGCGGAGGTGCTACCCGAAGGGCCGTTCCTCTATCCACCGGACGACATCGCGGCCGCCCCGGTCCGATTTTTCGTGGCAGAGTTCATCCGGGAGGCCGTATTCGAACAGTTCCGCGAGGAGGTGCCGTACTCGGTCTTCGCGGCGGTCGACGAGTTTCGTGAGGATCAGGATCCCGTCTATATCAAAGCGAATCTATTCGTGGAAAGGAACTCGCAGAAGGGAATCCTGGTTGGAGACAAGGGGGCGGCCATCCGCAAGTTGGGTCGATCGTCTCGCAAGAAGATCGAAGAGTTCATCGGGAGACGGGTCTACCTCGAGCTCCGGGTCAAACTACGCCCGAAGTGGCGACGGAGGGTTAAGGACTTGGGTCGGTTCGGTTTCCGGGTGCCCATGGGATACGCAGGCAATGATTAGAAACGCCAAAATTGTGCTCGTCCTCCTGCTCCTGCTACCGATCCACGTTTTCGGTCAAAGCACCGCTTCTGAGCCCCCTCCTTCCGAAGGAGCACTTTTTCTGCTGTTGCCCGTGGGAGCCGAGGCTGTATCTCTGGGGCGCACCATGACCGCGGTCCGGAGCACGGAGTCGGCGTTCTGGAATCCGGCTGGACTCTCGAGGCTGGCCCGGACCGAATTCGTGGTCATGAGAGGAGACCCGCTCGCTGGAGCGTCGACGGCTCTATCGTGGTTGATTTCGCGTCAGCCAATCGGTGTGCTGGGTCTCTCGTACCACCTACTCGATGGCGGTGAACAGCCTCTCGTAGACGACCAGCAGAATGTCCGTGGTACGATCAGCATCCGGAGTCATGTCGGTATCGTCTCCGTCGCTACACCACTGGCCCGCTGGCTCGACATTGGACTGAACCTGAAGATCGTGCGGTTCAATCTCAACTGTAGTGGGCAGTGCGACGACGCCGGAGTCCAGGCCAACGGTTGGGCCGGGGACGTCGGCTTTCAGTCACAGCCGCTGGCAAACCTACCCCTCCGATTCGGCGCAATGCTGGCGCACTTTGGGCCGAGGTTCCAAGTCGTCAACGCCGCCCAAGCGGACCCTCTCCCCACGAGAATAAGGGTTTCGGCCGCCTACGAGGTTCTCCGCCACTTCTCGGCTCCAGAGGATTTGTCTCTGTGGGTACGGGTCGAGGTCGAGGATCGCTGGAAGCGGCTTGGGGAATCTGCTTCGTTTTACGTGGGAACCGAGTTGGTGGCCGGAAGCACCAACGAGATCTTCCTTCGGGCCAGTCGCGCCAGCGGGGAGATCAACCAAACTGCTGAAATCGCCTTCGGCTTCGGATTGAGATACGAGGCTTTCGAACTTGCTCTGGCAAGGAGTTTCGCGTCTTCCATTGTGCAAGGTAGTGAACCGGTATACGTGTCCTTTGGAATCCGTTTCTAGGAGAGGGTGATCGGCAAGGGGGGCGGGAAGGGGTACAGCGGATGGCTGGTTCCGCGGAGTCTATTCCGCGCGAGCGTCCTCGCCGTAGGCTCGGCGCTGGGATGGGGTGCTGGAGACGCGCCCGCCCAAGTGTTCTACGCGTGCCCGGCGGGGGCTGAGCCGCTTTTTCAGTTACTCTCCACGCGGACTTCATGCCCCTTTGTGGCAAGCCCCCAAGTTACCGACGAGCCGCCCGCGTTGAGCCCCGGCCGGGCCTTCCTCTACTCCGCTCTCCTTCCCGGGCTCGGACAGCGCAAGCTGGGCAAAGGTCGCTGGCTTGCCTACGTGGCGGTCGAAGGCGCGGCCTGGATCGCGTGGGGGAACGCACGCTGGTCTGCGACGAATACCAGAGGCGAATATCAGGACCTTGCCTGGGACGTCCCGCGTTCGTTCAACGGTCCCAGGATCGACGGGGATTTTTCCTACTACGAAACGATGGAAAAATTTCTGACCTCCGGTGTTTTCGACACGGATCCCGGTGCGCCAGGCATCCAGCCCGAAATGGACCTGTCCACTTTCAACGGGCAGGCGTGGTCTTTGGCCACCGAGATCCATTTCCCACCCGGCTTGAATCCTCTTCCCGGTGACCCGGAGTACGACGCCGCGTTGGCGGACTACCAATCCCGCGCTTACGATGAGCGATTCGAATGGTCCTGGGCCGGGCAATCGGCGGCTTGGGCCGAATATATGGACCTGATCGACTCGAGCGACGGATCTTTCAGGCGCGCATCACAGTTTCTGGGGGTGGTCATCGCGAACCACCTTCTGAGCGGCGTCGATGCTTTCGTCACCTCGAGGATACAGAGGTCCGGCCGCACTCAAACCGAGGTCCAGATGCGTGTGGTGTCCCCGGTCGATAGGAAGGGGTTTGGGCTCGTCCTTCAGGTGCGACATTAGCGGCAAGTGAGGCGTTGACGTGGTTCGAAAAGTGAAAATGCCATCGGAAGAGTCCGTACTGGACTACCTCCGCCGTTCCCGCCGAGGCCCGATGAAGGCGAAGGAAATCGCGAAGGGGTTGGACGTGGCGCCGAGGAATTTTCGAGATTTTCGGCTCGTCCTTCGTGGCATGCTCGAGCGGGGGCGTCTCTACCGTGTGAAGGGGCAACGGTACGCCCCGCCCGAAAAAACCAACCTCGTCACGGGCCGCCTTGCGGTCACCCAAAAGGGCGATGGCTTCGTCACGCCGGATGAGGGTGGGCAGGATGTCTTCGTGCCCGGTCTCTCGCTGGAGTCCGCGATGGACGGAGATCACGTGGTGGTCCGTGTGGAAGGGCGCCCACGCGGGCGCAGCCCCGTCGGCCGGGTGATCAAGGTGCTGGACCGAGCGCACGAAACGGTAGTGGGCACCTTTCGCCGGTCCGGCTCCTTCGGGGTCGTTCACCCCCGGAATCGTCGAATATCGCGCGAGATCTTGGTGGCTCAAGGAGACCAGGCGACGGCTTCGGAGGGTGATGTGGTAGTCGCCCGCATCACGACGTTCGGTAGTGGTAAGATGGGGCCGATGGGCCGCATCGAGACGGTGTTGGGGAAATCGAGTGATCCCGGTGTCGACATCCTGTCTGTGATGCATGACCACGGGTTGCCGTTGGCTTTTCCCGACCGCGTCGTTTCGGCGGCACGAAACGCTGTGGCCCGCCGGAGGAAGGACCCTGGAGAGCATCGTACAGACCGGCGGGATCTCCACGTATTCACGATCGACCCGTCGGACGCGAAGGACCACGATGACGCGCTGTCCATCCGATCTCTGGGAGGCGAGTCCTGGGAGGTCGGCATTCATATCGCTGATGTCTCCCACTTCGTCCGCCCGGGGGACGAGGTGGATCTGGAAGCGTTCAAACGGGGCACGAGCGTCTACCTCGTGGACCGCGTCATCCCGATGCTCCCCCACGAGTTGTCGACCGACGCCTGCTCCTTGCTCCCGGACACCGATCGGTTCGCGGTGTCGGTCTTCGCCACGGTGGACCGGCTGGGCCGCGTCCGAGAGGCCCGGTTCGAGCGTACCGAGATCCGAAGCCGGCATAAGCTGAGTTACGAAGAGGCGCAGGCCGTCCTGGACAACGAGAATTCGATCGATCCGGAGACCGATGAGGCCCTTCGCGCCTTGGCGGCCCTAGCCGAGATCCTGCGAGAGAGACGAAAGGATCGGGGCTCGCTGGACTTCGACCTTCCGGAGGCCCGTGTGTTATTGGGCGAAAAAGGGGAGCCGGTCTCGATCCGCCAGATCGAGAGGCTGGAGAGCCACCGCCTGGTCGAGGCCTTCATGCTGCTGGCCAACGAGATCGCGGCACGGGAGGCCACGCAAAAACGGCTGCCCATCCTCTACCGAGTGCATGAGCCCCCTCCGACGGACAAGATGCGAGATCTGCGTACCTTGCTGGGGCGCCTCAGCTACCGCGTCCCGAAAGGAAAGATCTCGCAGAAAGACCTACAAGCAGTGCTCAAGCAAGTGGAGGGGCGGCCAGAAGAAAAGCTCGTCTCGACGGTGATCCTCCGGTCCATGAGCCGGGCGCGGTACGATGTCCGAAACCTCGGCCACTACGGACTCGCGTCGGACGGGTACACACATTTTACGTCACCTATTCGGCGGTATCCGGATCTCTGGCTTCATCGGGTTCTCATGCACACGCTCGTCGAGGGTCGCGCCGTTCCGGAAGAGTGGGAGGGGCCGGTTCTCAAAGACAAAGCCGGGCGTTGCAGCGTACGTGAAAGAGTCGCTGAGGCAGCCGAAAGAGAAAGCGTGGACCTGAAGAAGGTAGAATACATGGAGAGGCATCTCGGGGACGAATTCTCAGGTACGATTTCCGGCGTCACCTCTTTCGGGATTTTTGTTCTCCTGGACGAGGTATTCGTAGAGGGATTGGTCCACGTGAACAGCATGCGTGACGACTACTACATTTTCCACCAGGACCGTTACCTATTGGTCGGAGAGCGGTCCCACCGTACCTTCCGTCTTGGGGACCGCCTGAGAATAAAGGTGGCCCGGGTCGATAAAGAGCAACGTTTTATCGATTTCGTCGTCGTAAAGTCGACAAAGAGGTCAAAGAAGGCGAACACGTCGAAAAAGGCGAAGCTTCAGCACTAGGCTGGCATTCTCCATCCCCCTCATCACAAGGTGGCATGTCCGCACGGTCGATCGTGTACAAGGGCTCGTGGCCAGGAAAGTGGTCTGATCTGATTTCCCGGTTCTGCGCTCGACACGACCTTCAGCTCGAGACCGCGGAGAAACTCGAGGAGGTCCACGCGATCGTAAACCGTGCGTTCCCTTCGTGTCTGGTGTTGGAGGGCGCGAGGAACACAGAAGAGGCGTACGCTCTTTGTTCCGAACTGAAGAAGGACCCGTTCACCGCCGTCGTACCGATCGTGGTACTCGTCTTAGCTGACCAAACAGACTTGATCTCCAAATGGCTCGAGGCCGGAGCCGACGAAGTCGTCTCCGAAACCCAACCCGAACGGGAACAGGATCTACGCCTCGAGCTCGTCGTCCGGCGCGCTTCACGCGATGTCTCCGTACATCCCACGACGCGGCTTCCGGGAACCGTCCAAATCGAACGGAATATCGGTTACCGTCTCGGTAAGAACGAGGAATTCGCTGTATGTTATGCCGATCTGGACAACTTCAAGGAGTTCAACGACCGGTACGGGTACAACCACGGAGATCATGTAATTCTGCTGCTGTCGCGGATCCTTCGGGATGTCGTCCGCGGGCTTGCTTCGGATGGATTCGTGGGCCATATCGGAGGAGATGACTTTATTTTCATCGTCAACCTGAAATATCTTGAAGCATGTTGCGACGAAATCATCTACCTGTTCGACGAGTTGATCCCGTACCAGTACACGACGGAGGACCGTCGCGCCGGTTATTTTCTGGGGAAGGACCGCCGGGGCAGCATACGGAGAGTTCCTTTGATGACGCTTTCCATCGGCGTCGTCACCAACCAGATACAACCGTTTACACACACGGCTCAGGTGAGTGAGTTGGCTGCGGAAATGAAGACCTATACCAAGTCGCTGCCGGGCTCGGTCTACGCAGTGGACCGTCGGCGGCCGTTCAAGGAAGAAGTCGAACAACCATGACCATCACAGTTTCTTGTCCCTCGTGTGAGACGTCCTTTCCCGTCGACCCGGCCAAGGTGCCGCCGGAGGGTGTGCGTGCGCAGTGCAGCAACTGCCCCGAGATCTTCGATGTCGATCGCCCGAATGACGTGACGCCACAAGCTCCACCCTCAACGGAATCGGCGACCGCCACCGTTGAGGCGTCGGATCCGCTGAACGCCGCGATCATCGATCCGCCGCTCGAAGAGGCCGAGTCAACGGAAGGCGACGCCGTCGGGGACACGTCCGAGACCGAAGATTTCGGGGCCATAGACATGGCGATCGAGGTACCCGATGCTGCGGAGCCCGTCACGGAGGCCACCGAGGCGGAGGCAACGCCGGCTGCCGAACCCGCGCCCGAGACGGCGGAAGCCTCTGAAAGTCCGGGTGCCATCCGCTTCGGCAGGCGTAGCGCCGAGGACAAGGCGAAGAGTTTGGCGAGGAGCCTCGTGTCGGATTTGGTCGCCTACAACCCCGAAAAACACAAAGAAGCCCTCGGGGCGGGAACTCTTAAGGAAGTGTTCAGCGACGAGATAGATAAGTCCCTCAAGGAATACCAGGAGCAGGTAGAGCCCGAGGTGATGGCTCAAGGCACGTTTTTCAACGATGCCCTCAACTCGATCCTGGCCGAGGAACAATCCATCTTCACTCTCGACCATTAAGAGGCTCGCCTGGCGCGCTCGATGCCCCTTTCGGGCTGTCGATGCCCCTTTCGGGCTGGAATATGTTTCCGGCTTTCCCAGGGGTCGTCCTTGCGGGCGGCCCCTTCTTGCGTGAACAGAAATAGGACCCAGTGACGATGAGCAAAGAAGGACTCCAGCGACTGGACGCGGTCCGCGGACGTATCTCCGACCTCCGGGGGTATCTTTGACGTCGTAGGGAAGAGCGCTCGGCTTGAAGTGCTCGACAAGCAGATGGCTGCTGCGGGATTCTGGGACAATCAGGATCAGGCGCGCGAGGTCATCGCCGAGTCGAATCGGTTGAAGAGTTGGGTCGACCCCTGGAACGAACTGGACGAAAAATCCTCCGAGCTCGTCGAGCTGGGAGCGCTCCTCGAGGCGGAATCGGATGATGATCTCGAGGCGGAATGGCTCGACGAGATCGGGGAGATCGAACGCCACAGCGAGTCGCTCGAAGTCCGGACGATGCTCCAGGGATCTGACGATCATCGGGGTGCCCTACTTACGATTCACCCGGGCGCGGGTGGTCTCGAGTCCCAGGACTGGGCCGAAATGCTGACTCGTATGTATACCCGGTGGGCGGAGCGACGCGGATACACTGTCAACGTGCTCGACCTCCAGCCTGGAGAGGAGGCGGGGATCAAGAGCGCGACGCTGGAGGTGTCGGGGGACGACGCCTACGGTTATCTCAAGGCGGAGAAGGGGGTGCACCGGCTCGTGCGTATTTCGCCCTTCGACGCCCAGTCGCGGCGGCACACGTCATTCGCGAGTGTGTTCGTGTATCCCCAGATCGACGACACGATCGAAATCGAAATCGACGATTCCGATTTGCGGATCGATACCTTCCGTGCGTCGGGCGCAGGCGGGCAGCACGTAAACAAAACGGATTCGGCGATCCGGATCACTCACCTTCCGACGAGAATCGCCGTCCAGTGCCAGCAAGAGCGATCCCAGCACAAGAATCGTGCGACCGCCATGAAGATGCTCAAGGCGGCACTGTACGAGCGCGCCCTGGAAGAACAGGAAAAAGAAAAAGCGGTGTTCGAATCTACGAAGACAGAGATCGGCTGGGGAAACCAGATCCGCTCCTACGTCTTCCAGCCGTATACGATGGTCAACGATCACCGCACGGAACTGAAGGTCGGCGACGTCAACAAGGTGATGGACGGTGACCTCGATCCATTTATCGAGGCCTACCTCAAGCAGTCCGCCGGCCAAGGGGATGGAAATTGACCGAGCCTTCGCGGGGCCGTGAGACGGAAGAGCTCGCCCCCGAACCACTCCCTTCCGAAGAACTCGCTTCCGAAGAACTCAGCCGAGTGAGACAGCACCGGTACGACAAACTGGACGCGATACGCGAGCGGGGCCTCGAGCCGTATGCGTACGCTTATGACCGGACCCATCTCGCGGTGGAGGCGGTAGCCCTCTTCGATCAGGCCGAGCAGGCTGGCGCGCTCGACGAGAACGGACAGGCCGAGGGCGTTTCGGTTGCGGGACGTATCACGAGCTACAGATCCCACGGAAAGAGCGCATTCGCACATCTCGAGGATCGCTCAGGTCAGGTCCAGATCTATTTTCGAAAGGACGTACTCGGGGACGAGAGGTTCGAAACGCTCGAACTGCTCGACCTCAGTGATTGGATCGGCGTGGAGGGAATACTCTTTCGGACTCGCACTGGGGAGGTCACCGTAAGAGTCCAGAACTGGACCCTGCTTTCCAAGTCCTTGCGGCCACTCCCGCGTGGAAAGACGGAGACGGATTCCGAGACGGGGGAACGGAGTACGTTCAGTGGGTTTACCGACAAGGAAGCCCGCTACCGACAACGGTATGCGGATTTGGCAGTCAACCCCGAAGTCCGGGAGGTATTCCGCACCCGGGCCAAGATTATCTCGGAGCTCCGTAGCTTTTTGGACGGGGAGGATTTCTTGGAAGTTGAGACGCCGGCCCTTCAGCCTCTGTACGGTGGGGCGGCGGCGCGTCCGTTCCTCACCAAGCACAACGCTCTGGACCGAACACTCTACCTTCGGATCGCCGACGAGCTGTACCTCAAGCGCCTCATCGTGGGGGGGCTGGAGCGTGTTTACGAGATCTGCAAAGATTTTCGAAATGAGGGCGTCGATCGATTCCACAACCCCGAATTCACGATGCTCGAATTCTACCAGGCCTTCATCGACTATCGGGGCGTGATGGACCTGACGGAACGTATGTTGGAGCGAGTGGTTCGGTCCGCGACGGGTTCGCCAGAAGTCGTCTACCAGGGACACGAGCTCAACTTCGCTGGACCTTACGAGCGGATACCCATGCTGGGTAGCCTCTCCGACGCCCTGGGAGCCGATGTCGCCGTACTTTCCGCCGACGATCTGCGATCCCATGCCGAGCGTCTGAAGGTTCCTGATCTCGAGGGGGCAGGCTGGGGTAAACTGATCGACAAGCTTTTCGGCGAGCTGGTTCAACCGAAGTTGATCCAGCCCACGTTCGTGATGGATCACCCGAAGGAGCTCAGCCCCCTCGCGAAGCCCCATCGCGACAACCCCGACCTCACCGAGCGGTTCGAGCTCTTCATCGCGGGCGAAGAAATTGCCAACGCCTTCTCGGAGTTGAACGATCCCATCGACCAGAGGCAGCGCTTCGAAGAGCAAGCCAGGCTCAAGGAAGCCGGTGACGATGAGGCACATCCGATCGATGAAGATTACGTGCGGGCCCTCGAATACGGCATGCCCCCGACCGGTGGTTTGGGCATGGGGATCGATCGGCTGACCATGCTTCTCACGGATCAACCGTCGATTCGCGACGTGATCCTCTTCCCCACGCTCCGCGACGTGTGATGTCTTCCCCTGCTAGTAGTCGAGGGCTGGAGTGGTATGTCGCCCGGCGCTACCTGTCGTCCAAGGGCGGCGGCCGCCTCTTTTCCTTCATCACCTGGATCGCGCTGGGCGGGGTTACGGTGGGTGTCTGCGCCCTCGTGGTCGTGATTGGCGTGATGTCGGGGATGCAGGAAGATCTTCTGGGCAAGATCCTGGAGTCCTCTCCTCATGTGCGGGTGCAGCAACAGGGCGGCAGCCTACGGATGGACGATTGGGAGGCGGTGGCCGATCGAGTCCGGAAGATCGACGGTGTCGTGGCAGTCGCCCCCTGGGTCATCACGTCGGTGACCGTCCTTCGGGGGCGGGGAGAGTATTCCCAGTACGCAGACATGTTCGGTGTGGCCCTCGATCCGCTGGGCCCCGCCGTGACCGAGATGGAGGCCCGGATCCAGGAGGGCATCCTCGACCTCGGCCCGACGGCGTCGGGCCTCCAGCCCGTTGTGATGGGAAGCCGGCTGGCGGCGCGGATGTGGGCTTTTCCTGGCGACACGCTCACGCTGGTCGCCTACGACAACCTCAAGTTCGACCTGATGGGAGTGCCCACTCCCAGCATACGTTCGTACGAAATCACGGGGACGTTTACCACCGGCATGTACGACTACGACATGAAGAACATCTACGTGCCGATCGAGGCCGCGCAGGAGCAATTGGGCCTCCTGGAGGGCGACCGGGTTGGTGGGCTCGGCGTGCGGGTCCGCGATATCGACGAAGCGGACAAGGTGTCGGAGGCTATCCAGGCGGCTCTCGGTTACCCCGAGTTCACGGCGACCAGTTGGAGCGTGACGAACGGAGCCCTCTTCAACGCCCTCAAGCTCGAGAAGTTGGCCATGTACCTGATCCTCACATTGATCGTTGTGGTCGCGGCCTTCAACATCGTGAGTACTCTGGTGATGGTCGTGGTGGATCGTACCCGGGAAATCGGCATTCTCAAATCCATGGGGATGACCGACCGGATGATTCTCCGGATCTTCATGATCCAGGGGCTCTCCATCGGGGTCATCGGTACCATCGCCGGTACGGTTCTCGGATTGGCCATCGCCTGGACCCTGGACACCTTCGAGATCATCAAGATTCCCGCGGAAGTGTACTTCGTCGAGAAGTTACCGATCTCGATCCACGCGGGGGACGTCGGTATGATCGTGGGCGTCAGTTTGCTCATCGCCCTCCTGGCCACCATCTATCCCGCTCTGCAAGCGTCTCGGCTTCAGCCGGTCCGTGCGATTCGGCATGAATGAGCCAGACGTATTGGGGGGCGGTCTGACTCCTCCCGCTGTGGAGGCTCGAGCGCTGCACAAGGTGTTCGTAGGCGGAGACGGCCGTGAACTCAAGGTATTGGGGGGGGTAGATCTTCGGGTCGAGTCTGGAGAGGTTGTCGCGATCGTAGGAAGTAGTGGGGCGGGGAAGTCCACCCTTTTACATTTATTGGGTGCGCTCGATCGTCCGACTTCCGGCGATGTCTTCCTCGGAGGCCGCGACGTATCGGAGGTAGACGGAGACGAGCTCGCGCGGATGCGAAACGTCAGCGTGGGCTTCGTGTTCCAGTTCCATCACCTCCTGAGAGAGTTTACAGCGTTGGAGAACGTGATGATGCCTTGTTTGATTGCCGGACGGCAGCGGAAGGCTTCGGAGGCGAGGGCCCGGGAACTCCTGGCGCTCGTCGGGCTCGGCGAACGTATGTCCCACCGCTCGACCCAACTTTCAGGTGGGGAGCAGCAACGGGTCGCGGTCGCACGGGCTCTCGCGACCGAGCCGCCGCTGCTTCTTGCCGATGAGCCGTCGGGCAATCTCGACACACAGACGAGTGAGCAATTACACGACCTCCTGTTTCACCTGCAGGAAAGCCAGCGACTCGGCATCGTCCTCGTGACGCACAACCGGGAGTTGGCCCGTCGGGCCGACCGTATCCTCGAACTCAGGGACGGCCGGCTTCACGAAGCGGCCCAAGCTTGACGATTGATGGAAAGCAAGAAATCCAAAAAAACCTGTGATCAGTGTGGTGCCGACGATGCGGTGGTACATCTCACACAGATCGTGAGCAACGAGATGACAACCTCGCATCTGTGCGAGAAGTGCGCGGCCGTCAAAGGCGTCGAGGGAATTGGCGGCCCCCCCAACTTTCCTCTCACGGGATTCCTTGCTCAGCTGACGGACACACCAGACTCCGAGGGTTCTCCTGAGGCGCTTGGACCATGCTCGTTCTGTGGCCTCACCTTCGAAGACTTCCGCAAGACGGGGCGGCTGGGTTGTCCGCACTGCTACACCACTTATGAGTCCTACTTGAGAGGCCTCCTCCGCCGTGTGCACGGAAGCACCCAACACGTGGGCAAGGTCTACTTACCTCCGGATCCAGCCGCATCGGAGGTAGAGAAACAGGTGGAAGTGCTTCGCCACAAGCTCCAGCGCGCGGTGGACTCCGAAGATTTTGAGAGGGCGGCAGGGCTTCGTGACAAGATCCGAGGGATGGAGCCAGCGGGGACCGATTCCACACCATGAGCGATTTCCAGATCCTTCCCAACCATGGCCTCGGATGGCTCGACGCCAGCGGAGAACATGCCGATATCGTGCTTTCTACTCGGATTCGACTGGCTCGAAACCTCCAGGGTCACGCGTTTGGGCCGCGAGCGCGGGTGAACGACCGTGAGGCGGTTCTCGAACAGACCCGCCGAGCGATGGCCAAAGTCGAACTTCTCGCCGGGTCCAGGCTGCTGGAGCTTCCGAACTTGGATCGACGAACCCGTGGGATGCTTCTCGAGCGGCGACTCGCTTCCCGGGAACTGCTCGGCGACGTGAAGGAGGGTCCATCCCGCGCCACCGCGGTTCTACTCGCCGCGCAAGACCCGCTCAGCGTGATGGTGAACGAAGAGGACCACCTCCGCCTGCAGGGGCTTTTATCCGGGCTTCGCCTCAAGGAGGCCTGGAACCTCGTCGATCGTCTGGACGAGGAGCTGGGTCAAGAGCTCCCTTATGCCTACCATCACGAATTCGGCTTTCTGACCAGTTGCCCGACCAATGTCGGCAGCGGGCTTCGTGCGTCGGTTCTCGTGCATCTCCCCGGCTTGGTCCTGACCAAAGAAATCGGAAAGGTGCTCCAGGGACTCGGGCAGGTCGGTCTCACGTTCCGGGGCCTGTACGGCGAGGGTTCCGAAGTGGTCGGAAACTTCTTTCAGCTGTCGAACCAGACGACATTGGGGAAGAGCGAGGAAGAACTCGTCGACCACCTCGACAAGATCATCCGTCAAGTGATTCAGTACGAGGATCAGGCCCGGCAGGTGCTGCTGCGGGATGCCCCTCAAGTCACGGAGGACAAAATTTGGCGTGCCTACGGCCTTCTACGGTATGCCAGATCTCTTCCCTTCGAAGAATTGATGAACTTGTTGTCTGGGATTCGCCTGGGTGTCGGCCTGAAACTCCTACCAGAGCTCCGGGTATACACGCTCAACAAGCTCATGATTTTCACGCAGACGGCTCATCTGGAGCAGGCCGCCGGACGCGATCTTTCGCCCGGGGAATGTGATGCACACCGGGCGGCTTATGTGAGGAGCATCTTGTCGAAAGAGGGGCCGGCAACGCCGGATAGCGGGATCGAACAGACCGATTCGCCCACGGAGGGATAAGCGACTCTAAGCATGAACTACAACTTCACCGACCGTGTCCGAAAAGTGCTGGCGATGGCGAGGGAGGAGGCGATCCGCCTCCAGCATGATTATGTGGGCACCGAGCACATCCTTCTGGGCCTCATCCGTGAGGGGGAAGGCGTAGCCGCGGCCGTACTCACGAACCTGAACGTCGATCTCGACCAGATTCACGAACAAGTCGAGGAGTCGGTGAAGAAGGGGAAAGCCACGATTGCGCTCGGTGAACTCCCCTACACGTCGCGGGCCAAGAAGGTGCTCGAGTTCGCGATGGCCGAAGCCAGAGAACTCAGCCACTCCTACGTGGGCACGGAGCACCTCCTCCTCGGCCTCCTGAGGGAAGAAAAAGGGATCGCGGCTCAGGTGCTCAACTCACTGGGCATCGGGATGGAAGAGGCCCGCTCCGAGACGCTCAAGGTGCTCGGATCCGACGTGGGTCCGGCGCAGCCGGCTGGAATCGGGGGTAGTACGTTCACTCCGCCCGCCGGGAAGGGGGACAAGAAATCCAAGACCCCGGCGCTCGACCACTTTTGCCGGGACCTGACCGACCTGGCGCGCCAAGGCAAGCTGGATCCCACCATCGGCCGTAAGTCCGAAATCGAACGTGTGATCGAGATCTTGTGTCGTCGCAAGAAGAACAACCCGGTGCTCATCGGGGAGCCCGGTGTCGGCAAGACCGCCATCGTGGAAGGGCTGGCCCAACTCATCTCCCGCAATGACGTGACAGACGCCCTGAAGGATAACCGGGTGCTGGCGCTCGACATGGCGGCCGTGATCGCAGGTACGAAATACCGGGGTCAGTTCGAGGAACGCCTCAAAGCCGTGATGAATGAGATCGCGCAAAACAAGGGCGTCATACTCTTCATCGACGAGCTGCACACATTAGTCGGAGCCGGTGCCGCTGAGGGCGCCATCGACGCGTCGAACATGCTCAAGCCCTCGTTGTCGCGTGGGGAGCTACAGTGTATCGGTGCGTCGACGCTCACCGAATACAGGAAGTACATCGAGAAGGACGGCGCCCTCGAGCGCCGCTTCCAGCCGGTCATCGTGGAGCCTCCGACGGTCGACGAGACCGTCGAAATTCTTCAGGGCCTGAGGAAGCACTACGAGGACCATCATCGGATCGTGATCCCCGACGAAGCGCTCCGGCAGTCTGCGAAGCTTGCCGACCGTTATATCACCGACCGCTTCCTACCCGACAAAGCCATCGACGTCATCGACGAGGCGGGTGCGCGCGCCCGCATCGCGGCACAGGTGCCGCCCCCGCAAGTGGAGGGCTTGAAGGAAGAACTCGCCGAGATCGCCGACTTGAAGGAAGGGGCCATCCGAGATCAGGATTTCGAACGAGCCGCCGAACTCCGGGACCAGGAGCGCGCGCTTCAGGATAGAATCCGCGTCGAACAAGAGGAGTGGGAGGAGGAGCGTAAGCAGCACCGCCCCGAAATCCAGTCCGAGGACGTCGCGTTTATCGTGGGACGTTGGACCGGGATCCCGGTGACCAAGCTCCAGGCGGCCGAGACCGAGCGCCTGGTCCACATGGAGGACGAGATCCACCAGCGGGTGATCGGCCAGGACGATGCCATACAAGCGATCTCGAGAGCCATCCGAAGAAGCCGTGCCGGCCTGAAAAACCCTAATCGCCCGATCGGATCCTTCATTTTCGCCGGACCGACGGGGGTGGGGAAGACGGAGCTCGCTCGGGCGTTGGCGGAATTTCTTTTCGCCGACCGGGAAGCTCTCATCCGCGTGGACATGAGCGAGTACATGGAGAAGTTCTCTGTGTCGCGGCTGATCGGTGCGCCCCCCGGATATGTGGGTTATGAGGATTCCGGGGCCCTTACGAAGGCGGTCCGGCGTCGTCCGTACTCCGTGGTTCTTCTCGACGAGATCGAAAAGGCACATCCGGATGTGTTCAACATACTGCTCCAGGTGCTGGACGAAGGGCACCTCACGGACAACTACGGTAGGGTGATCGATTTCAAGAACACGGTCCTGATCATGACGTCCAATCTCGGGGCCAGAGAGATCTCCAAGGGGGGCAGTCTCGGTTTTCACGATGGCGAGCGACAGACCTCATACGACGTGATGCAGACCAAGGTCCGCGACGAGATCGAGCGGGCTTTCAATCCGGAGTTTCTCAATCGGGTGGACGAGACCATCGTCTTCCATACCCTCGACCGCGACGAGATCGGACAGATCGTTTACATCCTCATGAAAGAGATCGACGAACGCCTGGCTGAGGAGGATCTCACCTTGTCGCTCTCCGAGGCCGCCACGAACTTCTTGGTGGAAAAAGGCTACGACGAGAAGTTCGGGGCTCGACCTCTGCGTCGCGCCATCCAACGCTACGTGGAAGATCCGCTCTCCGAGAAAATCCTGACCGCCGAGTTCTCCTCGGGAGATGAAATCGTAGTGGACGTCAACGAAGACGGTGAGGGCCTCACCATGGCGGTGGCATCGCAATCCAAGACGTGAGCCTCGGTACCCGAATCGTGTTTCAGTCGATCCGTTTTAATCCCACATGTCGCACTCCGGGTTGGGTCTTGCTGTTAGTGGCGGCCTTGCTACCCGGCACCCAGGCGCGCGCTCAGGAGCCACTGGACTTTGAACCCGTCGTCATCGATTCGGTGGACGTGGAAGGAAACATCCGTCAGGCCGACATAACGATCATCGCCATGGGGGGCCTCAACCGAGGCTCCGCCTATACGATCTTCGACATCCAGCGTGCCTTCAAGTCGATGTGGGCGACCGGGCAGTTCAAGGACATTCGCGTTCGGGTAGAGGGCGATGTTGGTGGTGGAGGGGTGACCTTGGTCTGGGAGGTCGACGAGCAGGATCTCTTGCGAAACGTCGTCATCACCGGGTTGACGAGCGTGGATCCTGATGAAATCACCGACACGACAAGAGTCAATCCCGGATTTCCGTATTCGCCGGTGGCGGTGGGTGACGTCAAGAGCTTGATTCGATCTGCGTTGTCAGCGAAGGGAATTCCTTTCGCGAACATCGTGGAACGCATCGAACGCGTGCCGGATCGCGGGAAGGAAATCATCCTCTACCTGGACGTCGAAGAGGGTACGCGGGTCACGGTGGCCGATCTCACGTTCAGTGGGAATACGGTCTTCACCGACACCGAACTGCGCGGGGCTATGTCCGTGAAGGCCGAGGGGTTCTGGTGGTGGAAATCGGGCTTGTACGATAGAGAAAAGTTCGACGAAGACCTACAACTTGGTCTTCCGGGTTTCTATGCCAGCAGGGGTTATCTGGACTTCATCGTGCTGGGAGACTCGTTGATCATCGATCCCGCTACCGGGAAAACCCGAATCGAGATTTCGGTCGACGAAGGCCAGCAATACCGGCTCAGAGACTTCACCATTGCCGGCAACAGCGAATTTTCGACGGAAGAACTGCAAGAGATCTTCCAGCCTGGGCGGAGCGGTCTTTTTGCGGGCTCAGAGCCGGACGAGTCAGAACTGCCCGTCTTCGACAATGCCAGGTTCCAGGAAGCCACCGCTGCGGCGGGTCTACGTTATCAAAACGAGGGATACCTGTACTCCCAGGTCGTCCCCTTCGTAAGGCCGAACGAAGCCGCGGAGGGCGAGGCGCCCACAGTGGATGTCGGGTGGGTGATCGAGGAGGGACCACAAGCTTATATCCGTCGGGTCAACATCGAAGGAAATGAGTACACGTACTCACGGGTGATTCGAGACAAGATCTTCATCCTTCCGGGAGATGTCTATTCTCAGGAACGGATCATCCAGAGTTTTCAGAGCATCTCATCGCTGGGTTATTTCGAGCCGATGGAAGTGCCCACCATCGTTCCCAACGAGGCCGGGGATGTGGACGTCACGTTCAGGGTAACGGAGAGGCCGACCGGAGCGATCAACTTCGGCACTTCCGTCGGTGGGGGCACAGGTGGCCTTTCCGGATTCATAGGGTACGATCAGCCGAATCTGTTCGGACAAGGTAAATCCGGAAGTGTGAGGTGGGATTTCGGTCAGTACCAAAACAATCAGATTCTCAGCTACTCGGACCCGGGGATCTTCGAGTCCCTCGTCAGCGGCAGGATCAACCTGTTTAATGCCCGGGACCGATTCATCACGTTCCGCTCCGGCAGAAGACGGCGCGTCGGCGGCGATATCCGCCTTGGTTTCTTGATCCCCGGAGCCCGGTTTACCCGATTTTTCACGGGGTACGGACTGTCTCGTACCACGTTGACGCAACAATCCGGCGACGACTTTTCGCTGTTCGGAACGCCCGCGGCCACGCAGAGCACGGTTTCGCTGGGCGTCACACGAACTACGCTGAATCACCCGATATTCCCGACCATCGGCTCGCGCCAGTCCGTCAACATCGATTTCACCGGGGGTCCCCTCGGGGGAGATGGACAGTTCGTCAAGTATACGGCGGATGGGAGCTGGTGGCTCCCGGTGGGCGGAGACCCGTCCCAAGGCTCGGGGATCATCTTCGCGCTCGGTATGACCATGAGAATGGGCGCTCTCCAAGGCAACAGTCGGCCCTTCCCATTCGACGGATTCTGGATGGGTGGCGTGCAGTTCGGGCAGCAGCTCCGTGGATATAGCGAGACCACGATCACCCCGCTCGGGTACTTCGATGAGGACGCCAGGATCATCAATGATATCGCTCGGCTCGGACACGCGTTTTTCTCTATGACGACCGAGCTTGCTATGCGTGTTGGCGCCCAGATGTCTGCTTCGGTATTCATGGACGCCGGAAACGTTTGGCGAACCGCCGCCGACATTGATCCGACCCAACTCTTCCGGGGGGCAGGTGTCGGCCTCCAGTTGGTCACACCGTTTGGCCCCATCGGGTTGGACTTCGCGTACGGATTCGACAAACCGGTGCCTGGCTGGCAGTTGCACTTCCGGCTCGGACCCGGTATGTGAACGGGAGCTGTGCAGACTATGCAACGTGTCATTCTGATTTCAGGCATCCTAGGTGTCCTCTGGGCCCCGGGCATCCAAGCTACGGTTCAAAACCCGCTGAAGATCGGCTACATCAACTCTCAGGTGATCATCGCTGAGGACCCTGCTGCCACTGCCGCTCAGGAGCAGTTCCGACGGGAGATGGTGCCTTTCGAAAGCGAGCTCCAAGCCCTCGAGGGCGAGATAGCCGACCTGATGAGCCGGTATCAGGCTCAGCAGATCACGCTCACGGCCAACGCTCGCAGGGCGCGCCAGGACGAAATCGCTCAGAAACAGCAGGCTTATCAAGAGCGCATGGCCCAGATCGAGACCGAAGCGGCCCGCCGCCAACAGGAATTGGTGCAGCCCATCATGGAGCGGATCAACAATATCATTCAGGAAATCCGCAGCGATGGTTCCTATACGTTCATTTTCGACGTTGCCGGCGGCGGCCTGATCGCCGCGGACGAATCGTTCGACCTCACCGGTGAGGTCATGGAGAGGCTGGCGGCAGGAGCGCAATAGATGTTCCACGAGCCCGCCCGACTCGAGTCGGATGGTACCCGGCTCACTCTAGTCGAGCTGGCAGCCTTGGTAGGAGGACGGGCCGCAGGCGACCTCGACAAGCACATTACGGGGGTGACGTCGCTCGCACATGCGGGGCCCACCGAACTCGGGCTTCTGGTCGACTCCCGTTACTCTCGGGCCGCGGGCGAGAGCGCCGCCGGGGCCATCCTGGTGTCCTCCAGCTTGGAGGACGTGTTGGATCCGGCCCAAAGCCGGGTCGTAGTGGAGGACCCTCGTAGGACGCTTCCGACCCTGCTCGAGCACTTCTTTTCAGATCCTCTCCCTTGGCCGGGGATCCACGAAACGGCGGTCATCGCCGAAGACGTAGAGTTGGACACAGACGTGTCGGTGGGACCGTATGTGGTCATTGAAGAAAATGTGGTGATCGGGGAAGGGAGCACCCTACATGCGCATGTGGTCGTCCGCGCTGGAGCACGATTGGGACGTGACGTGACACTTCACCCACACGTCGTGGTGTATCCGCATGTACGTATGGGCGACCGGGTCGTCTTACACGCCGGGGTGTGCGTGGGCGTAGACGGGTTCGGGTACACCCACTCCTCGGGTGGCTTGGCCCGTATTCCGCATGTCGGAGCGTGTATCATCGGCGACGACGTGGAGATCGGCGCCAACAGTTGTGTGGACCGCGGCTCTATCGGACACACAGAGCTGGGGGCACACGTGAAGTTGGACAACCTGGTTCACATCGGGCACAACGTTACGGTGGGCCCCCGAACCGTCATGGCCGCGCAAGTGGCGATCGCTGGGTCGACCAGGGTCGGTGCCGACACCCTGTGGGGCGGGCAGGCCGGTGCCATGGATCATATCTCCGTGGGCGACGGCGCTCAGATCGCCGCGCGAACGGGCCTCACCGAAGACGTTCCTGCGGGGAGCACGATGGGGGGGTTTCCGGCTCGACCCCTCACCGATTTTCTCAAGGCCCAGGCTCTTCTCTTTCGCCTCGACTCGCTCCGGCGGCGTGTCCGTGTTCTCGAACGTCTTCGCGATTCCGGGGAAGAGG
>JADFNK010000137.1 GCA_022563405.1 Gemmatimonadota bacterium | reverse complement strand
ACCGTCCGACGTGGAGCGTACAACGCGTCGACACCGTCCAGCTCCTTGATCGAGACTTCGATGGGCTCGCCGCCGTAGTGGAAAGTGGTCTTCCGGATCGGAGGCGTGTCGGCAGCCCGGATCGCATCCAGCAGTCCCCAGCGGTGCAGTTGGAGCACTCCGCCGCGCATGAGCGCGTGAGTCGACAAGGTGTCACTTCCCCGGCTGGTGGGATCGACCACCAGGACTCGCATCCCCTGGCGGGCCAGGAGCATCGCCGTCGAGGCACCCGCGCAACGTGCTCCGGCGATGACGACGTCGTAGCGGTCCCGTGTGATCGGCGACTGCACTGAGCTCAAACCGGCGGCCTGTCCCGTGTCGGGTCGGATCCCTGGGGAACAGGCCGCACGGACGTGTCGAGGCGTCCGGGTGCGGCGTCGCGTATCTGGCGAAGTGACACACCATCCCTCATGGCCCGGAGCATCCGCCCCGCGGCGTCCGTGGCCAGGGCACCGTCACGCACCATTCGGCGCAGCGCCGGGGTTACGTCGAGCAGACCTTCCTCGCCGGTGGTTCTGACCAAGGCTTCCCGCATGACTTCCATGGCCCGTTCGGCGGGCACACCGGCCTCCATCAGATCGCCCATGACCATGAGCGCCACGGGAGTCCGCGCACCCGCGTCCTGCCCGATCGAAGTCAGCGCTTCTCCCGCGACTCCTTTGAGCAGGGCATCGGCTCCCGCCACGACCCAGGCCACCTCACGCGTGCCGCCTAGGAGGCCCTGAGCCCGCTCCATCCGTCCCGAGTACTCTCGGAGAGCCGGCAGGACGCGCGCCGCCGGGACGTTCTTCGCTGCTCCTTCGATCGCCTTGTCGTACAGAGGAGCCACCGGGACTCCGTTGCGACGAGCCGCCTCCACGACGGCCTCGATCTGTGCCGCCGCTTCGGGGGAGTAAACCTCCCGAATGCGGGCCGCCCGATCCTGTCCGAGCAGAGCATTCGCCGAACCCGCGGCGAAAACCGCAGCGAGCACCGCGGCCAGAATGAGGCTTCTCTTTACCTTCATGTCGTAAGTCATCTTGAGTCCCCCCTTTCTGGGACAACGATTGTAGCGTTCACTTGTCCCCAGTCGTCGCTCACCTGACCGGGGGCACTCTCGGGTACGAACCACTCGCCGTCAACCAAGAAGCCGAAGTGGTACGTGCCGGCTGCTAACGGAATCTCCAGGACCCACGCCTGACCGTCTCGGACCATGGCCTGCGGCTCCCAGCCCGAGAAATCACCTAAGACCTCTACCTGTTCCGCAACCTGGTCTTCCAGGCGGAATCGGGCCGCCACTCCTCCTGTGGTCGACCGTAGTATTACGACCGGAGTGGGGCCACCCGGTCCGAACCGGACGAGGCGGCGGCCGATGACCAGGCCTCCCTGTCCACCTGGCTGGCTCTGCACCAGCGGATCCGGGTCGGTCCGGCCGCCAACCACCCGGGCGAACCAATTTGGGCCACCCAACGGTACCGTCACCGAAAAACTTCCCGTGGTCTCCGTACCCAGCGGTGTGTCCCACACCCTGATGGTGGCCGCAAGGAGCGATCCGGCCGCGCCGGCACGGACTTGGAACTCACCTCGATGATACGTCCCGCCGGCCGTCTTCAGCAGTCCGTAGGACGCCAAAGTGACTGCCCTTCCGAAGTAAAGCTGGAGCTCAGGGCCTCCACCGTAGTGCCAGAGGTCCTGCGTGAACGCCTTCACCAGATCAGTACGCCGAAACTCGATATTGGACGATCCCTTGCCACCCTCGCCGTAAAAGACGATTACGGCCGGTCCTACGGGGATCCGGATCTCGGGGCGTACCTCTGCTGTGAGGGCCTCGTAGACAAACGGCCCACCGACCGCGAAGCCGTACACGGACCCCGATATGGCGAACTCCACCGCTCTGCCCGCACGAGCCACCGCCTCTCCGCCGAGGACGAAGCTGCCCCAATTTCCACCTATGGAGTCGAGGGCCAGACCCCCGAAAACGCCCCCAAAGACCCCATTTCCCGAGGGCGTCCAGCGATCCACCTGCAGTCCCGCGGTGAGGTACGTGGCAGCGTCGATTTGACTCCCTGACGCCGCGAACGCGTGGGAACCGCCCACCTCGATGCGTAGGTCACCCCACTGGCCCAGCGCACTGGCGGGACGCAGCGCGAGTGCCAGGAGGATCGCTCCCGCCCCGCCGGCGAGGGCTGTAGCCCCAGTGCTCCGTCGAATACGCATGATCACAGTGATCGCGGGGGACTCACGGCCAGGACCGCGTTGCGGTTACCGAAGCCGTCGTCGGAGTAACGCTGGGCCCTTGGATCTGTGACCCAATCGGTGCCGTCGATGACGAACATGTACTTGTGCACGCCGGGCGTGATCGGGATTCGCCCGGTCCAGATCCCATCTCCATCAGCGTCATCGAGGGCGAACTCGGTCTCCCATCCACTGAAGTCACCGGCCACGGCAACCGTCATGGCTCCCGGAGCGTCGAGGGAGAATTCCACCAGGATCTGGGTGACGGCAACGGGCCCGGGCTGCTGCGTGTCGGGCGCCGGGTCCGGTAACAGCACGAACACCGCCACGGCCGCCGCGGCCACCGCCAGGCTCGTCAACGGGGAGAGGCGGATGGTGCGGGGCCTCAGAAGCCAACCGAAGAGGCTCTCCTTGGGCGCGTCCGCCAACGCGATCTGGCTCATGACCGCGTTCTCCATCCACGCCGGGGCCTGTCTTGGCTCGTCGGCCTTCAACTCGCCAGTGAGCCTTCGCCACGCGTCGGCCTCAGCCTGGGCTTCGGGGCTCAGCTCCTCGAGCTCCCGGTCCCCGTCCAGATATTCGTTCAGCTCATTGTTCATGGTACACCTTCAACAATGTCTGCAGCTCCTCTCGTGCACGCAGCACCCTCATCTTCAGAGCCGACTTGGAGGCGCCCAACAGGGCCGTCATCTCGCCGTACGATCGGCCTTCCAAGTGTTTCAGCACGAAGGCCTCACGTTGCTCAGGGCTCAGCCGCTCCAACGCCTGCTGAACCCGGTCTTTCAACTCCTCTCGTTCCAGGTCCGCATCCGGTCTCGACCGGTCGACGACCGTCGCCGACGCTCCCTCGATCGAGAGGTCGGCCCTGCGCGGACTCTTCAAGAAGTCCTTGCATAAGTTCGCGGCGATCCGGAAGAGCCAGCCGCCGACCCGTTCGGGGTCGCGGCAGCGGTTCAACTTCTGAAAGCCGTTCACCAGTGTCTTCTGCACGATGTCTTCCGCGTCGTCCGGTTGGCCCACCATCCGGTAGGCGTGTCTATACAGAACATCCTGATACCGGCGGACCAACACGCGATACATCTCGCGCTGTCCACCCAGGATTTCCCGGACCACCTCTGCGTCACTGAGTTCTTCCGCTGACATTGAGGTAAAGTTACCGGGACTCCATACGTTAGACGAGCAAAACCTGCTCGGGGTCACATTCGCGTCGGGCATGGGGCCGGAATGGGGGTCGGAATGCGGGATATACGGCAAACGCCGGGGGGCTTCTTATCCCCCCGGCGCTGCCCGTGGCGCCGTACGGTCGACGCCACGGTGTCCGTCTCGGCGATGTGCGACGTCAGTTCGCGATTACCGCTCCGACGACGCCGGCTCTCCAGATCAGCTGGATGCCTCTGGGGTGGCCATTTTTCAGGTGTTCAACACCGGTTTCGAAGGCTGCGACCGCGCGAACGAGCAGTTTCTCGAAATACTCGTTGGGCACCTCGTTCAGCGCGATCCTGGCGGCCTCGAGCTCGGCGCGGGCTACCTCGACGAGGAATCGGAACTCGGAGGTGGCTACGTCGGTGATGGCGCGGATTCTGTCATCCGTTGCCCGATCGGGCCTGATCACCGCCATCAGCGAGACGCTCACAGCCTTGTGGCCCAACACGATGGCCCGTCGGTAGTGCCCGTTCTGGTAAGCTTCGGCCGACGCGGCGGCCAGACGGGCGGCCGTGTCCAGGAGGTGCTGCTGGCGCTCGCTGATCACCGTACCGTTCAGCAGACGGTTCGCGAGCTGGACGGCCTGCTCGGCCATGGCCACCACCAGCCTGGCCCCCCGCTCCGGGTCGGCGTCATGACGCCTGACCCGGCTCCGGTCTGACAGTCGGTGCGCATCGATGACCCGCTTACCGGCGGTCACGTAGTCGCCACGATCGAGCGCAAGAGTCGCCTCATCCAACAGGCGATCAATGTCTCTCTTCAGATCGCTGGGTCGATCGAAATGGGTGGTATCATCCGCCGCGAGCTGCCGGCGCACGTCCCGCACACGATCGGTGAAATCGTCCAGGCTGGATCGGTCCCGCCCTTTTGCGAGGGCGCGGCCCAGAGCGTCCCGGGCCTCGTCGCCCAGCGAACGCACGCGTTGGTGGTCGCCCCGCGTCAGCTCGACGCGGGCCTGGTTGAAGAGGCTGTCGGCGGTCGAGATCTCGATCGCCGCCCCCGCCGTCATGTTGGCGGTCATGGAGCTGGAAACGTCTTCGATGAGGGCCGCAGTCAGATCGGGATCCGTAGCCATCTCGATCTCGAGGTCGGCTGTCGACTGTACTTCGTCGAAGGACGGATCGGTGGGTAAATCGGTGCATCCAGTGAGATAGATCGCTCCCCAGATGAGGACGATCAACATCACGATTCCGGGGGCTCCGCTGTGGGAAGCTGGCGCTCTGTACATGATTCTCTCCTTGCAACGCGGTGTCTTTCCCTCTCGAGGCTGGGTACTAGACGAGGGACGCGCAGGAGGGGTCACATACGGTTACGGGTGGGCCCCGGGGAGGCCGCAAATTGCGGGGGACGGACGGCGGCTACGGGGCGAACAGCGAGCTAGTTGGGGAGGTCACTGCTCGAAAAAAGAGCAGACCTCAGCGTTGTCGGCGTCGACGTGACTCTCGCTGAGAAAGATGCCCTCTCGGGGGTTCGTGATGGTTGTGCTCCATTGGTGATCGATCTCCGGAGGGTCGCAGGTCCCAGGAGTCCCGCCGTCGATGTCAGAGTCGATCCAGTAATAGACGTCATGGGGGACTCCTTCAGCCAGCAGCCTCGAGAAGCTGAAGTCGAAGGCGGTGTCGTTGGTGAACGAGATGATGGCTTTATCCTCCACCACCGCGAAGCCTCCCAGGTTCCGGCTGATCACGACCACGGTGATGGAATGGCCCCCGTGTGGTCCCTGGAAGCTTTCATCGCCCTCTAACGTCAGTCGATAGGGTCCCGGGGGAGGAGCTCCGAAGTCGATGCCGTTGTCGTTATCACCGCAGGCCCCCAGCGTAACGAGTAGGGCCACACAGAGGTTGCTGGCAAACAAGGGACGCTTCATGCGTTCATATTCTCCGGTCAGGGTACATTTCTGGATTGATACACGGATGGCGCGGCGGCGTGCCAAGCGCGAGATTGAGCAAGGATTCCCAGCACCCGTCCGC
>JADFNK010000055.1 GCA_022563405.1 Gemmatimonadota bacterium | reverse complement strand
CCTCCCGTGCAAGCTTAACAGCCAGGCGCTCTGCCGGTTGAGCTACGCCCCATCAACGCTGCGAATCCCTCAGGGGTCCCTAGAATCGAACCTAACGTTGAAGTACGTCGGGAAGGATGCTACGGAGAAGTCCCCGTCGAGGGAGACCGGACCACCACGTCAATTTCGCTGACTACATTAATTGCACACCCGTAAAAATGGAAGCAAGGCCACGCCAGGCCCGCCGGTTGCCCTCTCCCCCGGTCGTGAACACCTTCGTGGGCTCGAAGCCCTTTCTGGCCTTCTCAAGAAGGCCCGGAACTCACCCGGAGAGTCGATGAGCCGCACTGAAGAAAAAACCGCCCCTTGAACCCACCCAAGGCCTCCGCGGGCATCATCCTCTTCGCGCTCTGGCTTCTGGTCTTCTCCGCCAGCAGCCAGATCATGATCATCACGCCGCTCCTCCCGCAGATCGGAGTAGAGCTGGGGATCGCCGAATCCCGCCTGGGGACACTCGTCTCGGCCTACGCGATCATGGTCGGGATCTTCGCGATCGTCGCGGGTCCCGTCTCGGACAAGATCGGGCGTCGCCGGATCCTGCTCCTCGGTACGGCCGTCATGACCGTGGCCCTTCTGATGCACTTTTTCGTAGTCGGATACTACTCCTTTCTGGCCGTGCGGGCGGCCACCGGATGCGCCGGGGGCATTCTCACCGGTTCGGCCGTCTCCTATGTTGGAGATTACTTCCCGTATCACCGGCGTGGGTGGGCCATAGGGTGGGTCATGAGCGGGATGGCCTTCGGCCAGATCGCCGGCGTCCCGATTGGCGTCGTCCTGGCCGGAGTGTACGGATCGATGCAGCCGGGCGAAGGGTTCAAGGTGCCGTTTTATCTCTACGCTGGGGCCATGGCGGCCACCTTTCTCTTGATCTGGTTCCGCGTTCCTCAGCCGGACGTTCAGCGTGCCGAGGGCCCCCTCACGGTTGCCAGCGCAGTGCGGAACTACCGGGCGATGCTTGCGAAGAGCGAGATCGCCGCGGCAACGGCCGCCTACTTCACGATGTTTGTCGGCGTCTCACTGTTTGTGGTCTACTTGTTTTACTGGCTGGAGCAATCCTTGGGCATGAGCTCCAACGCGATCGCCGGCCTGTTCGTCGTCGGCGGAATCGCAAACGTTCTGACAGGCCCGCAAGCCGGGAAGCTGTCCGATCGGATCGGCAGGAAACGTATCATCATCGCGTCGAGTGTCGGCCTCTCCCTCGTGATGCTCTTGACGACCGTACTCGTCCGTGAGGTGTGGGCCGCCTACATCCTCTATTTCGTTCTCATGGTCCTGGTGGCGGCCCGCATCAGCCCCTTCTCGGCCTTGTTGACGGCGCTCGTGAGCGATGAACGCCGTGGCTCGCTGATGGCCATGGCCATCGCGTTGGGGCAGATCGGCTTCGCAGTGGGTGCCGCCGCCGCGGGCCCCATGTACAGTCGTTTCGGATTCGGAAGCAACACGGTGCTGGGAGCCGCCGCCGTGTTGACCATGGCGGTGATCGTTGCCTATCTGGTACCGGAGCCAGCGCCTCACGACGATACTTCCGCGGTTCCTGCGCCTGCAAATCTGACTGGATAGCCGGTGGCCGTCATGGCCGCCCCGGTACCCAACCCATTACAATGGGGGAAGTACAATTTCCCCCATCGACCGGAGTATGACGTTGGCCGGATCGCCGAGGCTCGACTTCGAGCGCCGCCTCATAGAAGCCCAGGAGCAGATTGATGAGCTCGTGGCTTCCGCCGAGCGCAGCGGCTTCGACGTTTCCGAGGAACTCAACGAGCTCAAGAAGAAGTTGAATGACCTCAAGGAATCTACGTATCAGAACCTCACGCCCATGGAGCAAGTCCAAGTGGCGCGCCACCCGGACCGCCCCTACACACTCGACTACATCGAACGGATTTTCACGAACTGGATAGAGCTACACGGAGACAGAACCTTCCGGGACGACGAAGCGATCGTCGGGGGCTGGGCGGCGCTCGGGGGAACCTCGGTCATGGTGATCGGCCACCAGAAGGGCCGTCACATCAAGGAGAACCTCCGCCGGAACTTCGGCATGGCGCATCCGGAAGGCTACCGGAAGGCCTTGAGGCTCATGCAGCAAGCAGAAAAGTTCGGGAGGGCGGTGATCACGTTCATCGATACTCCAGGCGCCTACCCCGGACTCGGCTCGGAGGAGCGTGGCATCGCTCAGGCCATCGCGGTGAACCTACGGGAAATGGCGCGACTCAAGGTCCCGCTCGTGTCGGTGATCATCGGGGAAGGCGGCTCGGGCGGGGCGCTCGGTATCGGTGTGACCGATCGCATACTCATCATGGAGCACGCCGTGTACTCGGTGATATCACCGGAGGGCTGCGCCGCAATCCTGTGGCACTCTCGAGATTTCAAGGAAGAGGCGGCGGCGGCGCTCAAAATCACCTCCAAGGATCTGCTCGCCTTGGGCGTGGCCGATGAGATCATTGCCGAGCCGCCGGGAGGAGCACATTCGGACTGGGACGCGGCCGCCGCATCGGTGAAGGAAGCGCTCGAGCGTACCGTCAGCGAACTGGGCCGGGTCAAGACAGACCGGCTGCGCAAGACACGCTGGGCCAAGTACGAGGCGATGGGGGTCTGGGGCGAGTCCGCGCCCGAGACGCCCCCCGACGCCTCGTAGCGGTTCAGATCCATGGCCGATTTCGCCGAGGTTCGCTTCAAGGGTACCCGCAAGGGCTATTTCGCATACGAAGCTCTCGACCTCGTTCCCGGGAGCACCGTCATCGTGGAAGCGGACCGGGGCGAGGATCTCGGTGAGATCACGGCGCTCGGTTCGATCGCGGAGCGCAAATGTGCGACTTCCGGTGGCTGCGCCACTCCCCTGCCCGAAATGCGTGTTCTCCGTATGGCCCGGGAGGCCGAACGTCTCCGGATCAAGGAACTTCGGGTCGATGAGAACCGCGTCCGTACAGAGACGCGCAAGCTCGTCAAGCGCCACAAGCTGAACATGAAGATTACCGAAGCCGAGTGGCAGTTCGACAAGAACAAGCTGATCATCTACTTCACGGCGGACCGGCGGGTCGACTTCCGAGAGCTGGTCCGGTCTCTCGCGCGTACATTCCGGACTCGAATCGAGCTCAAGCAGATCGGGGTCCGCGATGAGTCAGCGCTTCTCGGGGGGGTCGGGCGTTGCGGCCGAGAGCTCTGTTCTTCGGTCTGGTTACCCGCCTTGAAACCCGTGAGCTTGCAGCTGGCCAAGGACCAGGACCTGTCGCTGAACCCGGCTCAAATATCGGGTGGCTGCGGGCGCCTCATGTGTTGCCTCATGTACGAACACAAAGCCTACGTGGAAGCACGCCGCCGATTCCCGAGGGCGGGCAAGATCCTTCGTACCTCCTTGGGAGAAGAGAAGGTGGTCAGCGTCGAAATCTTGCGGGAGACCGTCACACTTCGCTCCGCTGAGGGGGAGCGCCGCACCATATCTCTCGAGGAACTCAAGCGCGAGGTCTCCGCAACGCCGACGACGACGACGGCTACATGAACCGCCGATACCTCACGACTCCGATCTACTACGCTACGGGTGATCCCCATTTGGGGCATGCCTATACGACGGTGCTGACCGACACGCTGGCCCGGTACTATCGGCAGACGGGCGCCGAGGTCCGTTTCCTCACCGGAACCGACGAGCACGGCCAAAAGATGCAGGAGACCGCCGCCAAGAAAGGCTTGGCCCCCATCGAGCTCGCCGACCAGATGGCTAAGTCCTTCGAGGCGGCCTGGAAAGACCTGAACATCTCCTTCGATCGTTTCATCCGGACGACCGAGCCTGAGCACATCGGCGTCGTCCGCGCCTTCCTCGAGCGTCTTTGGTCCAAAGGACAGATCTACGACGACGTATACAGCGGCTGGTACTGCGTCCAGGAAGAACGATACTGGACGGAGAGGGAGGTCGGGGCCGACCGCATCTGCCCGGACTGCAAACGCCCCGTCGAGTTCGTGGAAGAGAAAAACTACTTCTTCCGCATGAGTGACTATCAGGAGCGCCTGATCCAGCACATCGAGGACCACCCCGATTGGATCGTCCCCGTGACACGCCGCAACGAGATTCTCGGGTTCCTCAAGAAACCGTTGCAGGACCTCTCGATCTCCCGGCCCAAATCGCGCCTTTCGTGGGGTGTCACACTCCCGTTCGATCCCGATCACGTCTGCTACGTCTGGGTGGACGCACTCATCAACTACGTCACCGCGTCGGGTCTCCTGGACCCTGATGGCGGTCCCGACCAGCCGGGTTTTACGGATCCGGGGAATTCCTGGTGGCCCGCGAGCTTACACGTGATGGGCAAGGACATCCTCACGACACACGCGGTCTACTGGCCGACCCTGCTCATGGCGGCCGGCCTTCCCCTTCCGAAGCAGATTCTCGCACACGGTTGGTGGGTGATGGGAGATCAGAAGATGGCCAAGTCGGTGGGCAACGTCGTGGACCCCTTGGCGCTTCGTGAGGACTACGGTACCGACGGCGTCCGCTGGTACCTGCTCCGCGACATGCCCACGGGTTCCGACGCCTCGTATACGCCCCAGCGATTTCAGGCGCGCTACGATGAGCTCGCCAACGTTTTGGGCAACCTCGCCAGCCGCGCCATTTCCATGATCGTCAAGTACCGGGACGGGATCATCCCGGAGGCAGCGGGCGCCGGCTTGGACGTCGAAATCGAATCGACCTTGAGCGCCGTGACCGAACACATGGATGCACTTCGGGTCCATGACGCCATGGCCGCGGCCATGGACCTGGCCAGGACAGCCAACGGCTACGTGGACCGCCGCGAGCCCTGGGCACAAGCGAAGGACCCGTCCCGGGCCGAAGATCTCGACGAGACCCTCGCGTCGCTGGCCCGTGTGCTCACCGTTCTCACCGCTCTGTTTCTGCCCGCGACACCGGAAAAGATGACGGCTCTCGCCAGTCAGTTGGGTCTGAAATCGGTGCCGACTTTCGAGGAGGCTCGCTCCATATCACTCGGAGGTCTGAGGGTCGAGAAGGGGACACCCCTCTTCCCCCGGCCGGACCAATAGGGGGCGCTGCTCCGGGGGCGCTTGACACTCTCCGACAGCCCTGAATATCTTCCCGTCTGCACCATGAGCACGTAGGACCGGTTTGGGACGATTCGCCCTTGATTGACCCACACCTCGGCCCACGATCAGGACGAGCGCGATCATGACGAATCAACGTTGGACCTACCTTTTATGACGAATGAGCGGTGGACTTTCGTTTGTGTGCCCGAGGATGAGAGTCCCGTGCGGCAAGTCAGCCTGTCTGTCGCTGCCGTGCGTTTTGTCCCCTCTCTGGTGGCCGCCGTCATCACGGTCCTGACCGCGCTGGTCATGATTGTCGCTATCGACGGATCGGCCCGCATCCAAGTCCTCAAACTCCGCGGCGAAAAGGCCGTGATGTCGCGAGAGGTCGAGTCGATACGCACCCGGGTCGCCCAGATGGAAGGCTCTATCGATGGATTCATCGAAACCGACGAGCTGTTTCGGCTTGTCGCAGGGCTCAACCCGATCGACGCCGAGATCTTCGAGGTGGGAGTCGGAGGTCCCGGCATGACGACGCCCGAGTCTACTCCGATGTGGGAGACGGATCCGGTGACCGCCGAAGCCGTCTTCGCCACCTCCTACGACCTCTCGGCGTTGGAGCGTCGGGCTTCCTTGCTCTCCGAGAGCATGGCCCAAGCCATGGAAAGCCTCGTGGCGAACTACGCTCTTCTCGAAGCGACTCCCTCCATCGTGCCGACCGCCGGGCAGGGAATCGAAATGCTCAGCAGCACGTTCAGCCCAGCCCGCTTACATCCCATCTCCCACGAAGAACTGCCGCACGTCGGTATGGATTTCAGTGCGGTGGAGGGCACGCCGATTCTTGCGGCCGCGAAGGGGGTCGTCTCATATGCGGGCTGGAAATCAGGGTACGGACTAACGGTCGAGGTCGATCACGGGTTCGGCGTCATGACCCGCTACGCACATACGGTCAGGTACCTCGTCGAGCCGGGACAGGCCGTCGCACGAGGCGAGGTCCTTGCCCAGGTCGGTAGCTCCGGTAGAGCTACGGCAAGCCATCTCCACTACGAAGTTTGGAAGGATGGTGTAGCCCAAAACCCCCGTGACTATATTCTGAACGGAGTGATTCCCTAGGAGTGATTCTCTGGGCGGAATCTCCGCCACCAATCAGCACTTTGGCTCAGACTTTCTGGAAACACAACGGAGTGGACATGACGCGTAACAACTTTTGGCTGGCAGCTTTGGGAGTGGCTCTTCTCTCCGCCTGCGGTCCCACCCAGGTGGTGGTTACCGCTGAGATCGCCCCGAATGACCCGAGCCAGGGCGCCGAGCTCAGGGCGTTGGGCGACCTCGAGATTCGCATGTTCCCGTACGATCGGGACCTAATTTTCGATTCGCTGACGGCCGTAGCCTTGACCCCCGAGCCAGCGATCCCGGACTCTGTGCTCGATGCGCAAAATCAAGTGGCCACGGCACAACAGGCCTGGCGTGACGCCGAAACCCGGTGGAACGTCCTGCGAGAGACACTTCAGACCCTGAGTGACGAGCTCGACGGGTTGAGCCGCCAGCAGGGGCAGTACCGCGTTCTTTATAACGAGTTTCAGGATCTGGAGGACGAGTACGCCGACGTGGAGCGGCAGCGTGACACCGCGTTCGAAGAATTCACGACCCTCCAAGCAGCCTCTCTCGCGGCCTCTCAAGAGATCCGTTTGCTCCGCGAGCAGTGGGCAGACGAGTGGTACATCGATGTCGACATGGTCATGACCGCTCACCAGCGGGCTAGCGGACTCGAGGTGCTCTACGATACGACGGACGCCAGTGGCATCGCCCAGTTTGACGCAAAGGCCGGAGATTATTGGGTAACGGCCCGGTACGAGCTCCCCTACACGGAGTTGTACTGGAACGTCCTCATAACGGTAGTCGGTGGCGAGCCCGAGCAGCTTCGACTCACGCGAGACAACGCCACCTCTCGTCCGAAGCTGTAGGCCTCCACCGAAAGCCATCCCTCTGCCCCACACGAATCCGACGCTTCAGGTCGACACGAAGGGGGTCGCCTGGATCACCTTCGACGACCCCGAGCGTAAGGTGAACGTGCTCACCGAGCAGGTGCTTACACGATTCGGGGAGCATCTGGCGCAGGTGCGGAATCTGGCTTCCCGAGCAGAGGTGCACGTGGTCGTTCTGTGGAGCGCGAAGGGTGGGTTTATTGCCGGGGCGGACGTCACCGCAATCGAAGCCATCGAGGATCCGGTGGAGGGAGCGGAGGGTTCACGCTTCGGGCAGCGAATCTTCGGATCCCTGAGCTCACTCGGCATCCCGACCGTCGCGGCCATACACGGGATCTGCCTTGGGGGCGGCGTGGAGATGTCGCTTGCCTGCAGTCATCGTATCGCTTCCGATTCCCCCACCACCAAGATGGGTCTGCCGGAGGTACTGCTCGGAATCCTACCGGCATGGGGAGGAACGACCCGGCTCCCCCGCTTGGTCGGGGTCCAGGCGTCCTTGGACCTGATGCTCAGCGGGCGTCAGGTGTCGGCTTCGACGGCACGGCGCATGGGACTCGTGGACGAGGTCGCGCCGGCAGACCTCTTCCGAGAGAAAGTCGCCGCGTTCGCGACCGCTGCCGTAAAATCGACAAGGAAACAAGGTGCTCGGCGCTCTCTCTTCAAACGCCTCATAGACGGCACGCCCCCGGGCCGCCGGGTGATCCTGTCCGTCGCGAAAAAGAGGGTCATGGCGCAGACGGGAGGCCACTACCCGGCTCCTCTGAAGATTCTCGAAGTCGTGGGCCAAAGCGCGAACAAACCCCTCGAGAAGGCTCTCGAAATCGAAGCCAAGGCGGCCGGAGAACTCGTCACGTCATCCGTCTGCAAGAATCTGATCCACGTCTTCCACCTCCGAGAGGAAGCACGCAAAGGGACCGGAGTTGATGACGAGACCGTCGAGCCCGGACGCGTAGAGTACCTCGCGGTGCTGGGGGCCGGTGTGATGGGAGGTGGAATCGCACAGCTCGCCGCCTACCGGGGCGTGCACGTCCGCATGAAGGACATTCGCCATGATGCCGTTGCGAGCGGTCTTCAGCACGCTCGCAAGCTCTTCACCGGCCTTGTGAAGCGAAGAAAACTTCGGCGGCGTGAGGCGGATCAGCGGATGACGCTCATCTCCGGTAGCCTCGGATACGAAGGATTCGCACGTCAGGACCTGATCGTCGAAGCGGTCGTGGAAAAGATGGACATCAAGCGAATCGTCCTGAGAGAGACAGAGGATGCCGTGCGCAAAGACTGTATTTTGGCCACGAACACATCCTCCCTGTCCGTGAACGAAATGGCGTCCGCCTTGGCACGGCCCGAGAATTTCGTGGGCATGCACTTCTTCAACCCCGTCCACCGAATGCCCCTCGTCGAAGTCGTGCGGGGGGCCCGGAGCAGCGACCACGCCGTAGCCACGACCTACGCGCTCGCCCTCACACTCGGCAAAGTGCCGGTCGTGACCAACGACGGGCCCGGCTTCTTGGTGAATCGCATCCTGGGCCCCTATATGAACGAGGCGGGGTTCATCCTCGCGGACGGGGCCAGCGTGGAAGCCATCGACGGCGCCGCGAAGAAGTTCGGAATGCCCATGGGCCCACTCCGGCTCGTGGACGAGGTCGGCATCGACATCACCCGGCACGCCGGGCAATCGCTGTACGAGGCCCTCGGCGACCGGTTGTCTCCGTCCCCACCGCTCGTGGCTCTGGCCGAGAGTGGGCGTTTGGGGAAGAAAGGAGGGCTCGGCTTCTACCTGTACGAATCAGGCAAAGAGAAGGGCCCCGACCCGGAGATATACGCCGTTCTCTCTCAGACGGTGCCGGCCCTTCGTGTGACTCTCGAAGAGCGCGAGATCCGTGGCCGCCTGGTGCTGGCCATGGTGAACGAGGCCGCTCGGACTCTCGAGGCGGGTATCGTCCAACGAGCCAGTGACGTGGACCTCGCGATGATCATGGGGACCGGCTTTCCGCCCTTCCGTGGCGGCCTCCTTCGGTTCGCCGATACGATTCACATCAGGACCATCTTGAGCCGCCTGAACGAATTCGAGGAGCGATACGGCGCCCGTTTTGCCCCGGCCGATCTCATCCGCCGTCTCGCGCGGGAAAACCGTGGGTTCTATGAATCGTTCCCAGGCTGAGGTCTGGGGGGTGATTCCCTGTTCCGGCAGTTCCATCCGGATGGGAACCTCCAAGGCGATGCTCGACGCCGGAGGGCGAACGTTCCTCGAACGGGTGATTCACACCCACCGGGCCGGTGGCTGCAGTCGGGTGCTGGTCGCGCTTCCGACGCTGGACGGACCTGTGGCCGCCAAGGCCGTAGAGGCGGGCGCGGGGGTCGTGCTGAACCCGTCGCCGGAGGAGGGCCCCATCGGGTCGCTGCGCGCCTCACTCCGGGCCCTCGATGATTCCGTCGAGGGAGTTTCCTTCTGCCCCGTGGATTATCCCTTGATTCACGAAGAAACCGTAAAAACTCTCATCGACGTGTTTCGGCACAGCCAGGCACCACTCGTTGTCCCTACGTTCAACGGGGAGCGCGGCCATCCCGTCCTCTTCCGTAAAGTGCTGTTCGACGAGCTCCTGAATGACGAGCTTCCGGAGGGTGCCCGCACTGTGGTGCACCGGCACCTCGACGACACCGCATCGGTCCCGGTCGACGATGAAGGCACCGTCATCGACATCGACGATATGACCGCGTACCGCCTGCACTGTCCCGACGAGTACCGCCTTCACCACGGAGGCCGATCACGGACCGGCCGATGACGGACCCCGGAAACAAACCCCTCACAGTAGTAGAGGCGACGGCAGAGGTGCTCGACGCCCGGCAGGCCCGGCATCCCATGGCGCTCATCGTCGGCGTGTCTGGCGCTCAGGAGCTCGTGGGCAAACGGGTGGTCGTCCGTCAGGCAAGAGGGGGGATCAAACACCTGGTGGGTTCGTTCGGCGACCCCGACCTCGACGCCGGGGCGCTGGCGCTCGGCACACAGAGGCTCGAGGAGCGCAGAGCCTCGACGAAGGGAGTCTACGAGCTGAAATCCGCCTCCGGATCCACGGTCCAGGTGTATGTGGAGGCGCATTACCCCCAACCTGACCTGGTGATCGTCGGCGCCGGCCATATCGCACAGCCCCTGTGCTCCATGGGCGCCTTGATGGGTTTTCGTGTCATCGTGGTGGACGATCGGCCCGACTTCGCCACCCAGGAGCGTTTCCCCGAAGCCGACCGCGTGGTTCGAGTCGATTTCAGGGATCCGTTCGCGGACATCCCCATTCACTCGACGAGCTACATCGTGCTCGTAACCCGAGGGCACAAGTACGACTTCGAGTGCCTACGCCACTTGCTGAAAACCGAAGTCGAGCCACCTTACCTGGGTATGATCGGAAGCCGGCGGCGCATACGAGCGGCCTTCTCTCAACTCCAAGGCGAAGGGTTGCCCAAGGACCGGCTCTCCCGGGTACGCGCCCCGGTCGGGCTGGACATCGGGGCCGAGACACCGGTCGAAATCGCCGTTGCGGTCGCGGCAGAGATCGTCTTGCAGTGGAGAGGCGGCACAGGAAAGCCCATGGCGGAACAAGAGCGTATTTTGGAACGATTCTTCAAGGACAGCGAGCTCTGATTGAATAGCCACAACGATTACGACCTCTATCAAGCGATCGCCGAAAAAATCCAGGCGGGTCGCACCATAGCCATGGCGACGATCGTATCCACCAAGGGTTCCGTACCGAGAGGCGTGGGCGCCAAGATGCTCATTGACCCCGGAGAGGATTTGGTGGGCACCGTGGGCGGCGGGTGCGGCGAGGGTGAAGTGATCGAGGCCGCGCTCGAGGTGATCAAGACCGGAGAGCCCCAGATGGTGCGGGTCGACTTGACCGAAGATCTACTGTCCCTGAGCCCCGCCGTGTGCGGGGGCACGATGGAGATTTTCGTGGAGGCCATCGGCGAGTGACGCACGAGTGAAAAAAGAGCGTCCACCGCTCATCCACATTCACTACCTCAGGCCGCCCGATCGGGAGAAGGTCTACACGCAGTACTTGATCCATGAGGAAGAGGGCGTAAAGGTCACGTACGCCCCTGACCTGAGCTTCGAGTCACCGAAACGGATCGCGGGGGCGGTTGTCCTGGAGACCGGTTCCGAAGTGGTCTGGTTCACCTTCCCGGGCGCTTGGCACGATATCGGAATTTTCCATCGGGCCGACGGATCATTCACGGGTACCTACGCGAACATTCTGACCCCGTGTGTCTTCGAAGAAGGCGGTGTCTGGCGGACGACCGATCTCTTCCTCGATCTCTGGATCGATCCGACCGGAAACCTCCTGGTGCTGGACGAAGACGAGCTGGAAGAAGCGGAGCTGAAAGGATGGGTCGATCCGGATACCGCGCGTCGTGCCCGCAAAGAGGCCACGACGTTGTCGGCGCAGGCAGCAGCCGGGCTCTGGCCCCCGGAGGTAGTCAGGACATGGACCCTCACCCGTGCCCGGGAGGCGACGGCCTCACACGCCTGAGGCTCGTACGCCTTCTAGGAGCTTGAATCTAGGGGCCAGCCAGCTCGGCCGAACAGACGCGCGAGACATCTACGTGAAGCCGCTTGAGCACCGCGGGGTCTTCCATGAGACAGTCGATCAAGCGCTCATAACCCGCCATCGCCCCGGCCGGTATCTGGACTTCCTCATGGTGAAACGATCCGTCATCTACGAAGAGCAGCCGGACCGTAGTGAGCTTCTCGCTCAATTCTCGTCTCCAGCGTCCTCCTCCATCATGCGATCGACTACGCTCTTGATAGCCTCGAATTCGCTCCAACGAGACACCCGCACACTCCTGCCGTCGCCCTTGCTCACGAAGATCGTCGGGGTGCCATTTACGCCCAACTCAGTGCCCAAGCGTATGTTGGCGCTGATGACGTCGGCATGACGGTCGCTGTCGAGACAGTCCGAGAATTCGTCTACGTCGAGACCGAGCGTGGCAGCATAACCCGCGAATTCACTCATCGGGGGACCCGCGCTCAAGCTCCACGTCGGCTGGTGTGCGAAGAGTTGGTCGTGGAAGGGCCAGAAATACTGGTCGCCCTGATCAAGCGCGCAACGCGCTGCCCGAGCCGCTATGAACGCGTGTGCGTGTCCCGACAGTGGGAAGTCGTGGAACACGAATCGGGCGATTTTTGTGTCGATCAACTCCGAATCGATCGAGGGTTTGACGAACGTGGCGAACTGCTGGCAGGACGGACACTGAAAGTCCCCGAACTCCAGGATCGTGATCGGCGCGTTGGGGTCCCCCCGCTCGATCCCGGTGGCCATCTCTACCAGCGCCGCGAGGTCATCCAGCTCCCCCAACACGATGCTCGCGATCGGCCCCGTCGCGGCAGAGCTCAGGCCGCCCCCGCGGGTCGACCACAAAAGGGCTCCGACGGCGATCACGGCCGCCACACCCAAAACCCCATAGAACGCCTTGAGATCTCCGCCTTTCTTTTTAGCCACCGTTCACTCCATTGCTCGATGTACGGCCAGGGCACGCCTACCGCCCCTGCCCCTACCGGTGTAGCCCGCTGGGTGTACCCCGCTTCGCATGCTCCAGTAAGATGCTCGCCAAGGCAGCGCGTTGCAATCGCGGAACCGGCCTACTGGGACCAACGACCCATCGCCGACCGACTTCGATCAGGGCAAGAGAGCTTCGATCACCGACGCTACATCGGAAAAATCGTCGAAAATCGCGTCGGCTCCGGTCGCCTCCAACTGCTCTCGCGGGATTCGCCCGGTCGCCACCGCGACCGTTCTGGCTCCTACGTGCTTTCCACACTCCACGTCCCGAGGGGTGTCACCCACGATGACTGCCGATTCCGGCGGAAAGCGGACGCCCCAAGCCTCGAACGCCCTCTCGAGCGCGATGGCCGGCAGGTATTCACGAACCTCGTGGTCGGAGCCGTATGCGCCTACCTCGAAGTATTCGCTGAGTCCTACGGATCCAAGCTTCACCCGGGCCCCTCGAATGATGTTGCCGGTGACCAGTCCCAACGCAACGTCGGGTTCGGAATCGAGGGCTTCGACGAGGCTCGCGACACCAGGTAACAGCCTCATCGGATTCTCGCTGATCTGAGACTCGATCTCCCCGATGTACCGGTCCCAAAGCCCGGCGAGTCCAGCGTCGATAACCGCGTCCTCCAGCCCAGCAGCCATAAGAAGCTCCCGGGCGATCTGCGGATCGGTCTTGCCCGAGAAATCATAAGATTCGACCGCTCCGGCGGTACCGTACGTTTCCACCATGGCTGTTTCGAAAGCGACCTTGGCCGGCCCCCCTCGCGTAAGCGTGCCGTCGATGTCGAAGAGGATGAGTGTATGCATCGATCAGAGAGCCATGAGGACGGCCGGGTCCACGTTCCCACCGCTCACGACCGCGACCACACCTCGTCCTTCCGTCTCGACCCGGCCGGACCGCAGCGCGGCCACGGTCGCGGCTCCGGAAAACTCGACCACCAACCTCTGTTGCTTGAACAGGAGCACCGACGCATCCCGGATCGCTTCGTCATCCACTAGCACAACGTCATCCACGAGCTCACGCACATGCGCGAAGGTCAAATTGCCAGTCCGCACGGGCATGAGGCCATCGGCAACAGACTCGGTTCGATCGAGCGTGACCGGCTCGCCGGCATCGAGCGCCGCTTTCATGGACGCACCGCCGGTCGGTTCCACCCCGAGAATCTGGACGTCGGGCCGGAGTCGGCGTAGGGCCGCCGCGGTTCCGCTGCACAACCCTCCACCTCCGATGGGCACCAATACCGAATCGAACGCATCCCAGTCCTCCGCGATCTCCAGCCCCACCGTGCCGGCACCCGCGATGATATTCGGATCATCAAAAGGCGGAACCATCACGAGGCCGCGCTCCTCGGCGATCGATTCTGCCCTTGCCCTCCGTTCGAGAGAGGTCGTTCCCTCCAACACGACTTCGGCTCCCAACCGCTCCGCCCCATCCCGTTTTATCTGGGGTGCGGTGATCGGCATCACCACGACCGCCCGGATTCCGTGGAGTTGAGCGGCCAAGGCGACGGCTTGCGCATGGTTTCCGGACGAGTAGGTGACGACGCCCCTCGGGCGGACGTCATCGGGAAGCTGCGTAATGAAGTTGTACGCCCCCCGAAACTTGAAGGACCCCGCCCGTTGAAGAGATTCGAGCTTGAGCCGGATGTCAGACCCCAACTCGTCACTCAAGACATCTGCGCGGTAGAGCGGCGTGCGTACGGCGACCGGGCGGAGCCTCTCCTGGGCTTCCCGGATAGCGTCCAACTCGACTAGCGGTTCATTCACCTTCCGTGTCGGGGTCCCCGACCGCATCTCCCGTACCCGAATCCAGAGTAGCCTCGGCATCCTCCCCGGCGCCTGTCTCCCCGGCGCCTGCTTCACCGGCGCCTGCCTCACCAGCGCCTACCTCACCAGCGCCTACCCCCACGGCGTCTACTCCGGCGGCGTCTCCGTCCGCTCCCTCACCGTCCACAGCCTCACCGGGTTCTGGCGAATCCTCCGCCGCGTCGTCCGCTCCATTTTCCGGAATCACGCGAGCCACGTCCACGAGGCTGTCGTTCTTGTCGAGGTTCACGAGGCGAACGCCCTGTGTGGCCCGCCCGATCACGCGGATCTCATCGACGCGCTGGCGATTGATGACACCGTTCCGCGTGATCAGCATCAGCTGGTCCCCGGGAACCACCGACTTGATCGCGACGACCTTCCCCGTCCTCTCGGTGGTCTTCAGGTTGATCACGCCCTTCCCGCCGCGTTTCTGGAGCCGGTAGGCGTCGATCTCGGAGCGCTTCCCCATGCCCGACTCGGACACCACGAGCAACGTGGCCTCGTCGCGCGCCACCACCACCATGCCGACAACCCGGTCGTCCCCACCGAGACGGATGCCCCGGACCCCCTCCGCGACCCGGCCCATCACACGAGCGTCCGACTCGCGG
Source organism: Gemmatimonadota bacterium (assembly GCA_022563405.1). Classification (GTDB taxonomy): domain Bacteria; phylum Gemmatimonadota; class Gemmatimonadetes; order Longimicrobiales; family Gaopeijiaceae; genus UBA822. The sequence goes on along the minus strand of JADFNK010000055.1, from coordinate 5,767 downwards.
AAGCGGATCGCGAGGCCGTTCCTTGTCGCGAGGATCACGTCGTCCTCACCGTTGGTGATCTGAACATCTATGAGTTCGTCGCCCTCGCGAATGTTGATCCCTATCAGGCCCACCGATCGCACATTCCCATAGGCCGACAACGCCGTCTTCTTGATCTTGCCGCCCTTGGTGCAAAAGAGCAGGTACCGGTCGTCCGAGAACTCCCGGACCGCAACCACCGAAGCGATCTCGTCGGCCGGATCGATATTGAGGAGGTTCACGATCGGCTTACCACGGGAGTGCCGACCCGCCGGCGGGACCTGCCATACCTTCAACCAATGGCACTGACCCGACCGGGTGAAAATCATGAGGTATTCGTGGGCGGACGCCACGAACAGGTGCTCCACCCAGTCCTCCTCCTTCGTACCCATACCCTGGAGTCCCCGTCCTCCACGCCTCTGGGCGCGGTAGGTGTCGACTTCGGTCCGTTTTACGTATCCCTCACGTGAGACCGTGATGACCATCTCTTCGTCCGCGATCAGGTCCTCGACGTTCAACGAAGACGCGACCCCGATGATCTCGCTTCGCCGGTCGTCTCCGTACTTCTTGCTGATGGCGTCGAGCTCCTCGCAGATGATCTCCATCCTTCGATCCCGGCTCTCCAGAATCCCCCGGAGCTCCTCGATGGTGACACGTAAGGCGGCGAGCTCGTCGTCGAGCTTCTCCATTTCCAGCCCGGTGAGTCGGGCCAGCCGCATGTCCAGGATCGCTTTGGCCTGCCGCTCCGACAGCTCGAAGTTTTCCTGCAAGCGCCCCGACGCCATCTCGGCGTCCCGCGAGCCCCGGATGATCTTGATCACCTCGTCGATATTGTTGACGGCGATCTTGAGACCCTCGAGGATGTGTGCCCGCTCGTCGGCCTTCTTCAGATCGAAGGTCGTTCGGCGCACGACCACCACGTGACGATGGTCGATGAAGTGCTGGAGCATCTGACGGAGCGTAAGAACGCGAGGTACCCCGTCCACCAACGCCAGCATGATCGTGCCGAAAGTCGACTGCATCTGTGTATGCTTGTACAGCAGGTTCAACACGATTTGCGGAATGGCGTCCCTCTTGAGCTCGATGACGATGCGAAGCCCGTCTCGGTCGGATTCGTCTCGCATGTCACGGATTTCGGTGATTTTCTTGTCCCGAACCAGTTGGGCGATCTGCTCGATCAAGCGGGATTTGTTGACCATGAACGGGATCTCCGTCACGACGATGCGCTCGGAGTACTCATCCATGTCCTCGATCCTGGCGCGCGCGCGCATTACGATCCGGCCACGTCCGGTCCGGAAAGCCTCTTCGATGCCCTCCCTACCGCAGATGAACCCACCCGTCGGAAAATCAGGGCCGGTCACCAACTCCTCGAGACGCTCCTGCGAAAGCTCGGGGTCGGCAATCAGGGCCGTCGCCGCCGCGACGATCTCCCGCAGATTGTGCGGTGGAATGTTGGTCGCCATGCCCACGGCGATGCCAGAACTGCCGTTGATCAGCAGGTTCGGCACTTTCGCCGGAAGGACCGTCGGCTCTTCCAAGCGCCCATCGAAGTTGGGCGTAAAGGCGACCGTCTCCTTCTCGATGTCCTCCAGAAGCTCCATCGCCACAGCGGTGAGGCGGGCCTCGGTGTACCGGTATGCCGCCGCCGAGTCGCCATCGATGGACCCGAAGTTGCCCTGGCCATCGACGAGCGGATAACGAAGCGAGAAATCCTGGACCATCCGCACCATGGAGTCGTACACGGAGGAATCGCCATGGGGGTGGTACTTGCCCAGCACGTCGCCGACCACCGTGGCCGACTTCTTGTAACCTCGCCCTGGGCTCAGCCCCAGCTCGCCCATTGCGTACAGGATGCGCCTGTGAACCGGCTTCAGGCCGTCTCGTACGTCGGGCAACGCTCTCTGCACGATGACGCTCATCGAGTAGTCGATGAACGATTCGCGCATCTCGTCTTCGAGAAGACGTTCTAGGACCTTCTCTCCGCCCAAACGGAGTTCGTCATCTGCCATCAATCAGCCTTGAAAAGAGCGTCGGAGTAATCCTTCGGCAGGTCGGGGCCCGACTGGGCGACTACCTCGATCAGGCAGGTGGCGGGGTCGCGGAACGTGTCGGGTTTTCGTTCATTCTCGGAGCAAAATGAACCGATAATTCTGGCTTCGGGGTGCGCCTCAAAGCGACTCCTCGAAGGGATGTGCGAAGGGGTCTAACTCGTTGAAAACTAACGAAAAAGGAGCCCTCTAACAATTCCCCGAAGGCTGTTGAGGAGTACGGCAGGCCGCCTTCCAGGGTAACCGCTCGTCAGCGTGACGGCTGGTTCGGGAGACGCCCTCCCCGGCCTCCTCTGCCTCCCCTTCCTCCCCCTCTGCTTTCCCTGCTGAAAAACTGGCTCCTGATTTGTGCCATGAACGCAACAAAACCCGGATCGGACCGCATGACATCCCAAACCGGGTCCGTCCTCAAGGAGGTTATCAAGCGCCGGTCGCGGTCACGGATCGCCTCCTCCAAAGAGGCCAATGCCTCCTCCGTGTCCCCCACAGAGGCCTGAGCCGCGGCCATGTACACGTGAGAGACATCCTCTCCCTCAGACACCCGCTCCTGCAAGGCCTCCAGCCGCCACTCCCAATATCCCTCGCCACCGTCGGTGCCTAGCCACTCCTCGAGCCGGTCGACCGATTCGGCATCACCCCCGGCGTTCTCCACCCACGACCTTCTCATGGCCAGAAGCTCCTCGTACTGGCCCGTGGACGCGTAAAGCGACCCTAATGCGTCCCACGCCTCTTCATGCTCAGGTGAGCGCTCGGAAAGTCCGCTGAGAACATTGATGGCCTCCTCGGTGCGCCCCGCAGCCTTCAACTGCCCGGCTTGAGTAACGATACGGGCCGGATCCATCGAAGCCATTCGCCCGGTCCGGTTCGCCCAACCGGCCGACGCCGCCCGGAGCTGCCGACCCGACTGCGTAGAACTCTCGAAGATCGACGTTGAATCGCGCCTGAAGCCGCCGGAGCTCGATACGACGTTCGGATCCACCGAGATGACGGTGATGGAGTCCCCCGCCGCCTCCCCGACGTCCGCACCGTCGCTCGTGGTAGGCGGACTGCGGGCCAGCCGCACCTGGGTCATGGGCTCCGGCGCGTCGAGTCCGGGGCGTAGGCCGACCACGCCCTCGTCGAGCTGCTCCGCGATGATTGCCAAGATATCGTGGGCTTCGGGAAGCTCCGGATCCATCTCGTACGCCTTCAGTGCCAACACACGCGCCCGCGAAATGGATTCGGCCAGATCTGAAGCCTCCGACAGGCCGAGCAGCAACTCGGTAGTGGCCAGACCTGCATACGCACCAGCGAACGTCGGATCCGCCTCCACCGCCCGGCTATAGTGATCGAGCGCCGCCTGAAGTCCCTCCAGCGTCTCACGAGAGCGTGCGAACTGGGCCCTCATGAAGGCTTCGTTGGCCGCAGGCACTTCACTTCCCGACGCATAGGCGAGCACGGGCGTATCCACACCCGGGGTGTCCCCACCTATGGAAAGCTCTGCTCGGATCTCCTCCGCAATGGTGTGGGCGACCTCGCTCTGGAGAGCCAGCACATTCGAGAAGGTCCGCTCGTATACCCCTGTCCAAACGTGGGTGTCACTCGCTCCATGAATCAGCTGCACCGTGATCCGGACTTCGTCGCCTGCACGATTTACCGAGCCCTCCAGGAGTGCTTCGACGCCGAGCTCTTGGGCGATTTCGGGAATGGTCTTGGGAATGCTCTCGTCTGTGGTCGCATACTGCGCCACACTAGTCCGGGACACCACGCGAATTTCCGGAAGCTGGCTCAGGGCCGCGATCAACGCTTCGTGCATGCCTGCAACGAAGTAGTCTTGTTCGTCGTTCTCCGAAAAATTATCCAGCGGCAGGACGGCGAGGGACCGGATCGCCGCGTCCGGGTCGTAGGCCGCGGGAAGGACCGACGGCCCCAGACCCGTGCTCACCGCGCCGGTGCCGTCGACGGTGGTCAGGACCCACCACGAGCCGACACCACCCACCGCGAGGAACGTCACGGCCATCAAAGCCAGACGAGGAAGAGTACCAGTCGAAGGTGAGTCGATGAACTGGTCGCCGTCATGCTCCAGAGCGGCGGTCACATGGATGCCGTCGGTCGTGACGTCGAAGACCCAAGCGAGAACCATGACGACGGGAAAGCCCAAAATCACGAACACCACCAGGAACTGGAGAGCCCATTCGGCCGAAAAGGCGGGCAGGACGATCTCACCGAGCTGCAGCACCACGAAAGCGACCGCCGCGTAACCCACGGCCACGCGGAAGACGTGGCGACGCCGCAGCTCCGCAACGAAGCTCGACAACTTGGAAGGTTGCTCAACCATGATCTTCAGCCAATCAATCCAGTGTACCGAAGAGGCCTGTTCTACTCTCAACATCGCTCTGCCCTCATCCTCCTTCAAGGCTACTCGAATCCACAACCTGAAGACGAGGGATGGGGCGAAGGCGTCACACGAACACCGAGCCCCCCCAATCAGTAAGAGCCGGATCCGGATCCATTCGTTAAGGTCACGGGGGTCCCAGGCCACCGCACCACGGGGACTTAGGCCACGGCGCACCCGGTCCTACGCCACGGCAATGAAGTCGGTGACCTCCTTCCAACCCGCCGACTCGAGCTCGGCGCAGATCTGGCGCCGGGCGCCCTCTTGCCCGACAGCGGCCACCGAGAAGCCATCCCGGTATTCATCGATCCCGGACGGGTGTATGACCGGGGCCCCATGAATGCACTGGTCGATCTTGCGTGGGTCCAAATCGACGAAAGCCCGGACGGTTCCGCCTTGCTCCTGAACTTCCCGCGCAAACGCCTTTCCGATCGGCCCCGCTCCCCAAACCACCAATCCGTCTCGATCCCGCGCCAGCGTATCGAGCAGGTAGTGGACCTTGCAGCGCCGAAAAGCCTCCAGAGTGTATGCCTCATGCCGCACGGAAGCCCTGTCGTCCCGGACCCGCCACTGGAGCAGCATCCGATCGACCGCCGCCAGCCGAGCGCCAGACCGCCACAGCCGGAGCAGCAGATCGTAGTCCTCCGGCCACCCCCGGTCGACGTATCCGCCCACCTCCGCCACGACCGCCGACCTCAGGAAGAAGGTGGGGTGGGCCAGCGGACATTCGATGAACAGATTCCGTTCCACGTCCTCGGGGGTGCGTATCGCGTTGATCCAGTCCTCGTAACGCCGCCCCCCGCCCCGCACCTGGGCCCTGGGGAAATACCGGACACCTGTCCCGCAACCCGCCAAGTCCGACCGACCCTCGAGTAGAGCGAGCTGTTCGGCGAAACGAGTGGGCTCGGCGATGTCATCCGCATCCATACGCGCCAGGTAACGGCCTCGTGCGTTGGTGCGACCCGCCTCGAGCGCGTGAACGATGCCCCGGGGCGGCTGGCGGACCACGCTGACCCGAGAGTCTTCTCGAGCCCACGCCGAAAGGAGCTCTGGGCTCTCGTCCGTCGAACCATCGTCCACCGCAAGCACCTCGAAGTCCTCGAAGGTCTGGGCACGAAGCGAAGCGATACACTCCGGCAAGTACGGCGCGGCGTCACGCACTGGAAGGAGGACCGAAATCGCTGGGGGCATTTCAGCCGGCGGCTCCGCCTGCCGCTCCGCCACCTGGCGCTCCGCCTGTCGCCCCACCACCTGCCGCTCCGCCTGCCGCCCCACCACCTGCCGCTCCGCCACCTGCCACCACGCCGGCCACCCCACCCCCGACCCC
>JADFNK010000136.1 GCA_022563405.1 Gemmatimonadota bacterium | reverse complement strand
TCCCACTCGGACAAAAAATGATCCTTGACAGGATGTATCGCTTAGGTTACTCTGTAACCTTGAATCGGTGCTGCGGAAAGTCCCTTGGGTGGGCGTTTCAGTTCCGTCCGACGGCAATCAAGGCTCGGGAGGGCTGTGAACGCGTCTAAAACATCTTTGGGCGAAATCCAAGCGACGATTCTGAGGCAGATGTCATTGTGTGGCTAAGTATGCAACGCTCTAAGACTCAATTGAGGGAGGCGAAGAGTACAATGGTACGATCTAAATTTCCGGTCAGGACGCGAGAGCCGTCGACCAACTGCGCTGATTTGATAGGACACCCGGATCGCGAAGGTCCAGGATAGTCCTCGGATTATATTTCGGCGTAAACGCTGCTGTGAATTACCGGCGAAGAAGTGCATGTGTGTGTCAGTCCTGGGAGGGTCTTCAAGGTGCTGAAGTCCACACCGGTCACGCTGAAGCGGCAGCTATCATTCCCCCCCCGAGGTTTACGGCTTCTCCACTTTTAGTCCGTGCACATCTCGGAAAACTACGAAAATAAGGAATTTTAATTCAATGAGATCCCCCGACTGGACCACTAACTCATTCTTGAGAATCTTATGCGTGGCGCTGTGCCTCGCAGGCGGGCTCACCCTCGCCGTATCGGCGTCAGCCGATCCGACCATCACGGACGTGACAGTAAGCGCGGGCGTGGACTATACCCAAGGCCCGAGTGAGGTCGGGGAGCGTGTCGATGATGCGGGACGCCTGGCTTCGATTCAGGCGCCAGTCACGATAGGACTCTCCGAACTCAACCTGCGATCCGCTTCCGCGGGATTCTATCCACATAGGGCTTTGGCACGGCTCGCCAATTGGTAAAGCGCCATTCGTTTGATCGCGTGAACGTCCTCCGCCTGGTAGACCGTGCGTCGCTCGTAGAACTTGCCCGGGACCTCAAAAAACGCGTGCAGCATCTGGGCCCGCCGCGCCTCTGGATCAGATAGAGGCGGCGGAGGCGTGTACTCCATGCCGTCGCGAAGAGCCACGGTCAGGTCGTCGATGCCAAGCAACATGACAATGACATCGATCTCAGGGAGTTCGGGAAGCAGGTACTCGACCTGCAGGATGTGAGCGCGAGCGGTTCGCCCTGAGGCCCCTACATCGCCCGTCCATGTGGGAGCCCCGGCTGCGGTCTCGCCCAACGCTCGGCCCAGCAGGAGCGTCCACGTTTCGTCCTGATCGAGAAGTAAGTTCTCTGTGGTGCTACCACCGATGGCCAGAATCCTGTATTCGTTCCTGCTGCGGTCGAACTCGGGGCCTCTGATTCCCAGCGACGAAGTCACGTACCGTGATGGGCCTGACACACCGGTGACGTAGTCTTCCTGCAGATGAATCGTCCGCATTTGATTGGCGGGAAGTACGAGGTGACGCTCCGCCCTAGGAGATAACCACCGGATGCTGAGCTCCGCGATCAGAATCGCGACGGTGAAGGCAATGCCAGCGACAGCTACGTTCAGGACTGACTAGTACACGTGAACATAAATACTATAACGTATAAGATACTGGCGCTCCTCGGCCATGATTGGCATCTTGGATGCAACCAGGAGGCCGATAATGCCCAGATCAAGCCCGTATGTTATCACGCTGACGCCGAAGGAACGGAAGGTGCTCGAGGCAAGGGCGCACCAGTATACGTTATCGTATCGAGATGTGGTACGCGCCAAGATCGTTCTGCTCGCCGCCGAGGGCCTAGAGAACAAGCAGATCGGAGAGCGTCTCGATATGCCGCGTCCCGTCGTGAGCAAGTGGCGCAAGCGCTTCTTTCGAAAACGTCTCGCGGGACTCGAGGATCGTTCCCGCAGAGGTCGACCCTCTGCTTTCCCCCCCTCGAGTGGTCGCCGAGGTGAAAGCGCTGGCGTGTGAGCTCCCGGCCAAGTTGGGTCTGCCGCTGTCGCGCTTCAGCCGCTCTGAACTGCGGCGTCATGTGCTTGCCGCGGGCATCGTTGCCGCGATCAGTGGCGTCACGATCTGGCGATGGCTGAACGAGGATGCACTGCGGCCGTGGTATCGACGGAGCTGGATTTTCCCGCGTGATCCCGAGTTCGCCACAAAGGCGGGGCGTGTCCTCGACCTGTATCACCGACACTGGAATGGCCGCACCCTGAGGGAGGACGAGTTCGTCATCAGTGCTGACGAGAAGACGCAGATCCCGATCCGGACCCGTTGTCATCCCATCACACCGCCCGCTCCAGGCCGCCCCCTCCGCGTCGAGCACGAGTATCGACGTCATGGGGTCTGTGTCTACATCGCAGCGTGGGACGTGCATCGTGCCCGGCTCTTTGGCGAGGTCCTCGAGAAGATCTCCATCGTCGCCTTCGACGCTCTCGTCGCCCACGTAATGAGCCAGGAACCCTATCGTTCGGCTCGCCGCGTGTTCTGGATCGTGGATGGCGGCACGATCCACCGAGGGCAGCGTGCCGTGGACCGCCTCCAGGGCCAGTTCAACAACCTCACCCTCGTCCATCTGCCCAAGCACGCTAGTTGGCTGAACCAGATCGAGATCTACTTCTCCATCCTCCAACGCAAAGCGCTCACTCCGGCCGACTTCTCATCCCAGAACGACGTAGCTGCTCGTATCCTCGGCTTCCAGGAACATTATCAGCAGATCGCGCAGCCCTTCGAGTGGAAGTTCACACGTCGAGATCTCGATAAACTCGTGGCTCGTTGGGCCGATTCTGAGCCCGAAACACTCGACGAAGCCGCATGAGAATACGTCATCGAACTTCTGAACCGGTGTACTAGCCGCTGCCGGCGACCGCTCTCGTGAGCTCACCTGGCACGAGATTCTCGAGGCCGATCCGGAGGTCCTAGTCCTGGCCTGCTGCGGACACGACGTGCCTCGGACGCTCGAGGATCTGACGCACCTCGAAGCTCAACCCGGCTTCGGCGACTTACGGTCCGTCAAGAACGGAAAGATCTATGTCGCCGACGGTGGCGCGCATTTCAGCCGGCCGGGGCCGAGGTTGGTCGAGTCGCTGGAGATGTTGGCGGAGACGTTGCACCCGAGTGGGTCGATCCGGGTGCGTCTGGCTCCTGCGCGACTGGAAGGAAGGGCCTCCCCGTCCACGATGTGACACCCGTTGGCGGGTGTCGGCCCTTTGCTCGTACGCCCCTTCCGATGTCTACGCACTCGCGTGCGGCTTCCGGCTTTTTGGGCTTAAAGTCAGCTAGTGGCCCGAATCGGGCGGGCGGTCCCTTGACCGACGCTGTGATGGCTTAACGGCCGCCACGCCCCGCCGGCTCGTCAGCGTCCGAAGCGAGGAAGCGGATTAGCTCGGCGCTCACGATCTCCGGCACCTCTTCGTGCGGGTTGTGGCCGACGCCTGGGATGAGGAAGACTTCCGCGTTGGGGAGCACGTCCACCGCATGCCGCGCGTTCTCGGGAAAGTTGGGTCCGTCGATCTCTCCGCCGAGGATCAGCGTCTTCGTCTGGATGTGGGGCCAGTCGTTCACGACCGTATCCATCGAACGCAGGTTGCCACCGAGCGACCGTACGTAGGCCAGCCGCGGCCAGTCGCCGCTGAGGCGTTGGCCGTACCGGATACGAATGTGATCGATGAACTCGGGTTTCCAGTTCACGTAGCGGCGCATATCCGTCCGAACCGCGGCCTCGTACGCGCTCGGCAGGTCCGGCTCTGCGTTGATCTCCCCGGTGAAGGGCCGATACCCCCGTCCCGCGCGGCGGTCGGTCAGGCCGATCTGGTTGACGGTCACGAGGTGCGTCGTCATCTCCGGATAGAGGAAGGCGAAGCGGGTGGCCATCTGGCCGCCGATCGAGTGGCCGACGATGGCTGCCTGGGAGATCCCCAAGTGCTCTAGGAGTCGCGCTGTGTTGGAAGCGTGCAGACTCATGCTGTACGGAAGGATGGGCTTTGAGGACTTGCCCCACCCGAGGCGGTCCTTCACGACGACCCGATACCCTTCGCTGCGGAGAGCCTCGATCTGCTCTTTCCAGTACCAGCCGTAATAGCTCCCTCCGTGGAGGAGTACGACAGCCCGACCGTTCGGCGGTCCGGACGGCGACACGTCCATGTAAGCGATCCGGACGTCCTGGCCGAATAGCTGCAAGTTCAGGAACTCTACCGGATGCGGGTAGGAGATCTCCTCCATGTTGATCGAGATGGGGCCCCAGTCTGCGGGCGGTTGGGCCGGCGGCGACTGAGCCTCGAGCGCGGCGGGGGTGACCCCCAAGGCCACTGACAGCGAGAGCATCGTAACGAGGCGGGGAGCGCATCTACGTGCGTTGGTCATCAGTCCTCCGTGGGCATGGTCCGGCCGACGGCACACGCGTAGCAATCGCTGGCGGTGCCGGCGCGGATGCCGATCATAATACCGCCCTGCTCTTGGACGAGCGAGAGCGTCTGCTGCCCAATTGAGGCGCTCCATCTCCGGGCTACTCAGGATCAACTTTGAAGTGCAACGCCGCGGGGCGGCTAGGTATGGATAGGCAGCGCCATCTCGCAGGATCTCGCAGAAACGTATACGGCTCGGCTCTACCTTCGGATCTCCTCCCCGGGCAGTGGCGGCGTGGTCACGGGGTCCCTGCGGACTTTCGTGGCCTGCTCGAAGGCGTAGCCGAGCCCGATCAGGCGGGGCTCGCTGAACGGACGCCCCAGGAAAGAGATCCCCACGGGGAGTCGGTTGCTCGTGAAGCCCGCCGGGACGATCAGGTCCGGGAAGCCCGTGAGGTTGGCGATGTTCGTCGCCGATGTGCCCCCGCCGCCGGCGGCGCCCCCGTCCACCAGCGACGGTCGGTTGGGTGAGGTCGGATAAACGATAGCGTCGAGGTTGTGGGCATCCATGAGACCTTCGACGATGCTACGCACCATCGGCATGCCGTGGTCCCGCATCGCGACATACTCGTGGTCGTCGAGGGTTCCGCTCCCCTCCTCCTGCATGAGGAGCGACCACCGCGTCGGGTTGGGGGTTCCGCCGTCTGGGGTGGTCGACGTGATCTCGAACGAGCGCTCGACCATCTCCTCGAGCGTCTTGGGATACGCTGGGCCGATCGTAGCGAGGTACTCGGGAATCTGTGCGCGGAACTCGCGCCAGCGGATCGTGGTGTACCAGTCGCCCTTCACCTCGAGGAGCCATTGCGGGAAGCGAACATCGACGACGGTTGCCCCGGCATCCCGCATGGCCTGCAGGGACGCTTCGATGATCCAGTCGACCTCGGAGTCCGAACCGAGGAAGTCGCGGCCGACACCGATCCGTGCGCCGCGCAGCGCGCCCTCATCCAAGAACCGCGTATAGTCGGTCTCGAAACGCCCTTCGCTCTTGAGCGTCGCGGCGTCGGCCGGATCGATGCCGGTCATCGCGCCGAGCATCACCGCTACGTCGTAGACGTGACGCGCCATCGGACCGGCCATGTCGAAGGAGAGCGCCAAGGGGACGATGCCGTCACGGCTCAAC
>JADFNK010000135.1 GCA_022563405.1 Gemmatimonadota bacterium | reverse complement strand
GGGCTGCCTCGACCTCACGCCTGTTCTTGATCTCCGGCGCGACGGTCATCGGGGTGAACACCGGAGCGGCCGACAGATCCACTCCCCCCTCGGCAGCGGGCGGCGGAGGCAAGGCGTCGACCGGATTATCCGCGAACGTGGTCGGGGCGATCGTGATATCGTCATCGATGTCCGTCACGGCCATCACCGGCGTCGCGGGCCGGGAAATCGCCTCGGGCGGCGGCGGAATCTCAATTTCCGGGGGAATCTCGATCAGCTTCAACTCTTCGGCCGTGAAGGACAGGTCCGCCGCCGTCTGCGTCGGCCAGAACTGAAAGAGCATGAAATGGAGAACCGTCGCTGCCATCATCGAGCCCCAAAACCACGATCCGAAAGACCTCTTGAATCGGTCGTTCTCCGTCTTGAGGTCAACGGCCGCCGCCTCAGCGGGAATAGCTTTCGCGTTCATCGCCCCTCCGGTGTCATGCGCCCATCTTATTAGACCGCTCGCAATGGTATGCCGTCAGCCTTATGCGATTTCCCCAGGCAGGTCAGATCGCAGGTCTCCCCTTCGAGGAGTAGGTCGCACGACAGCACGCCGAGCCGTGCCTTCGGGCCGGAGCGGTCGAGACCGATGGCTACGTCGGCTTCGATCCTCCAGTCCGGACAGAACATTGTCGTGTGGAGCAAGGGAACCTCCTCCCGCAAGTGCTCACTTTCAGGCCCCTCGAATATCGGCCTGTCCCGAACGAGACCCACCGTGAGGAAGGCGGCGAGCGCGATCATCCCGAAGACTTCGACGAAAAGAAGCGTTGTGGGTTCCATAGGATCCTCCCGGAAATTGGATGGCTTGGGCGGACCACCGCACTCTTATCATCACCGTCCCCATGTGTCCACGATGTCCGGGAAGCCCTGAAACCGGTGTGGGGGATCTCCCGACCGTGGAGCCTCCTCCGAAGCGGCATCGAACTTCGCTTTCCTTCGAAACTCCGTCACATCACAATGGGTCCATCGAACCATGTCTCGCCGCTGGCCGAGCCTGGCTTGGGCTCAAACCAACTCAGCTCTGCGCACGCTCTCAACTTTGGTCGGCGCACGGTGGATTCGAAGATGTCGAAGGGGACTGAGCCACCCGTTCGCCCTTCACCTACCGAGGGCGTAGAGAATGGCCTCCTCCCAGGGGATCATGCGACCGAAGTATATGATCGAGATCCAGAGACCCAATGAGGTGGCCGCGATGACCTTCGCCGCTCTCGGTGTGTCCTCCCCGGGCCCTAAAACCCTCACCGCCTTGTGCACGGGGCTCAGATAGAAATACGCCGCGTTCGCTCCGGCGAGTGCGAGGAAGAGCATCTTCAACTGGAAGGGAAGGTTCAGGAACAAGTCGATGGGCGGCTTGAAAGCGTTACCGGTAACAAAGATGAAGCCCGTGATGGCACTGAGGCCGAAGCCCACGAGGGCCCAGGGCATGAGCCGATGCAGGGGAGCGAGCGGCACGCTCTTCGCGAACCCCAATAGGCGCAAATCGTAGAGCCCGGTGATACCGACCAGAAGGGCTAGCCCGATGAAGTGCAGCATCTCGCAGATCGGCCAGAACCACGACCACTCCACGACTAGATCCCCGAGCCATGGGATGTACAGAAAGTCAGAGAAAGCTTGCAGCATTTCCATCCTCCTCTCAGGTGCGGCCGAAGGTAGAGGTGAGCAAGAGGGCATACGCCGTCAGTCGTCCGGTGACGATGGCTCCGACCCAAAATACGAGCGACGCGATCGCCAGGGTCCTGCCGATCCGCGGGACCGTTCCGGATTCAAGGACCTCCTCATCACCGAAGACGCGGATCTTGATCAAGAGCACCGTCGCGACCCCGAGGCCGACAAAAATCAGCTTGAGCCAAAAGACCACACTCGTAAGCATCCCGGTCGCGGAGGCAATCAAGAGCAGACCGCCGGTCAGAGCGTTGACCCAGAAACCGGCGTAGATCACGGGAAAGAACTTCTTCATCGCCGCCAAGGGTAGGTCGTCGGCGTAGCCGAGGAGGCGTAGATTGATCGCTGCGCTGCCACCCACCAGGAACGCCAGGCCAACGGCGTGAAAAGCGAGGATCGACGGGTAGGCGAACAGCGAGAGCGACTCGCGGACCCAAACGGCGAGGCCCAGCGATTCCAACCAGATCAAGAATTCCACTCGGTCCTCCTGGACACAAGTCAACTTGTTTCCAATCATGACCGTCCCCATGTGTCCACGATGTCCGGGAAGCCCTGAAACCGGTGTGGGGGATCTCCCGACCGTGGAGCCTCCCTGACCTAGTGTCATGTCATGCTTGTAGTGTCGTAATATAGATTATATCTTCTCTGCATCACCCACTCGGGAGGAATGCAGATGAAGAAGTACGTCGTGACGCTGCTCGAGGAGGAGCGCGAAGCTCTTGGCGCACTCACGTCGAAGGGCAAGCACAGATCCCAGAAAATTCTCAACGCACTGATCTTGCTGGGGTGTGATGCGGGTGAGTTTCAGACGGAGCGCTCCACGAATGAAGAGATCGCCCGCGTGCTGAAGATCAGCATGCGGAAGATCGATCGAGTGAAGAGGCGCTTCGTCGTCGATGGTCTTGAGGTGTGCTTGAACGGGACGAAGGGGAGCCGCGTCTACGCGAAGAAAGCGGACGGGGACCTTGAAGCTCATCTGGTGGCGCTGAGTTGCAGTGAGCCGCCGGAAGGCTTCGCGAGGTGGTCGCTGAGGTTGTTGGCGGACAGGGTCGTCGAGTTGGGCTACATCGACAGCGTCTCGCACGAAACGGTCCGGCGCGTTCTAAAAAAAACGAACTCAAGCCCTGGCGGCGTAAGGGGTGGGTGATTCCACCAGAGCACAACAGCAGCTTCGTTGCGCACATGGAGAACGTCTTGGATGTCTACAAGCGTCCGTACGATCCTCGTCGCCCCGTGGTCTGCATGGACGAATCTCCCAAGCAACTGATCGCCGAGACGAGGGTCCCGATTCCTGGGTCCCCGGGACGGGTGGCCAGACACGACTACGAATACAGGCGCTGCGGTGTATGCACGGTGTTCCTCGCAAGCGAGCCCCTGGCCGGAAAGCGCATGGTCAGGATCACGGAAAGAAGAACAAAGCGGGACTGGGCCCATTTCCTTGAGGAGATCGCAGACCAGTACGAAAGCGCGGAGAAGATCACGCTGGTCATGGACAACCTCAATACCCACGCGCCGGGATCGCTGTACGAGGCATTCGCCCCGGACAAAGCCAAGGCGCTATGGGATCGCTTCGACTTCGTCTACACTCCGAAGCACGGAAGCTGGCTGAATGTGGCTGAAATCGAGTTGAACGTGCTCGGCACGCAGTGTCTGAACAGGAGAATCGACGACATCAACGTCGTCCGACGCGAGGTCGAAGCGTGGCAGGCATTCCGAGACAACAAGAACGCACGCGTCAATTGGCAGTTCACCACACCCGACGCACGGATCAAGCTCGCTCGGCTCTATCCGACATTCGATGAGTGACGCGACACTAGTTCTCACCACTCAATGCGCGATCATCGAATCTGCTCGATGTCGGCGCCGGTACCCGGCGCAGGGTGCCCTTGGAGCTTCAGCAGAGGCTGGGGGCACGCCCGTGAGACCGGACTTGGATCTTACCGGACAGTCACCCTGACGTACCCGTTGGTCCAGCAGCACTGGTCCCCCGCACCGCTGTCCAACGCACGGAAGTTGTCCACCTGCGCTAGCAACATATACTCGCCCGGCTCGGAGAACGTCGCTACCACGCGGACCACGCTTTCCGCATCGTCCGGAACCGAGATCCTCTCGGGACGCGAGCCACCCGCTCCCTGGAAGCCGCCGCCGCCACCGCGGCCCGGCGTATCGGCCTCCTCAGGGACCGGTGTGGATTCGTGCCGCGTGAATTCGACCCTGCCGGGACCCTGGTGCTTGGACCATACCACGCGAAGCGTAAGGGGCTCAGAGAACCGAAAATCGTCGGAATCCCTCTCCGAATCTTCCCTGACGTTGATTGAGACGGTGAGGGGGGATCCTGCTGATACCGTGAGCGTACGTTCTGCTACGATGCCCGGAGGTCCGCGGCCCTCCTCCGCATCCGAGTCGAAGGAGACGCGGGGGGGGACGCTTCCGTGGGGCCGGGGATACCAGTCCAGCTGGTAGGCGACGGCACCGATCCGGCCGGGCACCCTCGTGACCTCGCCGTTCTCTTTACGAAGGGTCCACCAGACGTCCGTCTCCTTCAGCACCGCCGGTAGGTCCACGCTGAACATCCCCCGGTGGTGGCCGGGCAAAAACGTCGTGGGCTGCATTCCGTCGAACTGAGCGGGCTCGATGAAATTATCCGCTCCCAAAGGAATCTCCAACGTGTCCCGGTTGGCATTGAGGTACCCGAAGGAGATGCTGTACGTCCCGTCTTCATTCTCGTACCAGCCCTCCATGAAGGGGGCAAGGGTCCGATTTCCAGGAGCACGGGGCTGCAGCGGCCAACGGCCGTTCGGCCCGGGCCCCGACACTTGGGCCTCGAGTGCCGCTGGACCGGCCAACGCACCCCAGAGAAGTAGCCCGAACGCTACTCCACCCACTGTCATACGAACTTGCATCATGGACTCCTTCTCGATTATTCGAGCGTCTAAGAGAAGGCGGGATGGCGGGAGGAAAAGCAGCGATGGGGACCGAAGGAGCCGCGGATGCTCCGAGGTGTGTCCTTCCATCAGTACATCAGTAAGAATTCAGTTGGTGCGCCTGGTCTTGAGTTCAAAGGAAGGCAAACCAAAAGCCCTTTGACGGGTCGGGTTAACATGACGGGCAGGGCCAAACGGGTCAAGTTGCGGTCTCACGCAGCGCCAGCGGCAGTGCTCAGCCCGCTCATAACACCGGGCGAGTGACCCGGACGGTGACCCGTTTGTCGGTAAACAGTCCTCCGTCGTCGGCCCGGCCCTGGAGCACGTAGGTGCCGGGCTCGTGAAAGGTCACCTCCGTCACCCAGCGCCCGTCCTCCGGCAACTCGGGCGGTACCCAAGAAGGGGACCACGGAGAGTTGGAATAGGGGCGCGTGTCCTCCCAGGTGGAGATCTGCACCGGGTCGAAACTCACCTCGCCGTCCCCAGGTGCACGATAGACGTGCCAGGTCAAATGAAGGCCCAGAACCTTTTGCACGGTGATTCGCATGGGAGCGCCCAGCGCGCGGCCCAGATTCAGCGTGCCCTCGTCCGTGACGGGCAGGCGGCTTCGGCTCCGTCTCGGAAGGCCGTCGTCGGTCACGTGAGCCGTCAGGGTCACCGGCTGGCCCACCCGAGCGTCGATAACCGATTCCATCTCCAGCTCGACGACCGGGGGCGTGTGTGCTCTGAGCTCCGGATTGCTGCTGCCCGGCCCGAGCGTCCCCGTCTCCGACATGATCACCATGTTGTCGACGAAGTAGTCGGGCTTCAGCGAGCCGTAGGCCGCCTTTTCCACTCCGTTGACTCTGACCG